>NZ_KB906499.1:0-345429 GCF_000381445.1 Thioalkalivibrio sp. ALE22
CACAAGCACATGAAGAGCACCAACATGCTCGAGCGGCTGAACGAGGAGATCCGGCGCCGGACCCGGGTGGTCCGGATCTTCCCCAACACCCACAGCTGTCTACGTCTGGTGCGGGCCCTGGCCGTCGAAATCCACGAAGGCTGGCTGGAGGACAACCGCTACCTGAACATGGATCTGCTCAAAGAGCACAAGAAGATCTTGCTCCGGCAGGCCGAGGCCGCCTGAGCCATACCGACCAACCGAACATGGCCCACTCACTTCTGCACAACTTGACGCACACAACCGCCTGGCTCACCCCGAGACACCTGGACCTCACCCGTCCGCCGCTAAACCGGGATCACGCCAAATGGACCCACCCGGACGACTACACCGCCACCCGGGCGCTCGCCGCAGAGGCACGACGAGCCGGTATCCAGGCCATCCGTTATGAATCCGTGCGCGATCCTCAGCGAGGCGCCAATCTGGCGCTCCTGGCCCCGGAAGTATTCACGCAGCCGGAACCTCTTACCCAGCAAACCTGGTATCTCTACCTGGGCGCCAGCGAAAGCAACTGCATCCGGGCCGGCCGGGCTGAGTCCTTTACCTTCCCGGCCTCATCCTCCGCCTGATCCGTCCCCCATAGGGTTCCGGTCAGCGAGAAGCGTCAGGCCGGGGCCTGGTGAATTCCTTCAGGATGTTCCGGCTCATCTGGAAAATGGCAGCTGAGATCTCGGGTGAGAGCCCGGCACCATTTTCGAGGCGGGCGGGCTCGATGCCGTGGACGATAAGAGTGCCCGGGAGATCGCCCAGGGAGCGGGCGAGTTCGACGGCTTCGGCGAGGCCGATACCGTGGGAGGAGTAGCGCGCGCCGCGCGGCAGGGGCTCGCGGGCGTCCAGGCGGTGGAGGGTGCCGGGGGCGGCGCCGGTGACGATGGCATCGACCAGGATCACCGGGTCGTGGCCCTGCCACAGCTCCATCAGTTCGGCGGGCTCGCCGTGGCTTTTCGCGGTGGCGAGGCCTGCCGTGCCTTCGAGTGCATCGACTACCGCGTGGCCGATGCCGTCGTCGCCGCGCCAGGGGTTGCCAATGCCGATCACCAACGGCCCTTTGCCGGTGATTGGCATGACGGGAGGCGTAGCCAACGCCTTTTGCGGGCGTTCCGGGGCTATGGAGGTGTTTCGTGCCGCCTGGACAATTTCTTCGCGGCGCTCGTCGCTCAGATCCGATCGCCACTCTTCGGTCTCGGAGGCCGGAAACAGCCGTTTTTCCTGAGGGTTCTGTCCGGATGGTCGTGCCACGGGGCGCTCCCAGTCGATACCTGGCGGTGACTAACGCGGCGCGCCCTCGCTTTTCCGGGCAGCAGTGGTCGTTTCCAGCCGCTCCGCCAGCCAGATCTTGATGATGGATTGACGGGTGACGCCCAATCGGCTGGCTTCTCGGTCCAGGGACTCGATCATCCAGTCCGGGAAATCCACGTTTACCCGCCGTTGTTTGCGCAGCGGGCGTTTGGCCCTTGACAGGTCCAGGGCATCGGTCATCTCTTCTCCGCTGTCAAAGCGCCCGTCAAATGTCTTCGCTTTCATACAGCGCAACCTCTTCTTTGCGCGACCTGCGTACGGAAATGATACGAACGCAGGCCTCTCGGTGAGTGACAACGGCGGTCCAGTGCCTTCTTTCAATGCGACCGATCACCAGAAAGCGGGGTTCGTCCTCCGTGCGGCCGGGGATCTCCAGCAGATCGGGGTCACGCCAGAGGGCCTGGGCGGTCACGAAGTCGATGCCGTGTTTCTCCAGATTCGATCGACTCTTCCGTTCGTCGAACTCGAATGACTTCATGGTGTAGAAATTATACCAGAATGGTGTTTTTTGCTCTCGTAGAGTCAAGCGTTCCTTCGCGCAGGGCCTTACTGGCGGTCGACGGTGAGGTCGAGGAAGTGGGTGGCGCAGGAGATGCAGGGGTCGTAGTTGCGGATGGCGACCTCGCAGTGGTGGCGCAGTTCGTCGTCCGGCAGGTGGAGGCGGGTCTGCACCAGTTCGCGCAGGTCGGCCTCGATGGTGGGCTGGTTGACCGAGGTGGGCGGGACGATCTTGGCGTCGGTGATGATGCCCGCGTCGTCGATGCGGTAGCGGTGGTAGCAGATGCCGCGCGGGGCCTCGGTGGCGCCGAAGCCGGTGCCGGCGCGCGGGGTGACCGGCAGCGCGGGTTCGGCCGGTGCGGCCCGGTAGCCGTCGACCAGGCGCAGGGCCTCCTCGAAGGCGAGCACGATCTCGATCATGCGCACCTGGATGCTGCGGAACGGGTTGCGACAGGCCGTGCCCAGCCCGGCGCGCTCGGCCAGCTCGGCGGCGCGCGGGGTAAGACGTTCGCGGTTCAGCGCGAAGCGCGCCAGCGGGCCCATGAACACCGGTTCGCCGCTGTCGGAACGGTGGCTGTGCAGGGCGTTGGAGTGGGCCACGTGCTCCTCGGTGAAGACGTCGTCGTAGTCGCGGATGGCGGCGTCCAGGCCGCTGCCGGAGCCGAGCCGGCCGTGGGTGATCGGGTATTCGTCCGGGTGCACCAGCGACACGAACTCGTAGTCGCGCTCCAGGTGCGGATAGTCGAGGGTGGCGAGGAATTCGGCGACCTCGCAGGACGCCTCCAGGCCCCAGGCCAGCTCCTCGCGCAGCCCGGCGACCTCGGCAGGCGTCGGCGTGCGGTAGAAGCCGCCGACCCGCAGGTTGACCGGGTGGATCTCGCGCCCGCCCAAAAGGCGCAGGATGGCGTTGCCGATCTTCTTGATGCGCAGGCCGTTGCGCACCATGTCGGGGTGGTCCTTCGCGGCGGTGACCGCGTCGGGATAGCCGAGGAAGTCCGGCAGGTGCAGCATGAACACGTGCAGGGCGTGGCTCTCGATCCATTCGCCGCAGTAGGCCAGCCGGCGCAGGTCCTGCAGCACGCCGTCCACGGTCACCCCGCAGACGTCCTCCATCGCCAGCGAGGCGCCCAGCTGGTAGGCGATCGGGCAGATGCCGCAGATGCGCGCGGTGATGTCCGGGGCCTCGCGGAAGTCGCGTCCGCGCAGGAAGCCCTCGAAGAAGCGCGGGGCCTCGAAGATCGACAGCTTCACCTCCTCCACGCGGTCGCCCTCGGTGCGCACGTACATCGCGCCCTCGCCCTCCACGCGCGCGAGGTAGTCGACTTCGATGGTGCGGGTCTCGCTCATGGTCCGTTTCCTGATTCTTCGCGCTCGCTCTCCTCGCGGAAGGCGTCGGCGCCGGCATTGAAGGTGCGGTAGAAGCGCACGCGGGTGGCGCGCTCCATGCCGAGGGCCTCCAGCTGCCCGGACAGACCGGGCGCGTTGGGCGTCTCCTTGGGGCCGAAGCAGCCGTAGCAGCCGCGGTGGCAGCCGGGGCACAGCGCGCCGCAGCCGGCGTGGGTGACCGGGCCGAGGCAGGGCGTGCCGTGGGCGACCATCACGCAGACCTGCCCCGCCCGCTTGCACTCCTCGCAGACGCTGGCGCTGGAGACCTGCGGGCGGCGGCCGTAGAGGAAGGCGCTGATGACCTCCAGCAGCTGGTACTTGTCGATCGGGCAGCCGCGCAGCTCGAAGTCCACCGGCACGTGCTGGCTGATCGCATCCGAGGTGGCCAGGGTCTCGATGTATTCCGGGTGGGCGTAGACCTGACGGGTGAACGCCTCGACATCGGCGAAGTTGCGCAGGGCCTGGATGCCGCCGGCGGTGGCGCAGGCGCCGATGGTGACCAGGAACTTCGACGCGCGGCGGATCTCGCGGATCTCTTCGGCCGCCTCCGGCGTGGTGATCGAGCCCTCCACCAGCGTCAGGTCCCAGGGCCCGTCGATGCGGGTGCGGGTGGCCTCGGGGAAGTGCGCGATCTGGATCCGGTCGGTCACCGCCAGCAGCTCGTCCTCGCAGTCCAGCAGCGAGAGCTGGCAGCCGTCGCAGGAGGCGAACTTGAATACGGCGAGGGTAGGTTGTTCCCGTCTCATAGTTCGCGTATCCGGAAGGCCGGTTCCATCACCGGGTAGGGGAACACGGGGCCGTCGCGGCAGACGAAATGCGCCCCGATCTGGCAGTGCCCGCAAAAGCCCACCGCGCAGCGCATGTTGCGCTCCATGGAGACGTAGATGTCTTCCGGCTTCAGGCCACGGCGCTCCAGCGAGGACGCGGTGAAGCGCATCATCACCTCCGGGCCGCAGGTCATCGCCAGTGTGTTGCGCCGGTCGAAGCCGCCACGATCGACCAGCTGGGTGACCACGCCGACATCGCCGCGCCAGGCGGCCGTGCCACGATCCACGGTGATGCGCAGATCGATGTCGTCGCGCGCGCCCCAGGCCTCCAGCTCGTCACGAAAGATAATGTCACCGGGCGAGCGGGCGCCGTAACAGATCACCACATGGCCAAAGTCGTCGCGCCGTTCCAGCGCCGCATGGATCACCGGACGCAGCGGGGCCAGACCGATGCCGCCGGCGACCAGCACCAGGTCGCGCCCGCGCGCCTGTTCCAGCGGCCAGGCCGTGCCGAACGGCCCGCGCAGGCCAACCACCGCACTGGCCTCCAGATCCTGCATCGCGCGGGTCACGCTGCCCACCGCGCGGGTGGTGTGCACGATGCCGCTGTCCTCGGTGATGGCGGAGACCGAGATCGGCACCTCGCCCACGCCGAACAGGTAGAGCATGTTGAACTGCCCGGGGGTCGGCAGCGGCCCCGGGTCGACTCCCGGTTCGGGGTACAGCGTCCAGCTGAACACCTCGTTGCTGGCGACATCCGGCCGCACCGAATGGATGCGCCAGGGCTGCGGCGCCATCGCCTGTTCCGGCAGGTCACTGTCGGCGCGGGGCTGCAGGGTCTCAGGTGCCATGCCCGGGCCCTCCGTGGCTGTAGATGTCCAGCGCCTGCAGCCGCGCGGCCTGCAGGCGCTGGACGATCAGCGCGGCGAAGTGCTTCATCAGGGTATAGCCAAGCGCCGGGTCGGCCTCCATGCGCTCGCGCAGCACGCCGGCGTCGAAGCGCAGGGTGTGCAAGTCGGTGGTCGCGCGGGCGTCGTAGCTCGCGCGGTACGGCGGCAGCAGCCAGGACCAGCCGAGGATGTCGCCGGGGCCCAGGGTCATAAAGGGTACATTGCCCTCGCGCAGGCGACCCTCCAGCGCCACTTGGCCCTCGCGGATCAGCCAGAAGGTCTCGGTGGGTTCGTGGTCGCGCATCAGGATGGCCCCGGCCGCGTAGCTGCGTTCGGCCGCGCAGGCCGCCAGCAGGCGCCGGTGCCGTTCGTCCATGTCTTCGAAGAACGGCTGTTCCTCAAGGATGGCCAGCAGCTCCTTCATCCCCGGCCCTCCGGGTCGCGGCGCACGGCGGTCACCTCCTCGGTGATGTCGATCCCCACCGGGCACCAGGTGATGCAGCGTCCGCAGCCGACACAGCCGGAGGTGTCGAACTGATCGTGCCAGGTGGCCAGTTTGTGGGTGATCCACTGGCGGTAGCGCGCGGCTACCGAGTCGCGGTGGGCGCCGCCGACCAGGTGCGAGTGTTCCTGGTTGAAGCAGGAGTCCCAGCGCCGCAGGCGCTCGGTGCGCAGACCTTCCAGATCGGGCACCTCCTCGACCTGGGAACAGAAACAGGTGGGGCAGACCAGGGTGCAGTTGGAGCAGGACAGGCAGCGCTCGGCGGTCTCCTCCCAGCGCGGGTGCTCGAAGGCCCGGTTCAGCACCTCGCGCGCGTCGCCGGGCATCTGCCGTCCCATCTTTTCCGGGGCCTCGGCCCACACCTGTTCGGCCGCGGCCTGCTCGGCGTCCGTGGCCGGGCGCGGCTCCAGCCGCTCGAACATCGCGCGCCCCGCCTCGCTCCCCGCCTCGATGACCAGGAAATGCTGCGTGGCATCGATCACCTCGGTCAGGGCCAGGTCGAAGCCCTCGCGGGCGCGCGGTCCGGTATCCATCGAGGCGCAGAAGCACGTGGCGCCGGGCTCGGCGCAGTGGGCCGCGACCATGAACACGTCCCGACGCCGCGCTGCATAGCCGCGGTCCTGCACCGTCTGGCCGAGGAACACCCGGTCCTGCACGCCGATCGCCGCCAGCTCGCAGGCACGCATGCCGATGAACGCACGCGGCGACGCGTCGGATTCGCCCGGCTCGGTGGTGAAGCTGCCGTCCGCCTGGCGGGTCAGGCGGAACAGGGTCTCCTGCGGGGGAAACAGGTATTTCTTCCAGGAGTGCGGCCCGACCACATAGCCGAACAGGGCCGCGTCGTCACGCTCGCGCAGGCGGTAGTGGCCGGGGGCGTGCTCGTCCCCCCAGCCCGCCGGCAGGTCATCCAGGCCTTGCACGCGGTCGTAGACGATCGCCCCGTCGCGCCGCGTCGGACCCACCACCTCGTAGCCATCACCGGCCAGCAGACGGATCAGCGTATCCACGGCTTTTGGCGAGATCACGTCCATCGGCGACTCCCGGTCAGTGGCTCCGAACGGCAGGCAAGCAGGCCCCGCCGACCCGGGTGCCACTCATATTGCGCCAGGTGCCGACCATGATCCAGCGCGTGACGGACTGGAAATAGCGCCGATACGTGCCACACTCCGGGAAAGACGTGATGCGATCTTGACGGCCGGTGGCCCGGAGGTGGCAGTGGCGATTTCGGGGGCGCCGGTGAAGCGCAACATCTTTGTGGTCGGTCTGGATGACTTTCATCTGGCCCAGCTCCGGACCCTGCCCGGGGCGGAGGACTATGCCTTCCACGCGCTCTTCACGCGCGCGGAGGTCAAGCCCTGTGCCCGGTTTCCGATCCAACGGATACTGACCGAGGGTCGCGAACGGTTGCAGCGGTTTCCCGGCACGGTGGATGCCGTGGTCGGATTCTGGGACTTCCCGGTGAGCACGATCCTGCCCATCCTGCGACAGGCCGCGGACCTGCCGGGGCCGACCCTTGAAAGCGTACTGAAGTGCGAACACAAGTACTGGAGCCGGCTGGAACAGGCCCGCGTGGTGCCCGAAAACATCCCGGCCTTCTGTGCGGTCAACCCGTTTTCCAGCGATCCCCTGCGCGAGGTCACGCTGGCCTTTCCGTTCTGGATCAAACCGGTGAAGTCGGTGCTCTCCTATCTCGGCTTTCGTATCGGCGATGCGGATGACTTCCGGCGTGCCATGCAGCGGATCCGCCGGGAGATCGATCGCTTTGGCGAACCCTTCAACCATGTCCTGGGGCACGCGACGTTGCCGCCGGAGGTGGCCGGAATCGACGGCAACCACTGCATCGTCGAGGCCCTGATATCGGAGGGGCGCCAGTGCACCCTGGAGGGGTATGCCTGGCAGGGCGAGGTCCGGATCTATGGTGCGGTCGACTCCCTGCGCGAGGGTGCGGCCGGCTCGTCGTTCTCGCGCTACCAGTATCCGTCGACCTTGCCGGATGGGGTGCAGGCGCGCATGGGCGAGATCGCGGACCGCGTGATCCGCCAGGTGGGCTATGACTGCGCCCCGTTCAACATGGAGTTCTACTGGGACGAGGCCACGGACCGGATCTGGCTGCTGGAGATCAATACCCGGATCTCCAAGTCCCACGCCCCGCTGTTCCGGATGGTCGATGGCTGCTACCACCACCAGGTGATGATCGACCTCGGACTGGGCCGCGAGCCCGCCATGCCGCATCGCCAGGGGGAATTCGCGTGTGCGGCCAAGTTCATGGTTCGGCGGCATCAGGACGCGCGGGTCGTGCGGGTTCCGACGGCATCCGAGATTGCGGCCGTCGAGGCCGAGTTCCCGGGACTGGTCATTCAGATCGAGGTCGAGGAGGGCATGCTGCTGTCGGAGCTGTGCTGGCAGGACAGCTATTCCTACGAGGTGGCGACACTGTTTCTGGGAGCTGCGAACCACACCGACCTGGAACGAACCTACGTGCGCGTCATGGAGCGACTGCCCATGGCATTCGAGCCCGTCACGCCCCGCCGTGAGGAGAACGTGCCGACGTGAAAACAGTCACCGACCTTTCCTGCCCCGTGGCAATCGAGGAATACATCCCGATCCCGCTGTCCGACGGTACGCACCTGGCCGCCCGACTGTGGCGCCCCGAGGGCGCCGAACAGCGGCCCGTCCCCGCAATCCTGGAATACATCCCGTATCGCCGGCGCGACTCGACCCGCCTGCGCGACGACGCGATCCACCACTACTTCGCCGGTCACGGCTACGCCTGTCTGCGGGTGGACCTGCGCGGATCGGGCGACTCCGAGGGGGTACTGGAGGACGAGTACCTGCAGCAGGAGCTCGACGACGGCGTGGAGGTCCTGCGCTGGATGGGCGAGCAGCCCTGGTGCAATGGCAGCGTCGGCATGATCGGCATCTCCTGGGGCGGCTTCAACGGCCTGCAGATCGCGGCATTGCAACCGCCGGAGCTGAAGGCGGTGGTCAGCGTCTGTTCCACCGATGACCGCTACGCCGACGATGTCCACCACATGGGTGGCTGCCTGCTGGGCGACAATCTGTCCTGGGCCTCGACCATGTTCGCCTACAACTCCCTGCCCCCCGATCCGGAGATCGTGGGCGAGCGCTGGCGCGAGATGTGGTTCCAGCGCCTGGAGGGCAGCGGGCTGTGGCTGGAGAAGTGGCTGCGCCACCAGCGCCGCGACGACTACTGGAAGCACGGTTCGATCTGCGAGGACTGGTCCGCCGTGCAGATCCCGGTGATGGCCGTCAGCGGCTGGGCCGATGGCTACTCCAACGCCGTGTTCCGCCTGCTGGCCAACCTCCAGGCACCCCGCCTGGGCCTGGTCGGCCCCTGGAGCCACAAATACCCGCATCAGGGCGTGCCCGGCCCGGCGATCGGCTTCCTGCAGGAGTGCCTGCGCTGGTGGGATCACTGGCTGAAGGGCGTCGACAACGGGATCATGGACGAGCCGATGCTGCGTGCCTGGATCCAGGACAGCGTCCCGCCGACCACTCGCTACGAGGAACGCCCGGGGCGCTGGGTGGGCGAACCCTGCTGGCCCTCGAAGAACGTCGAGATGGAGCCATTGACCCTGGCCTGGCCGGGGCGGCTGGAACACGCGTCGGCCGCGTCTCCGGAGCGCGAGATGACGCTGCAGTCACCGCTGAGCGTGGGACTTTTTGCCGGTAAGTGGTGCTCGTATGCAGCGACACCCGACCTGCCGCACGACCAGCGCGAAGAGGACGGGGGTGCCCTGGTATTCACCAGTGCCCCACTGGAGGAGTCGCTGGAGATCCTGGGTGCCGCAGTGCTGGAGTTGCAGCTACGGGTCGACCGGCCCGTCGCCATGGTGGCGGCGCGGCTGTCCGACGTGGCGGCCGACGACAAGGCCACCCGTGTTACCTACGGCCTGCTCAACCTGACCCACCGCGAAGGCGCGGAGAACCCGCAGCCGCTGGAGCCCGATAAAACCTACCGTGTCCGGATCAAGTTCAACGATGTGGCCCAGCAGTTCCCGGCGGGGCATCGCATTCGCTTGTCGCTGTCCACTTCGTATTTCCCGCTGGCATGGCCGGCGCCGCATCCGGTGCGGCTGCGGATCATGGCGGGCGCAAGCCGTCTGCTGCTGCCACGGCGGGGGCGACGGGAGGATCTCGACGCCCGCATCACCTTCCCGCCGCCCGAGGGTGGTCCACCCTCGACGTCCGTCCACCAGCTGACCCCCCAGCAGCACAACTGGCGCGTGATCCGCGACCTGGCCGAGGACGAATCGACCCTCGCGGTTACCAATGACGCGGGGACCGTCCAGCTGGATGACCTGAATCTGGAGATGCAGCGCAAGGCGCTGGAGTGGTACAGCTACCGCGGCGACGACTTCAACTCCGCGCGCGGGGAAACCCTCTGGGAACGTGGCTTCCGGCGCGGCGACTGGGAAGTGCGCACGGTGACCCGTACGGTCCTCACCTCGACCCCCAACGAGTTCCAGATCCACGCACAGCTGGATGCGTACGAGGGTGAACGCAGGGTATATGCCCGCAACTGGGATGTCCGGATCCCCCGCGACCTCGTCTGAACTAGCCAGCTTGAACCCCCGGAAAGAGCGCGGGGTCAGTGGAAAGCACCCTGCAGTGGCAGTAGGGGTGTAGGCGGCTTGTGTGGCGACCACATGCTGGAATCGCTACCGGAGCGTTTGCCACACGCAGTAGCGAACTCGCTACGTGTGGCTCGAAACCGAGTGTGGCCATCCCGACTCGCGAGCCAATCAGGGTGTAACCTTTCCCGGTTATGCTGGAGTTTGGCCCAACCACTGTCCGGGGGATGCGATGAAGGTCGCCGTCTTCAGTACCCAGCAGCATGATCGCGAGCACCTGATACCGGCGCTGGTGGCCGCCGAAATGGTGCCGGTGGTGTACGCCGAGCGCCTGACTGCGGAGACGGCGCACCTGGCCCGGGGTGCGGATGCGGTCTGCGTATTCACCAACGACGACCTGCACCGCCGGGTGATTGACGGGCTGGCGGATCAGGGCATCCACGTGATCGCGCTGCGCTGCTCCGGGTACGACAATCTGGATGTGGCGCGGGCCCGCGAGCGCGGCGTGCGCGTGGGGCGGGTTCCGGCCTACTCCCCGAACGCGATCGCGGAGCATGCCGTCGCCCTGTTGATGACGCTGAACCGCCGGGTGCACCGGGCCTGGGAGCGGACCCGACGCGGCGATTTCCGGCTCGACCATCTGACGGGCTTTGATCTCGTCGGGCGTACCGTGGGTGTGGTGGGCACCGGGCGGATCGGCCAGGCCTTCGCGCGGATCATGCTCGGCTTTGGCTGCCGGGTGCTCGCGCACGACCCGTACCCGAATGCGGAGCTGCAGGCCGCGGGGGTGGAGTATCAGGACCTGGACACGCTGCTGGCCGCGTCCTCGGTGGTGAGCCTGAGCTGCCCGATGACACCGGAGAACCGGCACATGATCAATGCCGACACCCTGGCGCGGATGCCGCGCGGGGCCTTTCTGATCAATACGGCGCGCGGGGCGCTGGTGGATACCGATGCCGCCGAGGTCGCACTGGACTCGGGTCAGCTGGGCGGATTCGCACTGGATGTCTACGAGGCCGAGGCGGGGCTGTTCTTCCACGACTGGTCGCTGGCCGGTCTGCCGGACCGGCGCCTCGCGCGGCTGATGCAGCGCGACGACGTGCTGGTCACCGGCCACCAGGCCTTCCTGACCCACGAGGCGCTGACCAACATCGCCGACACCACCGTCGCCAACCTGACCACCCTGCACCAGGACCCGGACGCGCAACCCGAAGGCCGCGTCGTCTGAGGCATCTCCCCGCGATCAGAACGCGAGCTGGAGGCCCGCCCCCAGCCCCGCACAAACGAGGATCAGCGGGATGATCCCGACGCGAAAGCGGGCCAGGGCGATGAAGGCGGCGATGCCCAGCAGGGCGGAGAACCATTCGAAGGCGCCGTCAAAGCCGTCGGGCCACAGCACGTGCCAGGTGAAGAAGACCGCGAGGTTCACGATCACCCCGACCACCGCGGCGGTGATGCCGGTCAGCGGCCCCGTGAAGTGCAGATCCCCGCGCGTGCGTTCGACCAGCGGCGCACCGACCAGGATGAACAGGAATGATGGCAGGAAGGTAAAGAAGGTTGCGACCAGCGCACCCAGCACGGCCGCCAGAAAGACCTGATCCGGACCCAGGAAGGCCTGGGTCCAGCCGCCAATGAAGCCCACGAACGTGACCACCATGATCAGCGGCCCTGGTGTGGCCTCCCCCAGTGCGATCCCGTCGATCATCTGCGCGGGACTCAGCCACCCATAGGTCTCCACCCCACCCTGGTAGACATAGGGCAGGACCGCGTAGGCCCCGCCGAAGGTCACGAGCGCCGTTTGGGTAAAGAATTGCCCCATGCGGGTCAGCGTGGCGTCCCAGCCGAACAGCGCGAGCAGGGCCCCGAACACGGCGGCCCACAGCCCCAGACCCACCACCAGAAAGCGAATCACCCGCGACCAGCGAAACTGCATCCAGGGGGCGGGTGGCGTGTCGTCATCCACCACCGCCGGGCCCCGCGACTCAACACTGCCGGCCCCGTGAGATTCGCCGTTCTGGAAGCGTTCTGGCCAGACGCGGCTGCCCAGCCAGCCGAGGATCCCCGCCGTGATGATGATGTACGGGAACGGGACGTTGAGGGCGAAGATGGCCAGGAAGGCCGCGATGGCCATTAGCCACAGCAGGCCGTTATTGAGCACCCGTCCGCCGATACGCCAGCCGGCGTAGACAATGATCGCGACCACGGCCGGCTTGATGCCGTAGAACACCGCCTCCACCGCCGGCACATCGCCAAAGGCCAGGTAGACCCATGAAAGCCCGGCGATCAGGAATAGCGAAGGCAGGATGAACAGCAGTCCGGCCATCAAGCCGCCCAAGGTCCCGTGCAACAGCCAGCCGAGATAGGTCGCCAGCTGCTGTGCCTCGGGACCCGGCAGGACCATGGCGTAGTTCAGCGCGTGCAGAAAACGCTTCTCCGAGACCCAGCGCCGCCGCTCGACCAGATCCTCGTGCATCATCCCGATCTGCCCGGCGGCGCCACCGAACGAAATGAAACCGAGTTTCAGCCAGTAGCGAAAGGCCTCGCCCCGGCCCGGTGCAGGCGGCGGTCCGGGCTGGACGTCTTGCCGGCTACGATAGTCGGTCATGGTCGATTGCCTTCATCAAAAAGGCCCGGCGCCTTGCGGGGCCGGGCCTCGGACTGTAAAGGGCGTAGGGATCAGCCCTCGTTGTGGTAACTGGTGATGCGCTCCACTTCGTTCTTCGCGCCCAGGACCACCGGTACGCGCTGGTGGATGCCCTCGGGGCTGATGTCCATGATGCGCTCGCGGCCGGTGGTGGCGGCGCCGCCGGCCTGCTCGATGATGAAGCTCATCGGATTGGCCTCGTACATCAGGCGCAGCTTGCCGGCCGTGCCCTTGGCTTGCATCTTCGTGTCCATCGGGTACAGGAACACCCCGCCACGCGACAGGATGCGATGCACCTCGGCCACCATGGAGGCCACCCAGCGCATGTTGAAGTCCTTGCCGCGGGCGCCTTCCTTGCCGGCCAGGCATTCGTCGATGTAGCGCTTGACCGGGGCCTCCCAGAAGCGGCTGTTGGACATGTTGATCGCGAACTCCTGGGTGTCTTCCGGGATCTGCACGCTGTCCTTGGTCAGCAGGAATTCGCCGAAGTCCTTGTCCAGGGTGAACATCTTCACGCCCTGGCCGGTGGTCATCACCATCATGGTGGACGGGCCGTACAGGCAGTAGCCGGCGGCGACCTGCTTGGTGCCCGGCTGCAGGAAGTCTTCGGTCTTGGGATCGGTGACGCCCTCCGGGGCCTTCAGGATGGAGAAGATCGTGCCGACCGAAACGTTCACATCGATGTTCGAGGAACCGTCCAGCGGATCGAACAGCACCAGGTAGTGGCCGCGCGGCTCGTTGGCCGGCATCTCGCAGATCTCGTCCATCTCCTCGGAGGCCAGGCCGGCGGCGTGGCCGTTGTGGCTCAGGCTCTCGATGAACACCTCGTTGGTGATGATGTCGAGCTTCTTCTGCGTCTCGCCCTGCACGTTCTCGGAGCCGGCGGAGCCGAGCACGCCGACCAGATCACCCTTGTCAACGAGGTCGGAGATCTTCTTGCACGCCACGGAGATGTCGTTCAGCAGACCGGTGAATTCGCCGGTCGCGCCCTGGATGCCGCGCTGGGTTTCGATAATGCAGTTGGTCAGAGTGGTACCGATATGCATGATGCAATCCTGATGCTGTTGTGAATCGGGCGACACGGCGCGAAATGGGGCACAGCAGCCCCGTCGCGGGGCGAACGGCCCCGGCGCGCCGGGTGTCAAAGGCGGCATAGTGTAGCAAAAGCACCCGGAGGGGCCGATCCACGGTACTGATCGTGGCGTGATCGGCCTGGCACTGTGTTTGCTCGGCCTTCGGGAACCAACAGGAAATGGAGGATTCGCATGCCGCAGAACGCGCTGTACGCCCAGTCGGGCGGAGTCACTGCCGTCATCAACGCCAGCGCCTGGGGGGTGATCGAGGCGGTGCGCGCCCACCCGGCCCATTTCGGCAAGATCTATGCGGCGCGCGACGGCATCCTGGGTGTGCTGCGCGAAGAGATCATCGACCTCGACCAGGAGGACCCGCTGACCCTCGCCGCCCTGCGCCATACGCCGGGCGGTGCGTTCGGTTCCTGCCGCTTCGATCTGGGTGACCCCGACAAGGACCCGCAACAATACGAGCGCCTGGTCGAGGTCTTCCGCGCCCATGACATCGGCACCTTCTTCTACAACGGCGGTGGCGGCTCCATGGATACCGCCTTGAAGATCGCAAAGATGGGCGAGCGCATGGGCTTTCCGATCAAGGCGATTGGGGTGCCGAAGACGATCGACAACGACCTTGCCGTGACCGACTCCAGCCCGGGGTTCGGCTCGGCCGCCAAGTTCATCGCCACGGCAGTGCGCGAGGCCAGCCTGGACGTCGAGTCCATGCACACCAGTTCCACCAAGGTGTTCGTGATGGAGGTGATGGGTCGGCATGCCGGCTGGCTGGCGGCCGCCGCGGCGCTGGCGCAGGAGTTCGACGGTCAGCCGCCGATGCTGATCCTGTTCGCCGAGGTCCCGTTCGACCAGGACGACTTCCTCGACCACCTGAACCGGACCATCGAGCGCCACGGCTACTGCGTGGTGGTCGTCTCCGAGGGCATCAAGAACCCGGACGGGGAGTTGTTCTCGGTCGCGCAGAGTCACGACGTGTACGCCTATACCCAGCTCGGCGGTGCCGCCCCGCGCCTGGCCGAACTGATCCGCGAAAAGACCGGCCACAAGCTGCACTGGGCCGTGGTGGACTATATCCAGCGCGCCTCGCGCCATATCGCATCGAAGGTGGACGTGGAGCAGGCCTATGCCTGCGGTCGCGCGGCGGTGGAGGGGGTGGTGGCCGGCGAGGACGCCTTCATGCCGATCATTCGCCGGGACTCCAACCAGCCGTACCGCTGGAGCATCGGCTTTACCCCGCTGGAGACCGTCGCGGACATCGAGCAGGGCATGCCGCGCAACTACATCACCCCGGATGGCTACGGCATCACCCAGGCCGCGCGCGACTACCTGCGCCCGCTGATACAGGGCGAGGATGCCCCGCCATTCGAACGGGGCCTGCCCTGCTACCCGCGCATCCGCGGCGAGCTGTTGCCAAAACGCTGCCCGCCATTCGACGTGAAGACCGAGTAGATACGCGGACTACGGACCCTAAGGCCTCCCGGGGGTACAGCAAGCACCGGGGCCCTCCTGCTGGATCGGCGGACAGGGCACGGACCCGTAGGAACAGAAGACGCAGCAATCCCCCGGCAACGGCCTCAGCAGGGCACCGCAGCCGGTGCACTCATAGAACCACTGGCAGGCATCGGTGGGCATCGTCTCGGTCTTCTGATGGCCGCACTCCGGGCAGGTCAGGGTCGAGTCGGGGATGATCTCGTTCATATGCGTTTCAGGTCGGTTTGCGAGGATGGGATGCAAGATCCAGGCGGGCAGGCGAAAAACCCCGCCGGACAACCGGGATCGGCACAAAACGGGCGGTTCCGGAGTCTACAGCACTGCAAGCCCGCGCAAGACGGGCGCCAACACCGGATACCGGATGGAGGAAACGATGTACACGCGAATCCTGAACCGCACGTTTGCCCTGTCGGCCGCCAGCGTCCTGGCCGCCGCATTCCTGGCGCCAGGCCAGGTCGCCGCGCAGGGCGCCTATTTCGCGCCGGCCGATGGCTCGCCGGACGAGGTCACCTTCGAGTACCGCATGCGCGAATACGGCTGTGCCAACGTGCGCGGCCAATGGCGGGCGACCAACAACACCGACGACTGGCTGGAGGTGCGCGTCACCAAGACCGCCTACAACTGCCCCGGCGAGTTGGAGGACGATGTCCGCACGACCACCCGCCTGTGGCGCACCCTCGGTCCGGGCGAGACCCAGGAACGCACGCGTGACAACTCGGTGTGCGGTGGGGCCTGGGCGCGCGGGGTCGAGGTCCTGGAGTACGAGATCAACGTGGTTGACGCCCCCGACGAAAGCTGAGGCCTGTGATTCCGGCCGCGATTTTTCTTCGCGGCCGGTTCCCTTGCGCCGTGGGCGCGCTACACTCGTAAGCGTTATGCACCCCGTCCCCATTCGAGGAGTCTGTCCATGCGCGTCCCTTCGTTTCGCCAAGTCCTGTCCGCCCCTGCGGCCTTCCTGGTCGCGCTGACGCTGACCCTGCTGCCCGCCACCCCGGCCTTCGCCGGCGTGGGCATGCTCGACACCGGCAGCATGATCCAGCAGGCCAGCGCGGATGACACCCGCGCCCAGTTGCTGGAACAGCTCAATGACGCCGAGGTCCGTGCCCAGTTGATCGAGATGGGGGTCGACCCCGAACGGGCCGAGCAGCGCGTGGCGCGTCTGACCGACGAGGAACTCGCCCGCCTGGAGGCGCACATGGAGACCGACCCGGCCGGCGCCGCCAGCGCCCTCGGTGTGGTCGCCATCGTGTTCGTGGTGTTCGTGATCCTCGATGCGGTCGGCGTGACCGACATCTTCTCGTTCGTGGGTCCGGCGCGCGCCAACCGCTGACGCGGTCATGGCATCGTGGAACCGACGGCGAGCCTCCGGGCTCGCCGTTCTTGTGTTCGGCCTGGTGATGGGCGCATTCGCCCTGGGCGGTTGCGCCACCGCGCCGCAGAGCGCGAGCCTGGCGAGCGAGCGCCCGGCCGACCTGCCGACCCGCGTGGAACTGACGGACACGCCCTTCTTCCCGCAGGAGCAATACCAGTGCGGCCCCGCCGCCCTGGCCACGGCCCTGAACGCCCGCGGCATCGACGCCGCGCTGGATGACCTGATCGAGGAGGTCTACCTCCCCGGCCGCGAGGGCAGTCTCCAGGCCGAGATGCGCGCGGCGGTGCGGGCCCGCGACCAGGTCGCCTACCGCATCGAGCCGCAACTGGAAACCGTCCTGCGCGAAGTGGCCGCCGGCAACCCGGTGGTGGTGTTCCAGAACCTCGGCGTGGCCCTGATCCCGGAATGGCACTTCGCGGTGGTGATCGGCTATGACCTGGAAGATCGCGAGATCTTCCTGCGCAGCGGCCCCATCCAGCGCCATGTGAACTCGTTTGCCCGCTTCGAGCGGACCTGGGTCCGCGGGGAACGCTGGGCCTTCCTGGTGATGGCACCGGACACCCTGCCGGCAACGGCCACGCCCCTGCGCTGGCTGCGAGCGGTCAACGAGCTGGAGCAGACCGGACGCCTCGCGGCGGCCGCCACTGGCTATGAAACGGCGATGGAGCGCTGGCCCGACGAGGCCATCCCCTATGTGGGCCGGGCCAACGTGGCGTTTGCCCAGGGCGACCTGACCACGGCCGAGGACGCCCTGCGGAACCTCGTGGAGCGTGATCCGGCGCGTCACGAAGGGTGGAACAACCTGGCGCATGTACTGATCGCCCGCGAGTGCGGTGAGCAGGCGCGCGAGGCGGCAAGCTGCGCGGCCGGTCTGGCGGGGCCGGGCAGCTACGCTCGCACCCTCGGTGCGGCGGCGGATGCGCCGGACACGGGGGCCGAATGCCGCGCCCTGCCGCCTTGTGCCGCGACGATGGACTCCGCGGCTTTAGCGGAGCGCCATTAGGCGGGTGCACGCTTGCGCGGCGCACGCCGGTCCTCTCCGGCCGGGGCGTGTGCGGCGCGCCTACTTGCGCTTCTCGAGCGTCTGTTCAGCGTGCTTGAGGACCAGGCCCAGGTTCTGTTTCTCGACGTCCGTGACCTGCGGGTCTTCCTTCACGGCGTGGCGCAGGTGTTCCACCAGTTGCGCCAGTTCGTCGCGCGAGATCTGGTGAAAATTGAAGCCGCCACCGTAGCGGGACTCGAGCTGATCCCAGTAGTCGGCAAGCGGAGGGCGGTAGTCGTCACTCATGGGGCATTCCCTGGTTGCGGTGCGGCGGGCGCATTTTGTCTGCTTGCGGTGCTTGGGGTCTAATGGGGGCTTTCCCGGCCGGCCTTTCGCCCATGTCCGTTACCGCTATCTACCCCGGCACCTTCGATCCCATCACGCATGGTCACACCGATATCGTGCGCCGGGCCGCCCGCCTGTTCGATCGCGTGGTGATCGCGGTGGCCGCCAATCCCAACAAGGGCCCGGCCTTCCCGCTGGAGACGCGCGTGGCCCTGGCCCGCGAGGCCGTGGGCGAAATCCCCGGCGTCGAGGTGCAGGGGTTCAACGTACTGCTGGCGCATTTTGTCCACGCCCAGCGCGCCAACGTGATCCTGCGCGGTTTGCGGGCGGTGTCCGACTTCGAACACGAATTCCAGCTGGCGGCGATGAACCGCCAGCTGGCGCCGGAGGTCGAAACCCTGTTCCTGACACCGGCCGAGGAATACAGCTTCGTCTCCTCGAGTCTGGTACGGGAAATCGCCCGTCTGGGCGGCGACGTCTCAAAATTCGTGAGCCCCGGCGTGGCGCGCATGCTGGCCGAACAAAACGGCCTGGAGCGCTAGCTGCCGGGCCCTGCGACTGGATACGAGGATTGGCCCATGGCCCTGATGATCACCGACGAATGCATCAACTGCGATGTCTGCGAGCCCGAGTGCCCGAACGAGGCCATCTACCCGGGTGACGAGATCTACGAGATCGACCCCAATCTGTGCACGGAATGTGTCGGGCACTTCGACGAGCCGCAGTGCCAGGATGTCTGCCCGGTCGACTGCATCCCGCTGGACCCGGATCACAAGGAGACCCGCGAACAGCTCCAGGCCAAGTATGAAGCCCTGATGGCCGCGAAGTAGGCAACCTCGTGGACTGGCATCGACCCCTCCTGCGCGGCGCCGTCCTTGTCATCCTGGCACTGGCCGCCCCGCTGGCCTGGGCCGGGCCTGGGCAGCATGCGGTGGCCACTGCCCACCCCGCGGCCAGCGAGGCCGGCGAGGCCGTGCTGCGCGACGGCGGCAATGCCTTCGACGCCGCCGTGGCCATCACCGCCGCGCTGGGCGTGGCCGAACCCTATGGCTCCGGCCTCGGGGGCGGCGGGTTCTTCCTGCTGTACGAGGCCGACTCAAACCGCAGCGTGATGGTCGACGCCCGCGAGACCGCCCCGGCCGCGGCGCATCGCGACATGTACCTGGATGCGGAAGGCGAGGTGGTCGACGGACTGTCGCTGGACGGCGTGCTGGCGGCGGGCATCCCCGGCATGCCGGCCGGCCTCGATCACCTCGCGCGGAACTACGGGCGTCTGTCCCTGGCGGACAGCCTGGCCCCGGCGATCCGTCTGGCCGAGGATGGCGTGCCCGTCAGCGGTCGCTATCGGCAGATGGCGGGGTTCCGCCACCAGGCCCTGCGCGACGGGGCAGACGCGCGCGACATCTACCTGGACGACGGCCAGCTGCCGGACGAAGGGGCGCCCCTGCGCCAGCCGGATCTGGCCGCGACCCTGCGGCGCCTGGCGGACGCCGGCCGCGACGGGTTCTATACCGGCGAACTGGCCGAGCTGCTGGTCGCGGGGGTGCGCGAGGCGGGCGGGATCTGGACGCTGGACGACCTCGCCGGTTACGCGGTGGTCGAGCGCGACCCGATCCGACTCGACTACCACGGGGCCGAGATCACCACGGCATCCCCGCCATCCTCCGGGGGGGTGGCACTGGGGCAGATCCTGAACATCCTTTCATTCTATGACCTCGAGGCACTGGCGCCGGACATGCGCGCCCATCTGACCATCGAGGCCATGCGCCGCGCGTACCGCGACCGGGCCGAGTATCTGGGCGATCCGGATCATGTCGAGATGCCGCTGGAGCGGTTGTTGTCGCGCGACTACGCCGCCGGACTGCGCGCCACGATCCATCCGGACACGGCCACCCCCAGCCGCTACCTGCCGCTGTCGGTGGATCCGCAGGCCGACCACCCGGAGGCCGCCGCCACCGAGAGCCGCCAGACGACGCATTTCTCCGTGATCGATGCCGAGGGCAACCGCGTCGCGGCCACCCTGACCCTCAACTACCCCTTCGGCGCCGGCTATGTGGTGCCCGGCACCGGTGTGCTCCTGAACAACGAGATGGACGACTTCTCGGCGAAACCGGGCGAACCCAACGCCTACGGCCTGGTCGGCTTCGAGGCCAACGCCATCGCGCCGCAGCGCCGGCCGCTGTCGAGCATGAGCCCGACCTTCGTCGACACCGGCGAGCGGGTGGCGATCCTGGGGACGCCCGGGGGCAGCCGTATCATCACCATGGTGCTGCACGGCATCCTCGGGGTGCTCGAGGGACAGTCCATCGAGGATGTGGTGGCGGCTCCGCGCTATCACCACCAGTACCTGCCGGACCGGGTCGAGCACGAGACCGGCGCCTTTGATGCCGAGTTGCGCGGCCAGCTGGTCGCGCGCGGGCACCAGCTGGTGCCTCAGGTCCGCCCGTTCGGCGACATGCACGCCATCCTGTGGGAGCCCGAGGCCGACCGTCTGGAGGCCGCCTCCGACCCGCGCGGTGAGGGCGAGGCGCGCGTCTTTCAGCCCCGGTAACCCTCATTGTGGAAGGAACGCGGCGGTCGCGGGGTACCCCGAGAGCTCGCCACGTCGCTGTGCGACTCGCGATGACGGGGGATAGCGGCGAGGAATACGTTCAGGGGCGCGCCGAATGCCACCCACGCAAAAAGCCGCGCCCGTTTGCGGGGCGCGGCTTCGCGATTCAGCTATCCGCGGCCGGCGCGAGGCCGGCCAGATGCCCGGGGGCTTAGCCCTGGGCCAGGTCGCGGATGCGGGCGTTCAGACGGCTCTTGTGACGGGCCGCCTTGTTCTTGTGGATCAGGCCCTTGCTCACGGTCTTGTCGATCACCGGCACGGCCGACTTGTAGGCCTCGGCGGCAGCCTGGGCATCGCCCTTGTGCAGCGGCTTCAGCACGGCCTTCATGGCCGTACGGAAACGGGAGCGCAGCGCCATGTTGTGGGCGCGGTTCTTGACCGCCTGACGGGCCCGCTTACGGGCAGAAGCAATATTCGCCAAAGTACTTCCCTCGCGTTGAATCGCTAGGTTCTGGAAAAGGCGGCAGAGCATACCGCCGGGCCGGCTGCGCGTCAACCGGGAGCGGGGCGTGGCGGGAATGACAGGGGGGTTCCGGGGCGTCTACTCTAGAAAGAAACAACACCATACAAAGGAGACCACGATGAACCGCTTTCCCCGGACCCTTCAAACCACCTCGGCAACCGCCGCGGGCATGGCCCTCCTGCTGGCCACCCTGCTGGTCGCGAGCCTGGCCTTCATGCCCCAGGCCAAGGCCTTCGAGCCGGAGGCCAAGGTGGTCTATCACGCCGACTTCGCCGACCCGCGCCGCTTCTCCGCGATGCTGACCAGCATCAATAACATGATGACGCACTACCAGAACGAGTTCATCGACGCCGACGTGCGCATCGTGTTCGTGGCCCACGGCATCCGCTTCCTGACCGACGACAATCTCGCCGATACGCCGTTCGAGGCCGACGAGGAACTGAAGGAAGAGCGCGAGACCCTGCGCGGCCGCCTGATGAGCCTCGCAAGCACCCATGGCGTGCAACTGGAGCTGTGCGAGATCACCCGCTCGCAGATCGGCCTCGACGAGGATCTGATCTACGACCACGTGAATTTCGTCCCCTCGGGCGTGGTGCGCGTGGCCGAACTGCAGAACGAGGAAGGCTTCGCCTACATCAAGATCGAGTGATCGCCATTCGGCTCGATGCTCACAAGCCCCGCCTCGGCGGGGCTTTTTTGTGTCACCACGAAGCGCACGAAGATACGAAGGGGATCAAGGGCGTTTGCACCACAGAGGGCACAGAGGACACGGAGAAACCCCGCGAAGAGGGGCAGGATGTGGCGAGCGCAGCGAATCGCATCGTGTCGCTATTGAGTACGTCATCGCGAGAAGCGAAGCGACGTGGCGATCGGGTTGGGAGTCCCGCCAGTGTTAACGAAAAGATTGCCGCCTACGCTCACAATGCCAGCCCTATTAATCCAGCCCTTCTCTTCCTGTCTCCCCACCTTCCTGTAAATCGCCCTGGCCCTTCTCCGTGGCCTCTGTGTTCTCCGTGGTGAAATAAGCGGCATTCCGCCTAACCCAGAACCTCCAGTTTGGCGAAGCTGAGCACCAGCCACTTGGAGCCGGCGTGGGCGAAGTTCACCTGTACCCGCGCCGAGTTGCCGGAGCCCTCGAACTGGGTGACCAGGCCCTCGCCGAACTTCGCGTGATGCACACGGGCGCCGATGGCCAGGCCCGCCGCGGAGGCCTCGGCGGCCTGTGCATCCATGGACCCGAAGCCCGCCGTCTTCTGCCGGGCCGCCGCAAAGCGTCCGGCGCCGTAGGGCGAGGCCTGCGGGCGCAGCACCTCCAGCGCGTCCTCCGGGATCTCGTTGATGAAGCGCGAGGCGACGTTGTAGGACTCGCGCCCGTACAACCGACGGGTCTCGGCGTGGATCAGGTACAGCTCCTTCTCGGCGCGGGTCATACCGACGTAGGCCAGGCGGCGCTCCTCCTCCAGCCGGCCCGGCTCCTCCAACGAGCGCGCGTTGGGGAACAGGCCCTCCTCCATGCCGGTCAGGAACACCAGCGGGAACTCCAGGCCCTTGGCAGAGTGCAGGGTCATCATCTGCACCGCGTCCTCGTGCGGGTCGGCCGCGCCCTCGCCGGCCTCCAGCGCCGCGTGGGCGAGGAATTCGGTCAGCGGATTGCCCTCGCCTTCCTCGCTCTCGGCGGTGGATTCCATGTCAAAGGCGCGCGCCGCCCCCACCAGTTCGTCCAGGTTCTCCAGGCGCGCCTCGCCGCGCTCGCCCTTCTCCTTCTTGTAGTGCTCGCGCAGCTGGGCGCGTTCGATCGCCTGCTCCACCTGGTCCGCCAGCGGCTGGCGCGGGAGCTCCTGCTGCAGATCGCGGACCAGCTGCACGAACCCGGCGACCGCGTTGCGCGCGCGCCCGGGCAGGGCGTCGGCATCCACCGCGTGGGCCGCCGCCTGAAGCAGGCTGGTGTCCGCCGCCTGGGCCGCCTGGCGCAGGCCCTCCAGGGTCTTTTCGCCGATCCCGCGCGGCGGCTGGTTGACCACGCGCAGGAACGCGGCGTCGTCATCGCCGTTGCCGGCCAGGCGCAGGTAGGCCAGGGCGTCGCGGATCTCCTGGCGCTCGAAGAAGCGCAGGCCGCCGTAGACGCGGTAGGGCATGCGCCGGCCGATGAAGGTCTCTTCCAGCACGCGCGACTGGGCGTTGGAGCGGTAGAGCACGGCGCACTCGCGGTACAGCCCGCCCTCGTCCACATGGCGGGCGATGGTCTCGGCGATAAAGCGCGCCTCTTCCTGCTCGTTCAGCGCGGTGTACAGGCGCACCGGCGCGCCCTCCTTGTCCTCGGTCCACAGCTCCTTGCCGAGGCGGCCGGCGTTGTGGCGGATCAAGGCGTTGGCCGCGTTCAGGATGTTGGCGCTGGAACGGTAGTTCTGCTCCAGGCGCACGACCTGGGTGCCCGGGTAGTCCTGCTGGAAGTGCTGGATGTTCTCGATCTTCGCGCCGCGCCAGCCATAGATGGACTGGTCGTCGTCGCCGACCGCGAACACGGGGCTGTCGCCGGCCAGCAGGCGCAGCCAGGCGTACTGGATATCGTTGGTGTCCTGGAACTCGTCGACCAGCACATGGCGAAAGCGCGTGCGGTAGTGCTCCAGCAGCGCCTTGTTGTCGCGCAGCAGCTCCAGCGAGCGCAGCATCAGCTCGGCGAAGTCCACCACGCCGGCGCGCTCGCAGGCCTGCTGGTAGGTGGTGTAGACGCGCACCCACTGGCGCGCGACGGGGTCGCCGGTATCCGGCAGGTGTTCCGGGCGCGAGCCCTCGTCCTTGCGCGCGTTGATGTACCACTGCGCCTGCTTCGGCGGCCAGCGCGCCTCGTCCAGTTCCAGGCCGCGCAGCACGCGCTTGACCATGCGCAGCTGATCGTCGGAGTCGAGGATCTGGAAGCCCTGCGGCAGTTTCGCCTCCTGCCAGTGCTGGCGCAGCAGCCGGTGCGCCAGGCCGTGGAAGGTGCCGACCCACAGCCCGGTGGCCGGGTGGCCCAGCAGCGCCTCGATGCGCCCGCGCATCTCGGCCGCCGCCTTGTTGGTGAAGGTGACCGCCAGCAGGCTGTGCGGGGCCACGCCCTCCACGCCGATCAGCCAGGCGATGCGGTGCACCAGCACGCGGGTCTTGCCGGAGCCGGCGCCGGCCAGTACCAACAGCGGCTGCGGCGGGGCGGCCACGGCCTCGCGCTGGGCCGGGTTCAGGGAATCAAGCAGGGGGGAGACATCCATGCGCGAATGGTAGGGAAACCCGGCCGGAATCGCACGTTCCACATGCGGGCCGTGTGCCTTCGGCCGGGCAAACGCGCTACTCTCGAAGTCAGCCCGCGTCGAAGCGCCAGGGTGCCTGCAAGGAACCTCGCACGCCGACGGAGTCACAAGGGTAGTCGCATCAGGAATGGGAAGACCGCGAATGAACGAGATGCCATCCCGGCACCGGCTGGACAGCCCCGTCTCCGGCCAGGAACTGCACCCCGACAATCTGGCCTTTGCCGAGGGTCTGCTGGAGCGCTACCGCGAGGACCCCGATTCGGTCCCGCCCGCCTGGGCCGACTATTTTCGCTCGCTGGAAGGTGTGGCGCGGCCGGAACGCCGCCGGCGTTCGACCGACCGTCCGGACCTGGCGCACGAACAACTGCAGATCCGGGTGCTGCAGTTCATCAACGCCTACCGCTATCTCGGGCACTTCGGCGCCCGCCTCGACCCGCTGGAACGCGAGTCCCCCGAGCCGCCGCGCGAGCTGAGCCGCGAGCATCACGGGCTGGACCAGGTCGGCCCGGACATCACCTTCGATCCGGGTTCCCTGTTTATCGAGGGGCGCGTCTCACTGGATACCATCGAGCGGGTCCTGAAGGAGACCTACTGCGCCAGTATCGGCGCGGAATACATGCACCTGATGGCCACCGACGAGAAGCGCTGGCTGCAGGAACGCCTGGAGTCCGCGCATGGCCGGTTCGGCTTCGACGACGAGACGCGCCTGGCCATCCTCGAGCGTCTCACCGCGGCCGAGGGCCTGGAGCGCTACCTGCACCGACGCTATGTCGGACAGAAGCGTTTCTCGCTGGAGGGCGCGGAGAGCCTGATCCCGCTGCTGAATGCCCTGGTTCAGCGCGGCGGCGCGCGTGGGCTGCACGAACTCGTGGT
Source organism: Thioalkalivibrio sp. ALE22 (assembly GCF_000381445.1). Lineage (NCBI taxonomy): Bacteria > Pseudomonadati > Pseudomonadota > Gammaproteobacteria > Chromatiales > Ectothiorhodospiraceae > Thioalkalivibrio > Thioalkalivibrio sp. ALE22. The sequence continues at coordinate 25,124 of NZ_KB906499.1, forward strand.
CGGCATGGCCCATCGCGGGCGCCTGAACGTGCTGGTCAACCTGTTCGGCAAGTCGCCGGAAGAACTGGCCAACGAATTCGAGGGCCGGCCGCGTGACGATCGCGGTACCGGGGACGTGAAGTACCACATGGGGTTCTCGTCGGATCTGGATACCCCGGGCGGGCCGGTTCACCTGGCGCTCGCCTTCAATCCGTCGCATCTGGAGATCGTCACCCCGGTAGTCGAGGGCTCGGTGCGCGCGCGCCAGGTCCGCGTTGGCGATCGCAAGGGCAACCGCGTGATGCCGGTGGTGATCCATGGCGATGCCGCGTTCGCCGGGCAGGGCGTGGTCATGGAGACCCTGAACATGTCCCAGACCCGGGGGTTCTCCACCAAGGGCACCGTGCACGTGGTGGTGAACAACCAGATTGGGTTCACGACATCGACCCTGAAAGACGCACGTTCGACCCATTACGCGACCGATGTGGCCAAGATGGTGAATGCGCCCATCCTGCACGTGAACGGCGACGACCCCGAGGCCGTGGTGTTTGTCACCCAGATCGCGCTGGACTACCGCATGCGCTTCGGCAAGGACGTGGTGATCGACCTGGTCTGCTATCGCCGCCAGGGGCACAACGAAGCCGACGAACCGGCCGCCACCCAGCCGCGCATGTACCACCGCATCCGCGAGCTGCCGACCACCCGCGAGCGCTACGCCACGCGCCTGATCCGCGACGGCCTGACCACCGAAGAGGCCCAGGACCAGGCCCTGGAGGACTACCGCGGCCGGCTGGATGCCGGACAGCCGGTGGCGCTGTCGCTGCTGCGCGAGCGCAATGGCCATACCGGGTCTTCGACCAACTGGGGCCCCTACGTGAACCAGACCTGGGACCAGGACGTGGAGACCGGTGCGCCCGCCGAGCGTCTGGCGCGCACCCTGGAGCAGCTGTCCACGCCGCCGGAGGGCTTTCGCCCGAACGACCGCGTGCAGAAGATCCTGGAGGCCCGCGTCGCCATGGCGCGGGGCGAACAGCCGCTGGACTGGGGCGCGGCCGAGACCCTGGCCTATGGGGCGCTGATCCAGGATGGCTACCGCATCCGCCTTTCCGGACAGGACTCCAGCCGGGGCACCTTCTTCCACCGCCATGCGGTGCTGCACGACCAGGAGACCGGGAAGGCCATCGTGCCGCTGCGGCGTCTGGACCCGGACCATCCGCGCTTCCTGGTAATCGACTCGCTGCTCTCCGAGGAGGGCGTGCTGGCCTTCGAATATGGTTACGCCACCGCCGCCCCGGAGGCCCTGGTGATCTGGGAGGCGCAGTTCGGCGACTTCGTGAACGGCGCCCAGGTGGTAATCGACCAGTTCATCTCCTCCGGGGAGCAGAAATGGGGCCGCCTGTCCGGTCTGACCCTGCTGCTGCCGCACGGCTACGAGGGGCAGGGTCCGGAACACTCCTCGGCGCGCCCGGAGCGCTTCCTGCAGCTCGCGGCGCAGGAGAATATGCAGGTCTGCGTGCCGACCACGCCAGCGCAGATGTTCCACCTGCTGCGCCGCCAGATGCTGCGCCCCTACCGCAAGCCGCTCATCGTGATGACGCCGAAGAGCCTGCTGCGACACAAGGACGCGGTCTCCGACCTCGATGCCCTGGCCAGCGGCCAGTACCAGACGGTCATCGACGACGCCGGCATTGACGACCCGAACCGGGTGAAGCGCGTCCTGCTCACCAGCGGCCGCATCTTCTACGACCTGGCCGCCCGCCAGGCCGAGGGCGAGCACGCGGACACGGCCATCCTGCGCCTGGAACAGTGCTACCCCTTCCCCGAGGCACGCCTGACCGAGCTGCTGGGCCGCTACCCGGAGGCGGACGAGTTCGTCTGGGTCCAGGACGAGCCGGAGAACCAGGGGTATCTGGAGTTCGTCGCGCCGCGCATCAACCCGCTGCTGGCGGTACGCGGCCAGACCCTGCACGCGGTGGCGCGGCCCCCGGCCGCGGCCCCTGCCGTCGGCTACCCCGAGGTGCACAAGGCCCAGCTGAAGGATCTGCTCGAACGTGCGTTCGGGCCCATCAGCTCGCGGGACACGCCGCACCCGACGCCCTGAATCTTCGAAACTGACGTACAGCACAAGGAAGCGAGATGGCAACCGATCGCACCCCGATCCAGGTCCCGGAACTCCCCGAATCGGTCGCCGACGCGACCGTAATCGCCCTGCACAAAAAGGCCGGGGACCCCGTGAAGCGCGATGAACTCATTGCCGAGCTGGAGACCGACAAGGTGGTCCTCGAGGTGTCGGCGCCTGGCCCCGGCACCCTGGTGGAGCTGTCCGCCAGCGAGGGCGACGTGGTCAAGGCCGATGCCGTGCTGGGCTATCTGGGGCCGGCCGAGGCCGCGCCAAAGGATGAGGAAGACGAGTCCGGTGACGAACCGGAGCCGGCGAAGACCGCGGCTCAGGGGCAGCCTGCCGAGCCCGCCCCGGCTGCCGACGCACAGGAGGAGCGCGCCGACGCGCAGCCCGCTGCCGAGTCCGCAGCGTCCGGTACGGGCGCGGATGATGCCGGCAGTGCGCCGCCGCCCTCTCCCTCCGTTCGGCGCTTGTTGCAGGAGGCCGGGCTCAGTGCCGGGGAGGTCGAGGGCACTGGGGAAGATGGGCGCATCCAGCGCGAGGATGTGGAGCGCGTTCGTGACCAGCGGGCCGCGGGTTCCGGGACCCGTACGGGTGCGCAGGCGGAGGACTCCGGTTCGGCCGCCCGCACTGCGCAACGCCCGACCGAGCCGACGGACCGTGCCGAGCGCATCGAGCGCGTGCCCATGACACGGCTGCGCGCGCGCATCGCCGAGCGCCTGCTGGAGGCCAAGCAATCCACCGCGATGCTGACCACCTTCAACGAGATCGACATGTCCGCGGCGATGGCCCTGCGCGGGCGCTACAAGGAGACCTTCGAGAAGCGCCATTCCATCAAGCTCGGCTTCATGGGCCTGTTCGTGGCCGCGGCCACGCGGGCGCTGGAGCGCTTCCCGGTGATCAATGCCGCTCTGGACGGCGAGGAGATCGTCTACCACCACTACAGCGACATCGGGATCGCGGTGTCGTCACCGCGCGGGCTGGTGGTGCCGGTGCTGCGCGACACCGGCAACGCCTCCATCGCCGATATCGAGCGCCGCATCCGCGACTTCGCCGAGCGCGCCCGTGATGGCAAGCTGGATATCGACGAGCTGCGCGGGGGCACCTTCACGATCACCAACGGCGGGGTCTTCGGATCGCTGTTCTCCACGCCGATCCTGAACCCGCCACAGAGCGCGATCCTCGGCATGCATGCCATCAAGGAGCGCCCGGTCGCGGTGGACGGCGAGGTGGTGATCCGGCCGATGATGTACGTAGCTCTATCCTACGATCACCGCCTGGTCGATGGCGCCGATGCGGTGCAGTTCCTGGTCGCCATCAAGGACGCCATCGAGGACCCGGCGCGCCTGCTCCTCGACGTCTGACCCCGGGCGCCGGACCGCTCCCCGTAGGAGGCCAGCCCTCTGGCCGATGGGGCGTTGGACAGGTCCCCATCGGCCAGAGGGCTGGCCTCCTACTGTCTGCAGCGACACGGCCCATGAATGAACGGGCGACGCTGCCTGTGGTGTTCAGGTGCGATCAACGGGGCGGCGGTACGGGCCCGGGCGCAGCCCGAATAGCAGCATGGCGGCGCCAACCAGGCCGAGCGGCCAGGACGGCCAGGCCAGTCCGAGCCAGGTGGACACGTCGAGCTGGGTGGCCAGCCCCGCCAAGGCGAGCAGTCCCGCGCCCCCCCAGGCCTCGTGGCGCCGACGGTTCTGGCGGCGCAGGCCTTCCTCCAGCTCACGGATCTGCTGGCGCAGAGCGGCGTCGCGCTCGGCGCGCTGCTCTTCGACCGTCAGGGCCTTTTCCAGGTGCATGGGCATCTCGGGCAGCTGCGCCAGCAGGCGCGGCAGGTGCTGCTGGGCGTTGCGGATGAACGCGCGCACGCCCATGCGTTCGTGCATCCACTTCTCGATGAATGGCTTGGCGGTGGTCCACAGGTCCAGCTGCGGGTACAGCTGGCGGCCCAGGCCCTCAATGTTCAGCAGGGTCTTCTGCAAGAGCACCAGCTGTGGCTGGACCTCCATGTTGAAGCGCCGCGCGGTCTGGAACAGGCGCAGCAGGACCTGGCCGAACGAGATCTCGTCCAGCGGGCGCTGGAAAATCGGCTCGCAGACGGTGCGGATGGCCGCCTCGAATTCGTCCACGCGGGTGTCCTTCGGCACCCAGCCGGACTCCACGTGCAACTCCGCCACCCGGCGGTAGTCACGATTGAAGAACGCGTGGAAGTTCTCCGCCAGATAGCGCTGGTCGGAATCCAGAAGCGAACCGACGATGCCGAAGTCCACCGCCAGGTAGGTGGGATCGTCCGGGTGGGTGGCATCGACGAAGATGTTGCCCGGGTGCATGTCGGCGTGGAAGAAGTTGTGCTGAAACACCTGGGTGAAGAAGATCTCCACCCCGCGCTCGGCCAGCAGCTTCAGATCCACGTTCCGCTCGCGCAGCGCGGCGATGTCGGCCACCGGGATGCCGCCGATGCGCTCCATCACCAGCACGCTGCGGCGCGTGTAGTCCCAGATGATCTCCGGGATGTACAGCAGGTGGCTGTCCTCGAAGTTGCGGTGGATCGCGGCGGCGTTCGCACCCTCGCGGATCAGGTCCAGCTCGTCGGTGACGGTCTTTTCGTATTCGTCCACCACCTCGCGCGGGCGCAGGCGTTTGGCCTCGGACCAGTAGCGATCGGCCAGGTCCGCGATCAGGTGCATCACCTCGAGATCCGCGCGGATGGTCTTGAGGATGCCAGGGCGCACGACCTTGACCACGACCTCGCGCCCGTCCTGCAGCGTGGCCGCGTGCACCTGGGCGATGGAGGCCGAGGCGATCGGGGTGTCCTCGAAGGTGGCGAAGGCGATCTCGATCGGACGCTCCAGCTCGGACTCGATCAGGGCGCGCGCCTGCTCGAACGGGAACGGGGGTACGCGGTCCTGAAGCCGGGCCAGCTCCACCGCGATGTCGTCCGGCAGCAGGTCGCGCCGGGTGGACAGCATCTGCCCGAACTTGATGAAGATCGGCCCCAGGTCCTCCAGCGCGCGGCGGATACGCTCGCCGCGCGTGCCTTCGGTACGGCGAAACCAGTTCCAGGGCGCGAGGTAGAGCAGGAAGCTGAGCGGGCGCAGCGGCTTCAGCGTAAACAGGATGACGTCGAGGCGATAGCGCACCAGGACCCGCGCAATGGTCCACAGCCGCAGGCCCCGGTACAGCGCGCGGCGCATCAGGACTGCCGGTCGTCAGGTGCGGAGGACTGTGCCTCCAGACGGCGCAGCCGGGCATCTAGGCGGGCGACCCCGTCACGCAGGTCGGCGACGTCCTCGGCAAAGGCCTCGAAGGCCCCGCCGGCCGGCAGCCACTCGAGCTCGTCGCGCAGATAGTCGGCGGTATCCTCGGCGGAGCGGCGGCCGAGGTGGCGCAGGCTGCCGCGGGCCTGATCGAGCAGGTGGCGCAGCGGTCCGGCGGCCCCGGCGCCGGCAAAGCGCTCGAACAGCCCCTCCCAGTCGATTCCGGAATCCCGCAGCGCATGCTGCAGATCGGAGAGCACGGTGGCGTCACCGGTGATGGTCAGCCCGGAACGGTCGTCGCGGCCCAGCGCCGCGGCCAGCGACAGGGGCGAGCCCGCCAGCTGCACATCCACCGGCTCCTCGACACCGCCGATGACCTGCAGTCGGTCGGCGGCCCCGACCAGCGAAAGGGCCAGCCCCGGGGGCTCGATCACGATGGCGATTGCGCGCCCGGCCAGGCGCGCCCGGTCCTTCTCCGGCGCGCTCGCCAGGTGTTCGTTCAGCGTGGCCTCGATCAGGGCCGTGAACGGACTGGGCAGAGCGAAGGGTTCGGCCATGAAAACGTTACAGTTTTGTGCCGCGATGCAGCGCGACGATGCCGCCGGTCAGGTTGTCGTACTCGACCCGTTCCAGCCCGGCGTCGCGCATCATCCCGGCCAGGGTCTCCTGATCCGGGTGCATGCGGATGGACTCCGCCAGGTAGCGGTAGCTGTCCGCATCGTTGGCGACCAGTTTGCCCATCAGCGGCAGCATCTTGAACGAATAGACATCGTAGAGCGGGCGCAGCGGCGCCATCGGCTGCGAGAACTCCAGCACCAGCACGCGCCCGCCCGGCTTGATCACCCGGCGCATCTCGGCCAGTGCGCGTTCCTTGCGGGTCACGTTGCGCAGGCCGAAGGCGATGGTTACGCGGTCGAAGTAGTCATCCGGATAGGGCAACTGTTCGGCGTCCGCCTGCACGAAGTCGAGGTTGCCCACATGGCCCTCGTCCAGCATGCGGTCGCGCCCGGCCTCCAGCATCGAGGCGTTGATGTCGCAGACCACGATCTGCCCCTTCGGCCCGACGCGCGGGGCGAAGGCCCCGGCCAGGTCCCCGGTGCCCCCGGCCAGGTCGAGGATCTTCATGCCCGGGCGCACCCCGGTGCGCTCCAGGGTGTAGCGCTTCCAGATGCGATGGATGCCCATCGACATCAGGTCGTTCATCACGTCGTAGCGCGATGCGACCGAATGGAAGACCTCGCCGACCCGCGAGGCCTTCTCGGACTCGGGTACGGTCTGGTAGCCGAAGTGGGTCTTGCCGGGTTCTTCTTTCATCAAGCTGCCGTTGTCAGTGCGTCTTGCGCTCGTGGCCGGCCTCTTTCAGCCGATCCAGATAATCCTGCCACAGACTTTCCTGCTCCGTGCCGAGCTTGTGCAGATAGTCCCAGTCGTAGATGCCGGTGTCGTGACCATCGGAGAACACCAGCTTCACCGCGTAGTTGCCGACCGGCTCGATCGCGGTGATGTTCACGTCCTCCTTGTCCACCTGCAGCACCTCTTGGCCCGGCCCGTGCCCGCGCACCTCGGCCGAGGGCGAGTACACGCGCAGGAACTCGCAAGGCAGCTCGAAATGCGAACCGTCGGAGTAAGTCAACTCCAGGATGCGCGACTTCTGATGCAGCTGGATATCGGTGGGTCGGTGCGTACTGCTCATGCAGCCTCCAGAATCCTCGGTCCGGGCGAGCCCGGAAAGATCGTGCGCGACCGCCCGCAGCGGCCACCTTCAACAGGCTGCGAGGATACCAGCCCTGCAGACCGGCGTGGCATCTCCCCGCGCATCAAAGGCCTGCCGCCCGGCAGGAGGGATCGCGCGGGCGATCCGGAACTCCGTGCGACAACGCTACTCGGCGTCGCGGCCCCGCTCGGGGACCGGGGGCGGCGTGGCGCGGGAGGACACGCTGAGGGCGGTGACGGTGACCAGGATCAGGGCCATGCCGATGATCTGAACCAGTGCCAGGCTTTCGTGCAGGATCACCACGCCGAACAGCGTGGCGGTGACCGGTTCGATCATCGCGACGATCGAGGCAACGGCGGGGGCCGTAGTCCGCAAGCCATTGATGTAGAAGGCGAACGACAGCCCGGCACCGAAGATGCCGAGGGCCAGGAACAGCGGCCAGTCGGAGGTGCTCAGGACCTCCACCATCTGGGTATTGTCGCCCGGCAGCATCAGCAGGATGACCAGCACACCGAAGGCAATCGTCAGGATCGCCTGCGGGCTGCCGTGCTGCCCGGCGTACTTGAAGCCGAAGATGAAGATCGCGTAGGACAGGCCCGCCAGCAGGCCGGCACCGGCGCCGATCAGCGTCACATTGCCCGCTCCGGTGTCGTAGATCTGGGTCAGCAGCACGATGCCGACCATGACCATCGCGATGGCCACCAGCTTGAGCGTGGTCGGGGATTCCAGCCGCAGGGCGAAGGAGATGATGTAGACGAACACCGGGGCGCAGTACATCAACGTGGCGGCGACCGCCACACTGCCATGCGCGATGCTGAGGAAGTAGAACGCGAAGTTGCCGGCCACGCCCAGCCCGGCCACGGCCGACCAGAACCACATCTTGCCGCTGCCCAGCCCGCTGCCACCGGGACGCCAGGCGAGCCAGATCAGCACGAACAGCAGGCCGATGGCACCGCGGTAGAACGAGACCACGAAGGCGTCCCAGCCCTCGGCCATCAGGATGCCGCCGATCCCGCCGGACAACCCCCAGAAGAAGGCCGCCAGCACCACCAGTCCCACACCCAGGCCCATTATTCGTTTCCTTTCTTGTTGTCCGGAACAAGCCGCCACCGTGGTCGTCGCATGGCCGCGCTTGATGAAGGATCGCGACGAAGGGATCGGTCCACGGTTCACAAATAGCGTCCTATGGTGAAGGGCGCGTCGGCGTATACGCCAATCGCCCCGTCAGTCGCGTGGCGGATAGTCCACCTGGCGGCTACGTCTCATCCGCGCTGGCAACGATCGGCAAGACCAGGACCAGACCGGCCAGCCACAGAGACTCATTCAGCGCATGAACGCCCTCCCCGTTCCCAGTGGCCAGCATACGCGTCGCAGGTCATGGCACAACCGCCCCAAGCCGCTGGCGCCCGCGCTGTCCATTGTCGGAATGGATACTGGCGCGTTAGGACGACCCGGAGCCTTCGATTCGGCGGCTCACGCGATCGGCTACCTTGCCGCGCACAACGACCTCGTCGGCACCCGCCTGGCGGGCGGCCTTGAGCATCGCGCCTTCCACGTGCGGACCGAAGGCCAGGATGGCGGCATCCGGAAAGCGTTCGCGCCAGGTGGCCACGGTGGCCACGTCGCGGGCCGCCAGGTCGATCACCACCAGATCGGGGCGCTCGGCCCCATCGCCACTGGTGACCGTGGCCCCGGCCGAACGCCAGCGGGATTCGAGGCGCACGCGGGTCATCAGGTCCGGGGTATCGAGGTGAATCTGCATGGGAACTCCCGAGGGGGCGGCCGCTGGGAGGGTGCCGCGCTTTACGGAAACTTGGCCAAACACGGGCAGCCGCGCCCGTACGATCGCCGCAGCGCTGTCTCGTGGCACACACTCTAAACTATCGGGATCGTCACTTTGCCGACCCCGACTAGCCAGCGATTGGCCCCGACAGCAACGGAGAACGGATACATATGGCCCTGAGCGAATTCGAGCGCAAGCGGATTGAAAAAGGGATGGAGGGGTTCATGGAAAGGCGCCGACCACCCGCCCATGTTCGAGACCGTCTGGACCTTGTCTGGCGTCTCGAAGGCCAAAGCGTGGTGCTGTACGAAGTGCGCCCGCTGATGGATGCTCCCACAAGGGTCATGGAACACCCGGTGTTCAAGGCCACGTTCGTGCGCAAATCGGGCCGTTGGAAACTCTATTGGCAACGGGCAGACCTGAAGTGGCACGGCTACGACCCACACCCGGAACTGGCCTCGCTGGAGGATGTGCTGAGTGTGGTGGAGAAAGACGAGTACGCCTGCTTTTTCGGATAGGGGAACACGGATGCACGAGTTTTCGTTGATGGCCGACCTGATGCGCAAGATCGAGCAGGTGGCGGCGGATAACAAAGCCGAGCGGGTCACCCGGGTGCGGGTCTGGCTGGGCGCGCTGTCGCACATCACGCCGGAGCATTTTCGCGAGCACTTCGAGGATGGCACCCGCGGCACGCTGGCCGAGGGCGCCGAGCTGGAGGTGGAGACCTCCGACGACGAGACCCACCCCGAGGCGCAACAGATCCTGCTGCGGAGCCTGGACGTGGCGTGAACACGCCCGCGACACTTAGCCCGGCGCGGGAGCGCTGGCGCCTGGTCGTCACCGGCCGGGTGCAGGGCGTGGGATTTCGCCCATTCGTCGCGGCGCTGGCAAAACGGCTGGCGCTGGCCGGCACGGTCGGCAACACGCCCGAGGGCGTGGTGATCCAGGTCGAGGGGGACGCGGCTCGCCTGGATGCGTTTCGTTCGGCACTGGCGCAAGAGGCGCCGGTGGCCGCACGTGTCAATGACATCTCTGTCAGCCCCGTAACCCCCACCGGCGCAGCCGGCTTCCGGCTCACTACGGGGCCGAACCGAGGCGGCGCCCCCGCCCTGGCCCCGGACCGCGCCCCCTGTCCCGACTGCCTGGCCGAGATCCGCGATCCGACGGCGCGGCGCCACCGCTACCCGTTCACCGCCTGCACGGCCTGCGGCCCGCGCTGGAGCATCACGACCGCGCTGCCCTGGGCGCGTGCCCACACCACCCTGGCTGACTTCCCGCTGTGCCCGGCCTGTCGGGCGGAATTCGAGAACCCGGGGGATCGGCGCTTCCATGCCGAGGCAATGGCCTGCCCGGACTGCGGGCCGCGGCTCGTGCTGCGCGCGCCGGACGGTACCGAACAGGCCACCGCGGATGCGGCACTGGACGCCGCGGCGGCGGCCCTGCGCGCGGGGCAGATCCTGGCCCTGAAGGGCCCGGGCGGATTCCAGCTGCTGGCGGACGCCACCCGCGAGGCGGCCATCATCCGCCTGCGCGCAGGCAAGCAGCGCCCGGAAAAGCCGTTGGCGGTGCTGCTGCCGGACGGCCACTGGCTGGAACGGCTGGCCCCTGTATCCGACGCGGAACGGGCACTGCTGGACAGCCCGGAGGCCCCGATCGTGCTGGTGGATCGCAAGATTGGCGCGCCACTGGCCGGGAACATCGCCCCCGGGCTGAACCGCCTCGGGCTGATGCGGGCGGCCACGCCCCTGCACCAGCTACTGCTGGACGCACTCGCGATCCCGCTGGTCTGCACCTCCGGCAACCGCAGCGGCGAACCGCTTTGTATCGACGGCGAGGAGGCGGTGGCCCGGCTGGGCGGGATCGCGGATGCCATCCTCGATCACGACCGACCGATTGCGCGGCCGCTGGACGACAGCGTGTTCCAGATCGTGGCCGGGCAGCCGCAGTGTCTGCGCCTGGGGCGGGGAACCATGCCCCTGCGCATCCCGCTGCCGCAGCCCGGGCCGGTCACGCTGGCGCTGGGCGGCCACCTCAAGGCGGCACCGGCGCTGGCCCTGAACCGCGAGGTCGTGGTCGGCGCCCACGTCGGCGACCTCGACAGCGACCCGGCCCTGCGCCGCCTCGACAGCGAGGCCCGCGCGCTGGCCGGGCTCTGCGGCGTGCAGACCGAGCGCATCACCTGCGACCGACACCCGGACTATGCCTCTACCACACTCGCCGAGCGCCCGGGCGTGCCGGTCTTCCCCGTGCAGCACCACCACGCCCATGCCGCGGCCTGTCTGGCCGAGCACGGGGTGCAGGACCCGGTCCTGGCGCTGGTCTGGGACGGCGCGGGGCTGGGTACGGACGGGACGCTCTGGGGGGGCGAGTGCCTGACCGTGGACGCCGACGGTGACTGGCAGCGTGCGGGCCATCTGCGCCCGTTCCGACTGCCGGGGGGCGAGGCCGCGATCCGCGAGCCGCGACGCGCGCTGCTGGGGCTGCTGCATGCACACTTCGCGGGCGATACGGCGGCCCTGGCGGCCAGCCCGGCCCGGGCCCTGTTCGACGATGCCGAGTGGCCAGCGCTGCTCCGCGCCCTGGATCGCGGCGTCAACGCGCCCTGGACCAGCAGCGTCGGGCGGCTGTTCGATGCGGTGGCGGCCCTGACCGGGCTGCGCACCGGTGCCGGCTTCGAGGGGCAGGCCGCGATGCTGGTGCAGCAGGCGGCGGAGGCCGCGCCGGGCGTGGTGGATGCCCCGGATCTCGAGCTGGAGAACGCGATGCCCTGGCATGCGGACTGGGGCCCGCTGATCACCGCCCTGCTGGCGGCGCAGGCGGGCGGTGCCACTCCCGGGGCGATTGCCGCAAGGCTGCATAGCGCACTGGCGCGGTTCGCGGTGGCCGCCGCACGGGCGAGCGAACGCGAGACCGTGGCATTGACCGGCGGATGCTTCCAGAATCGGCATCTGCTGCGATGCTGCGTGGCGGCCCTGCGCGACGCCGGCTTTCGCCCGCTGTGGCCACGGGCCGTGCCGCCCAACGATGGCGGACTGGCCCTGGGCCAGGCGGTGGTCGCACGCCACGCCGCACACCCGGCCCGACCGGAAGGAGGAGACTGACCCATGTGCCTTGCGATCCCCGGCCTTATCGACTCGGTAGAGGGCGACGATCCGCTGTTCCGCCAGGCACAGGTCCGGTTCGGCGGCGTGGCGCGCACGGTCTCGCTGGCCTGCACCCCGGAGGCCGGGCCCGGCGACTACGTGCTGGTGCATGCCGGCATCGCGATCGCCACCATCGACGAGGCCGCGGCCGAGCGCACGCTGGCCGCACTGCGCGCGATTCCCGAGCACGAGCCGCCCGCCCCGGAGGGCCCGTGAGGCACCTCGACGAATACCGCGATCCGGCGCTGATCCTGCAACAGGTCGACGCGATTCGGGCGGCCTGCACCCGGCGCTGGACGCTGATGGAGGTCTGCGGCGGCCAGACCCACGCGATCTTGCGCCACGGGCTGGACGACCTGCTGGCGGGCTCGGTCGAACTGCTCCACGGGCCCGGCTGCCCGGTCTGCGTGACCCCGACCGAGGCCCTGGACCAGGCCGTACTGCTGACCCGCCGCCGGGAGGTGATGCTGTGCACCTTCGGCGACATGCTGCGTGTGCCCGGTGCGCTGGGCGACCTAAACGCCGCGCGCGCGGCCGGCGGGGATGTGCGCGTGATCTACTCGCCGCTGGATGCGGTCGCCCTGGCGCGCGATCACCCGCAGCGCGAGGTGGTGCTGCTGGCGGTGGGCTTCGAGACCACCGCCCCGGCCGCCGCGATCGCGGTACTGCAGGCCGAGGCCCTGGGGCTGTCCAACCTGTCGCTGCTGGTCTCGCACTCGCTGGTACCGCCGGCGATGGAGGCCCTGCTGACGGACCCGGACCACCGTATCCAGGGGTTCCTGGCCGCCGGGCATGTCTGCACCGTGGAGGGGGCGGCGGCCTATCAGGCAATCGCCGAGCATTTCCGGGTGCCCATCGTGGTGACGGGTTTCGAGCCGGTGGATCTGCTGGCCGGCATCCGGGCCTGCGTGGAACAACTGGAACGCGGCGTGGCCCGCGTCGAGAATCGCTACGACCGGGCCGCCCGCGACGACGGCAACGCGGCCGCGCGCGATGCCGTCGCCCGCGTATTCGAGCCGGTGGAACGCGAATGGCGCGGCATGGGCCGCCTGCCCGCCAGCGGACTGGGCCTGCGCCCGGCCTACGCCCGCTTCGATGCCGTCGCGCGTTTCGGGATCACGGCCCCCGCGACCGGCGCGGACGGGCCCTGCATCGCCGGCGAGGTACTGCGCGGGCTGCGCCGCCCGACCGACTGCCCCGCCTTCGGCCGCGAGTGCACCCCGGACACCCCGCTGGGCGCGCCGATGGTGTCCTCCGAGGGAGCCTGCGCCGCCTACCTGCACTACCGGGGCGGGGCATGACCACGGAGGTGGTCCGCCTCGCGCATGGCGGTGGGGGCCGCCTGCAGGCCAAGCTGCTGGACGAGGTGATCCTCCCGGCGCTGGGCACGTCCGCTCGCGGCGCCCCCGATGCGGCCGTGTTCGACGCACCGGACGGACGCCTGGCCATGACCACCGACAGCTTCGTGGTGCGCCCCCTGTTCTTCCCCGGCGGCGACATTGGCCGCCTCGCGGTACACGGCACGGTCAACGACCTGGCAATGGCCGGGGCTCGGCCGCTGTGGCTGACGCTGGGGCTGATCCTCGAGGAGGGGCTGCCCCTGGAGGACCTGCGGCGCATCCTCGCCTCCGTAAGCGCGGCCGCCGAAGAATGCGGCGTCCGGGTCGTGGCCGGCGATACCAAGGTGGTGGAGGCCGGGCGCGGCGACGGGGCCTACCTCAATACCAGCGGGGTGGGCATCGTGCCGGAGGGGGTGCGGATCGCGCCGGATACGATCCGGCCGGGCGACATGCTGCTGGCCAGCGGTGACCTGGGCCGGCATGGCGTCGCCATCCTGGCCGCGCGCGAGGGCCTGGGGCTGGACCCACCGATCCCCAGCGACAGCGCCCCGGTCGCCGGGGCAGTGGCCGCGCTGCTGGCAGCCGATGTGCCCGTGCATGCCCTGCGCGACCCCACCCGCGGCGGCACGGTGGCCGCGCTGCAGGAACTGGCCCACGCCTCCGGCTGCCGCCTGGTTCTGGACGATGGGGCCATCCCGGTGCGCGCGGACGTGCGCGGGGCCTGCGAGATCCTCGGTCTGGACCCGCTGCACAGCGCTTCGGAGGGCCGCTTCCTGGCTGCTGTGCCGGAACCCGCGGCCGAACAGGCACTGGGCGTGCTGCGGTCACGACCGGAGACGGCCGGTGCCGTTGCGATCGGCCAGGCCAAGGCGGGCGAGCCCGAGGTCATCCGACGCCTCGCGACCGGCGTGGAACGCCGGGTGATCCTGCCCGCCGGCGAGCAGTTGCCCCGCATCTGCTGAGTCGCTGTTTGCAGCGCCTGCCGAGGGACCACGGAAACCGCCCGATGGAGTGCTCACGACGACACGGGATCACGCGCATGACGGCGGCGGCCGCCGGGCGTTATGGTGATCCCCCCGGTTCAATCAGGAGGAACCCCCGATGTCGATGCGCCCGTTGATTCCCGCAGTCCTCACGCTCGCCAGCAGCCCCGCTCTGGCCCACCCGGGGCACGGCCATGGCGAAGGGTTCTCGTTGCTTCACTTCCTGAGCGCTCCGGAACACGCGTGGCCGCTGGGCCTGGGCCTTCTGGCCATGGCGATCATCGTGGGGCTGTTTGCCCGACAGTGGCACCGCAAGCGCCCGCGGCGCTGAGCTCAGGGCGGAGAGGACGCGCCCTTCGCCGGCCACCAGTAACGCTGTTCGTAATCCCGGTCGCGATCGCGGACCGGCACCGGGGCGAAGCCCATGGCGGCGAAGAAACCGGCGGCGGAGGCCTGGGCCTTGACCAGCACCCCGGCGACACCGGCCTCCCTCGCGGCGGCGCGACTGGCCTCGACCAGTTGCCGCCCCACCCCCTGCCCGCGCGCGGCGCGCCCGACATAGAGGCCGTGGAGCAGAAGGCCATCCGGTATACCCTCCGGCAGTTCTTGGGCCCCCGCCGCCTCCCAGGCCGCGACGCCGACCACGTCGCCTGCGCACTCCAGCACGACCATGTCGAGGAACATCCGGTCGGCCTCGGTGTAGCGGTAGGCCGGCAGGGCCAGGCGGCGCACGCGTTCGGGCAACGGCCAGTCCTCAATCGCCTCGGCGACGAGGCGGTTGATGGCATCGAGATCCTCTGGGCGCGCGGCACGGGCAGTCAAGGTGGTAAGGGAGGTTGTGGTTTCGGGCATCGGTCATCAGGTTTGTCGGCACGGTTCCTGCTCGGACCTTTTGCGCAACGCGAAGTGCCAAACGCGTGGAGCCACGAGGCCCTTCACGACAACGAAACCCCCGATCGGGGATAATCCGCGCCGCACCGAAAGGAGACGACCCCGCACCATGACGGAACTGAAGAAGGCGATCGAGCACCAGCGCGAGTACCTCGAGAACAAGCTGCAGGAGCCTCTGGCCAACATCGCGCGTCGGCTGTCCGCGGTCTGGCCGCGCCGCGAGGACCTGGACTCGATTCTGGAAGAGGCTATCCGCCAGATCCCGGAGGCCACGTTCGTCTATGCCCTGAATACCCGGGGCATCCAGCTCTCCGACAACATCTCGCGCAGCGGCGTACTGCCGGAGCATTTCGGGCGCGACCGGTCACAACGCCCGTACATGAAGGAGGTCGTGCCGGCGACGGGCTTTCTGCTTTCGGATGCCTACATCAGCCTGCTCGGACGGCGGCCCTCGCTGACCGCGCTGCAGCTGGTCCGCGACAGCGACGGCAATGCGCTGGGCTTTCTCGGAGCGGACTTTGACCTGCGCAACCTGCCCGACTTTTCCGAGGACCTGTACGAAGAGCCGAACGAGTGGCGGCAGATCAAGGGCGATCCGTCCATCCGCGGCACGCTGTTCCTGCAGAGCCGTACCGAGAGCCTGATGGACCAGAACATGGATACGGCCCTGGCCATCATCGAGGAACTGTTCACCGAGCGCGGGGTGTTCCAGGGGGTATTCCACTTCTCCAGTTCACGCGCCACGCTGTGGACCACCGAGGACCCGTACCGCTACCGCATCCTGACCCACGAATCCCTCGGCGATCCCGACGTGTGCCTGGCGTTTCCGCACGAGCCGTACCCCGAGGAGGCACTGATCCCGAAGGAAGAGGTCGGCCGGGTACTGGAGGGGCTGAAGGCCTTGCGCTACGCGGACGAGACCATCTACCTGCGCTCCGCCTCCATCAACCTGTTCAATGGCATGGTCAGCCTCACCTTCTCCTGTGACGGCTCGCACTACATGACCTGGGACGAGTTCCTCGGCCGCTCCATCGAGTTCTGGATCGGCGCCACCGGGTAAAGGGTCCCGGCCCGGGCTGTCGCGGGCCGCCCATCTCGGTCATCATGGGTACAGGATCACCGGGGCTACATGCCTATGGAAACCGGATACGCCAGGGAGACAGGTGGCCGCGCCGAGCAGCAGGATGCGGTGACCGTGCTGCACGGTCCCGACGGGCAAACTGCGTTGCTGCTGGTGGCCGATGGCATGGGCGGCCACGAGGGCGGGGCGCAAGCGTCGCAGACGGCCGTGGCGACGGCCGAACGCCTGTGGAATCGCTGCGCGGGGCGGACCGCGGATGGCCCTACCCTGCTGGAGAGCCTGTTCCACGAGACCCATGCGGCCCTGCTGGAACAAGGCGGCGCCGATCCAGCCCAGCGTCCCGGAACCACACTGGTAGCCCTGTACGTTACGCCGGACTCGGCCTGCTGGGCCCATTGCGGCGACAGCCGCCTATATCACATCGAGGGCGACCGCCTGCAGGGCCGCACGCGCGACCACACACGGGTGCAGCAGCTGGTCGACCAGGGGGTGATCCGCGAGGCGGAGATGGCCACGCACCCGGAGCAGAATCGCTTGCTGCAGGGTCTAGGCGTGGTCGACCCCATACGGGTCGACCATGACGCGGCGCCCGTGACCGCCCAGACCCGCTTCCTGCTGTGTTCCGACGGCTTCTGGGAACAGTTCGCGCCAGACGCGATCGTCGAACTGCTGGACCATCCCGATCTGGGCACCGCGACCACCGAGGCGGCCCGCGAGGCGGCGCGGCGCGCCGGGCCCGGCGGCGACAACGTGGCGCTCGCCACCTGGCGGGCGGCGCGACCCCGTGGCCGATTCTGGCGCCGGCACCTGAAGGCCCGTATCCAGCCGACGCTGGCGCTGTTGCTACTGCTCGCCGCGGCGCTGGCGATCCTGCTGTGGCCGCTGGACTGATGCCGATCGTATACTCCGGGCGCCGCACCGCGCCCGAACCGAAGATCTTGCCATGACGCAGTTCCGCACCCTGCCTTTACGCCTCGTTCTGCTCGCCGCGCTGGCCGGGCTGCTGCCCGGTTGCGCGCAGTTGCAGGGGGTATTCAACCCGGATGCGGAGGCCGAGGAAGAAACGGCGCCTGCGGAACCCCCCGCGCCCGAACCGGCAGCGGAAGAACCGGAGATCGAACGTCTGGAGATCGCCGAGATCGTGCAGCTCCTGCAGCGCGGCGAGATGGACCGGGCACAGGTCGCGCTCGACCGGATCCTCGCGGACGAGCCGCGGAACCACGCCGCCCGTCATCTGCGCGAGCAGCTTTCCGGGGATCCGCGGGCCATGCTCGGCGAGGCGCATTTCGAGCACACGGTGGAACCCGGTGAGACCCTGGCCCGACTGGCCCGCGAACACCTGGGGGATGCCAACCGCTTCGTGATCCTCGCTCGGTACAACGACCTCGAGCGCCCGGACCGATTGCTAGTCGGGCAGCGGCTGCGCATCCCCCGGGATGCCTCCACGCTGCCGCGCGGCGCGAGCGACCTGGACGATCAGCTGACCGCGCTGGACCCGGATGCCGCCCCCGGCGCGGGCGAGGACGGCCTGCGCCGGGCCCTTGAGGCCGACCTGGCCGCGGAGCGTTTCGGCGCGGCCCTGGAAGTCGTGGAGCGAGCCCGCCAGCACCCCGAGGCGGAGACGCAATGGGCCGACTGGCTCGAGCCCCTGGCGCTCGAGGCGGAGAAGGGCCACTGGTACCAGCGCGGTCTGGAGGCCCGGTCAGCCGGGGACACCGCAGAGGCGCTCGAGGCCTTCGGCGAGGTGCTCGCGCGGGACCCGCAGCATTCCGGCGCCCGCCAGCACCACGCCGAACTGGAGCAACAGCACAAGGAGGCTCTCCATGCAGAGGCCATCGTGCGCTACCGCAACCAGGACCTGGATACCGCGATCGCGCTGTGGGACGAGGCGCTGGCGATCGACCCCGAGTTCGAGGCGGCCCGCGGGTACCGGCTGCGCGCGCTGGAACTGCAGCGCCGGCTGGACGCCCTCGACGGTTAAGGAAACACTGATCCCTGTACACGCTCACGCTCGAGTCGCTTTTGCGTGCGTTTAATGCGCGGTGACCGCCATGCAGTCATTCTGCACAAGGGAGCCGCAACGCCGTGCGCGCACCCGTTTTTGATAGCAACGGGCGGCCGAGCCCCTTCGGGGTTGGTACCCCAGGTTTTCCGATTCTGCGTTGCGCCCCAAATCCATCCGAAACGGGCCGGTAGAACCACTACCCGCTGCACGATGCGCCTGGTCTCGGAAAACCTGGGGTGCCAACGCGAGCGTGTACAGGGATCAGTGTTTCCTTAGTCGGTTCCGGTCCGTCTCGGGGCCGCCTCGGACGGCAGGTCCTCGGGGGCCAGTTCCTGGGTCCGGTCCCCGGCAGATGCTGCGTGGCCGGTGCCGGGTTCGCTCACCCCGTCCGTGCGCCGCTTCATGCGCGCCTCCAGCGAATCCGCCATCGCGTTGTAGGCACTGAAGACACGTTCGAAGTCATCCCGACGCCGGGCCCGGATGCGCGTGTCCAGCCGTCCCTGACCGATCTGGTCCAGGGCGCCGCGCAGGCGGTCCAGGGGTTCCTGCAGGCGCCGGGCCAGGACGTAGGCCCCCAGCAGCACCGCGAGCAACGTGACCAGGGTAAGCATCAGCAGGGCCATGAACGTGGCCTCGTTGGCCGCACGCAGCGACCCGGTGGACAACCCGACCTGGAGCTGGCCGATGTGGTGATCCTGGTAGCGCACCGGGGCCTCGAACAGGAACAGCTCCCCGCCATCCGGCCCGGCCACGGACCACACGGCCTGGCCGTCGCGGCGCTGGAGGAGATGCTCCTCGGGCGGCGGCTGATACGGCTGGCCCATGGCCTCGGGATCGCTGCTGGCCACCACCCGTCCGCGATGGTCCGCCACGCTCAGCAGGGCGATCTCGCGGTTGGCCTGCATGTCGCGCAGGCGGCCCTGGACCGCGATGGTGTCCTCCAGCAGCAGGTCCTCGGCGCTCTCCACCGAGATGATCTGGGCGAGCGTGGAGCCATAGTCGAAGGCCAGGTCGGTCATCACCGCATTCTGCTTCTGGTGGACCAGGGCCCCGCCGACGACCAGCGTGACCGCGACCAGGACCCCCATCACCGCCGCCCAGCGCAACCGCAACGGGACGATGCGGCGGCCCGCCCCGGCCCGCTCACGTTCGCTGCGTTGCTCTTCGATGCGTTCGAGGTCCACCAGCAGTTCGCCCGCCGACTGATAGCGCTGGTCCGGGTCTTTCGCCAGCAGGCGCAATACCAGCTCGACCAGTTCCTGCGGGCAGTCGCGCACGATGACTCGGGGTGACGGTACGGGGTCCCGGACCACCCGGGTCAGCAGCGTCTCGACATCGTGGCCACGAAACGGCGTGGCGCCGGTCAGGAGTTCGTACAGCACCACGCCGACCGAATACAGGTCGGCCCGCGCATCGGTGGGCTGGCCGCGCACCTGCTCCGGGGCCATGTAGTGTGGGGAACCGGCGACATAGCCATCATCGTCGGCCCGCCAGTCGGGATCGCTGAGGGTGCGGGCGATGCCGAAGTCCATCACCTTGATATTGGCCGTGGCGCTGGTGACGATGATGTTTTCCGGCTTGATATCCCGGTGCACCACACCATGCCGGTGCGCGTAATCGAGCGCTTCCACCAGCTGGATGGCGATCTTCAGGACATTGCGCAGCAGCAACGGACGGAACTGGTCGGCAAATTCCGCGAGCGTGATTCCGTCCAGCAGCTCCATCGCGATGAACGGCTGGTGATCCGACTCGCCGACATCGAAGATGGTAACGATACCCGGGTGGGTCAGCGTGCCGGCCGCGCGGGCCTCGGCCAGGAAGCGCCGGCGATACTCGGGGCGGCAGGCGTAGTCGGGCTGCAGGGATTTGATGGCCAGCGGCCGGCGGATGTCCGGGTCGTAACCACGATGGATCACGGCCATCGCACCGCGACCGATCTCCTCGCCGACCCCGTAGCGCCCGATCCGCTGCATGGGGGAGCCGGGCCCGGCCCTCAGGCTGTCTCGAGCAGGATGCGCGCGATCACCGCCAGCACCAGGACCACGACCGCGATACCGAGCCAGCGCCAGCGCGACCGGCGGCCACCACCGGGTCGGGCATCGGAGCCGTCATCGCGGCGGCGGAAGACGAACTCGGCACGCCCGAAACGGACATGGTCGCCGTCCTTCAGCACGGCCTCGTGCACCTTCTCGTCGTTTACCCAGGTCCCGTTGGTGGAGAGCAGGTTGACCACCCGGCACTCGCCCCCGTCGTTGACCAGCCAGGCATGCTGCGAGGACACGCTGCCCTCCTGCAGGACGATGTCGTTGTCCGCCTGGCGACCGACCGAGCGCTTGCCCGGCTTGAGCGTCAGGCGCTGCTGGCCGAAGGGCTCGGAGAGCCCCACCAGCACCGGATGGCCACCGGGCGGGGTCTCCTCGCCGGCGGGATCGGCTACCGCCTCCGGCTCGGGCACGGCCTGCCCCTGAAACAGCATCGTGCCCTGCGGCCCGCTGCGGCCGGCATCCCTGCGTCGTCCCTGATCGCTCATACATCCCCCTGCTTCTCGAGCCGTGACCCGGCCCTGCTCTTCGGGCTTGCACCCGGTCGAGTATGCACGGGCTGCACGCGCCAAAACAACGAATGCGTCACAGCATGAGGCGGCCTGCTATGCTCCGGAGACCCACCCGTCACGACCAGCCAACACGACAAGGAGTCTGAACATGGAACAGGACGCAACCAGCACGGCCGACCTTCGCGCACTGATCGAACCACTCGTTCGCGGGAAATTTAAGGGCGACGCTTAGCCATTCGCGCCCTCGCGTTGGCGCCCCATTTTTTCCGAGACCAGGCGCGGCGCGCAGCCGGTAGTGGTGCTACCGGCAAGTGACGCAACGCAGGATCGGGGAAAATGGGGCGCCAACCCCGAAGGGGCTCGGCCGATTTTGCCCGCTGACGGCGTTGCGGCTCTTTTGTGCAGAGTGACTGCACGGCAGTCACCGCGCCTTGTCAGCACGCAAAATCGACTCGAGCGCGAGGGCGCGAATGGCTAAGCGTCGCCCTGAATGCAGCTGATCGGCATCATGCTGATCATCTCCGGCGTACTCACCGCGCTGTCGATCATCGGCATCATCATCGCGTGGATCCCGATCTGGGCCGGCGTGGTTCTGATGCAGGCCGCCGGCGCCTCCCAGCGCGCCTACGAAAGCGGCGACCCCGAGGCGATCAAGTACGCGCTCGGGCGCCTGCGGATCTACTTCACGATCTTCGGTGTGCTGCTGCTGATCTACCTGATCCTGATGGTGCTGGGCATGATCTTCGGGATCGGTGCCGGACTGATGGGTATGGGCGGCATGAGCGGCGCCATGTAGGTACCCTCGCCCGGGGCTCGGGCCAGAAAAGGAGTCAAGGCTTGGATAACACCAGGCGCCCACGGGCCCCCTGGGACCCGCTGCACCGGGAAGACACCGCGGTTCAACAGGCGTTCGACGCCTGGCATCGCCAGGCGCGTATCCCGCAGGTCCGCTATGTCGCGCTGCTGACGGCCCTGATGTACCTCCTGTTCAGCGCCGTCGAACAGTCTGTGGCGGCGGACCTGCACAGCGAACGGCTGGTCGCGCATGCGCTGCTGGTGCCCGGCCTGCTGCTGGCGGTGGCCGCGATGAGCCTGCGGGCCTCCCTGCAGCGGCCGATGTGGGCCCTGCTGATGGTGGCGCCGGTGATCGCGAACGGCGCCAGTCTCTATCTGAATACCGGGTCGCCGCAGTTCCTGGTGTTCGCCCCCGAGATCTACCTCAGCATCATGTGGACCTTCGCGATATCGGGCCTGCCGCTGCGCCCGGCCACGATGGCCGCCACCGCCATCGTGGCGCTGGTGATTGTCGCCGCCTTCCGCAACCCCATGCAGGGCGAACTGATCCAGCTTCATCTCCTGTGGGTGCTGGCCGCCTTCAGCTTCGGCGCGCTGAGTGCCTTCATGCTGGAGCATGCGCGCAAGCACAGCTTCCTGCAGCAACGCCAGCTGGAACGCTCGGCGCAGGTCGACGAGCTGACCTCGCTATGGAACCGCGCCCATATCGAGCGCCTGTTCGAGGCGGAGCGGGCCCGCACCGAGCGCTACGGCGAACCGTTTTCGGTGATCCTGATGGACATCGACCACTTCAAGGCGGTGAACGATACCTGGGGGCACAGTGCCGGTGACCGCGTGCTGCGACAGTTCGCGGACCTGCTGCGCCAGAATCTGCGCGAGGTGGATGCGATCGGCCGGATCGGGGGCGAGGAGTTCTTCGTGCTGCTACCGCAGACGCCCGTCACGCAGGCACAGGGGGTCGCCCGTGACCTGCAGGCCCGTATCAATGCCTTCGACTTCGAGACGGTCGGGCGGCGCACCGCGAGCTTCGGCGTGACCGAATACCGGCCGGGTGAAAGCCGGGTCGACACCTTTGATCGTGCCGACCAGGCCCTGTATGCGGCGAAGGAGAACGGCCGCGACCGCATCGAGGTGCGGTAGGGCGTCCTGACCCGGGCCAGCCCCGCTGGCCTACACCTCGCGGTAGATCTTCGCGCCCTTCTCGACGAACTCGACCGCCTTTTCCTGAAGGCCCTTCTTCAGGGCCTCGTCCTCCGAGATGCCCTGGGCCGCGGCGTAGTCGCGCACGTCCTGGGTGATCTTCATCGAGCAGAAGTTCGGGCCGCACATGGAGCAGAAGTGGGCGACCTTGTGCGCATCCTTCGGCAGGGTCTCGTCGTGGAATTCGCGCGCGCGCTCCGGGTCCAGCGCGAGGTTGAACTGGTCCTCCCAGCGGAATTCGAAGCGCGCCTTGCTGAGTGCGTTGTCCTGCAGCTGCGCGCCGGGGAAGCCCTTGGCCAGATCGGCGGCGTGGGCGGCGATCTTGTAGGTGATGATTCCGTCGCGCACGTCCTGCTTGTTCGGCAGGCCCAGATGTTCCTTCGGTGTCACGTAGCAGAGCATCGCGGTGCCGTACCAGCCGATGTTGGCCGCGCCGATGCCGGAGGTGATGTGGTCGTAGGCCGGGGCGATGTCGGTCACCAGCGGGCCGAGGGTGTAGAAGGGCGCCTCGAAGCAGTCCTCCAGCTCCTTGTCGACGTTCTCCTTCACCTTCTGCAGCGGGACATGGCCGGGGCCCTCGATCATCACCTGCACGTCGTGTTCCCAGGCCTTCTGGGTCAGCTCGCCCAGGGTCTCCAGCTCGCCGAACTGGGCGGCGTCGTTGGCGTCGGCCAGACAGCCGGGGCGCAGGCCGTCGCCCAGCGAGAAGGAGACGTCGAACGCCTTCATGATCTCGCAGATCTCGTCGAAGTGGGTGTAGAGGAAGTTCTCCTGGTGATGCGCCAGGCACCACTTGGCCATGATCGAGCCGCCGCGGGAGACGATGCCGGTCACCCGGTCGGCGGTCAGCGGCACGTACTGCAGGCGCACGCCGGCGTGGATGGTGAAGTAGTCCACACCCTGTTCGGCCTGCTCGATCAGGGTGTCGCGGAACAGCTCCCAGGTCAGGTCCTCGGGCTTGCCGTCGACCTTCTCCAGCGCCTGGTAGATCGGCACGGTGCCGATCGGCACCGGCGAGTTGCGCAGGATCCACTCGCGGGTCTCGTGGATGTTCTTGCCGGTGGACAGGTCCATCAGGGTGTCGCCGCCCCAGCGCGCGGACCACACGAGCTTCTCCACCTCCTCCTCGATCGAGGAGGTGACCGCGGAGTTGCCGATGTTGGTGTTCACCTTCACCCGGAAGTTGCGGCCGATGATCATCGGCTCGAGTTCCGGGTGGTTGATGTTGGCGGGGATAATCGCGCGGCCGCGGGCGATCTCCTCGCGCACGAACTCGGGGGTAATCTCCTCGGGGATGGAGGCCCCGAAGGACTCCCCGGCGTGCTGCCGCAGCAACTTCTGGTAGCGCGGGTCGGCGCGCAGCGCCTCGAGGCGGTTGTTCTCGCGGATCGCGACGAACTCCATTTCCGGGGTAATGATGCCCTTCCGGGCGTAGTGCATCTGCGAGACGTTCGCGCCGGCCTTCGCGCGGCGCGGCGGGCGGATGTGCTCGAAGCGCAGGCGGGCCAGCTCCGGGTCGGCGGCGCGGGCGCGGCCGTACTCCGAGCTCGGGCCGTCCAGCCACTCGGTGTCCGCGCGTTCGTCGATCCACGGGCCGCGCAGGTCCGCCAGGCCCCGGTGCAGGTCGATGCTCGCCTCGGGGTCGGTGTAGGGGCCGGAGGTGTCGTACACCGGGATCGGCGGGTTCTCCTCGGGCGTGCCGGAGGTCATCGTCGGCGTCTGCGCGACCTCGCGATACGGCACGCGGATGTCCGCGCGCGACCCCTCGACGTAGCGCTTCTCGGAGTTCGGGAACGGGCGGGTGACCTCCGCGGAGACCTCGGCGGTCTTGCGGGCAAACGACTCGGGGATGGCGCTCATGATCGGACCTCTGCTGTCGCGTGAGGCGAAGGGAGCGCGGGCAGGGCGATCGCGGGGGCAGGGACCCCGGGTACAGCAGACCGTTGACCGAGCTTCCCTCCGCCGGTGTTAACCGGTTCAGGTTCAAGGGGACTCTCTCAGCCCGCATCCACGGCGGGCACCCCCAGCTCTGATCCACGAGTCTAGCGCAGAACGGCGGCCTCGACACGAACAAGTCCGCGCGGGCCACGGTGTTTTGCGTTAGATTATGGCTTTGTGACAACCTTCGCGCCGCCATGTCCCCCAAGAACTTCGTCTTCGAGCTGTTTGGCCGTTCCCCGGTGCGCCCGCTGCAGGCGCACATGGAGAAGATCCGCGCCTGCATCGCCGAGCTCCCCCCGTTCATGGAGGCCATGGCGCGCGATGACTGGGAGACCGCGCGCGAGCAGCAGCGCAAGATCGCGAAGCTGGAGCGCGAGGCCGACCGCCTGAAGAAGGACCTGCGGCTGCACCTGCCCAAGGGCATGATGCTGGCGATGTCGCGCCGCGACGTGCTGGATACCCTGCTGATCCAGGATCGCATCGCCAACATGGCGAAGGACATCGCCGGGCTGATGCTGGGCCGCCAGATGCAGTTCCCCGACAACATGCGGGAACCGATCAAGCGTTTCCTCGACCGCAGCGTGGATGCGGTCGATCAGGCCGGTCGGGCGATCAACGAACTGGACGAACTGGTGGAGGCGGGTTTCCGCGGACACGAGGTCGAGGTCGTCAACGGCATCCTTACCGAACTGGACCAGATCGAGCACGAATCCGACGAGGCCCAGCGCGAGGTGCGCGAGATCCTGTTCGCCCAGGAGGCGGAGCTGCCCCCGGTTAACGTGATCTTCATGTACCGCGTGATCGACTCGATCGGCGAGCTGGCCGACCTGGCCCAGCGTGTAGGCAGCCGCCTGCAACTGATGCTGGCGAAGTAACAGGCCATACCAAGTAAGGAACCGAGGACCGCATGGAATACAGCACCCTGTTGCTCGGCCTTGCAGTGATCTTCGGCCTGTTCATGGCCTGGGGCATCGGCGCCAATGACGTCGCCAATGCGATGGGTACCTCGGTCGGCTCGCGCGCGCTGACCATCCGCCAGGCGGTCTTTGTCGCCGCGATCTTCGTATTCTCCGGGGCCTGGCTCGCCGGCGGCGAGGTCACCCAGACCATCCGCAGCGGGATGGTCGACTCCAGCCTGATGGCGGACAACCCCGAACTGCTCGTGTACGGGATGCTGGCCGCGCTGGCCGCAGCCGGAACATGGCTGCTCGTGGCCTCCTACTTCGGCTGGCCGGTCTCCACGACCCACTCCATCATCGGCGCGATCGTCGGCTTTGCCGTGGTGGGGCTGGGGTTCGAGGTGGTGCGCTGGGAGCGCGTCGGGACCATAGCGATGTCCTGGGTGGTCTCGCCCATGGTCGGCGGCATGATTGCGTTTGCCCTGTTCCGCAGTGTGCAGATCCTGATCCTGGACACCGTCGATCCGCTGAAGAACGCCAAGCGCTGGGCCCCGCTGTACATCTTCCTGACGGCCTTCGTCACCGCCCTGGTCACGATGTTCAAGGGACTGACCCATGTCGGGCTGGACCTGACGACGCTGCAGGCCTATGGCTTCGCCACCCTGGTAAGCGCGGTGGTGGTCGTGCTCGGGATGATGGCGATCCGCCGCCTGCGCTTCGACGACCCCACGGGCGTGGGCGAAGAGGGCTCCCATTTTGCCAATGTCGAGAAGGTGTTCGGCGTCCAGATGGTGGTGACCGGCTGCGCGATGGCCTTCGCCCTGGGCTCCAACGACGTCGCCAATGCGGTGGGGCCGCTAGCCGCGGTCGTGGACGTGATCCAGACCGGCGATGTGAGCACCGAGACGGTCGTGCCGATGTGGGTGCTGCTGCTGGGCGGGTTCGGGATCGTCTTCGGCCTGTTCACCTACGGCCACAAGGTCATCGCGACGGTCGGCACCGGCATTACCCAGCTCACGCCCAGTCGTGGCTATGCGGCCACGGCCGCGGCGGCGGCGACCGTGGTGCTGGCCTCGGGCACTGGCTTGCCGATCTCCACCACGCACACCCTGGTCGGCGCGATCCTCGGGGTGGGCCTGGCGCGCGGGATCGCCGCGATCAACCTGGGGCTGGTGCGGATGATCTTCCTGTCCTGGATCGTGACCCTGCCGGCCGGGGCCATCCTCGCGGTGGTCTACTTCTACATCCTGCGCGGCATCCTCGGCTAAGCCCGGGCGCGCGATTCACGCGCCCGCATCGGTTGCTTCAGGACGAACAACTCAACTGAATCCCGCTGGCCCATTCCGGGGGCAGGTCCGCATAGGCCTCGAACTCGGGCTGCTCATCGAACGGCCGGGCGAGAATCCGCTGCAGGCGCAGCACCTCGGAGGGATCACCGGCCTCGGCCCGCTCGATTGCGGCCTGCGCCAGGTGGTTGCGCAGGATGTACTTCGGGTTGACCGCGTTCATCGCCGCCCGGCGCGCATCCGCCGCCCGGGCTTCCTGCGCCAGGCGTGCCTGGTAGCGCGACCACCATGCCTGCCAGGCGTCCCGATCCTCCAGTTCCAATTCCAGCTGCGCGCGCGTCTCCGCCTGCTCCAGATCCGGCAACTGGCGGAAAAAGCGGGTGTAGTCCACGCCCTCGGCCGCCATGCGGGCCAGCAGGTCCTGGATCAGGGCCTCGTCGCCTTCCTGCGCCGCCTGCAGGCCGAGTTTCGCCCGCATGCGCGCGAGCCAGGCACGGCGGTACTGCGGCTGGAAATCCTGCAGCAAGGCCTTGGCGCGCTCGATCGCCGCCTCCCGGGTAGGGTCGGCGAAGTAAATCACCAGGGTCTCGGCCAGGCGGATCAGGTTCCACTGCGCGATCTGCGGCTGCTGATCGAAGGCGTAGCGCCCGCCCTGGTCGGTGTGGTTGCAGATGTAGCCGGGGTCGAAGGCATCCATGAAGGCGAACGGACCATAGTCGATGGTCAGCCCGGCCAGACTCATGTTGTCGGTGTTCATCACCCCGTGACAAAACCCGATGGCCTGCCAGTCCGCGATCATCTCCGCGGTGCGTCCAATCACCGCCTCCAGCATCGCAGCCACCGGATCTTCGGCATCCACCAGCTCCGGATAGTCGTGCGCCAGGGCATAGTCGATCAGCTCCTGCAGGCGCGCGCTGTAGCCGTTGTAGTGGAAGTACTCGAAATGGCCGAAGCGGAGGAAAGACGGCGCCGCCCGCAGCACGATGGCCCCCGGTTCGATACGCTCGCGATAGACCCGCAGACTGGAACCAAACAGCGCCACGGCCCGCGTGGTAGGCACACCCAGCGCCGCCATCGCCTCGGAGACCAGGTACTCGCGCACCGAGGACCTGACAACCGCACGACCGTCCGCCCCTCGCGAGTACCGGGTTGGCCCAGCCCCCTTGACCTGCAGTTCCCAGGTCTCGCCCCGGGCGGTTCGGACCTCGCCGAGCAGCTTGGCGCGACCATCCCCCAACTGTGGCACGAATACTCCGAACTGATGACCGGCATACACCGATGCCAGGGGTTCGGCGCCCGGCAGCTCGCTCCCCCGGGTACAGGCCCCCAACCACGGATCGCGCTCCAACGCGGCCGGGTCCAGGTCCAGGCGACCGCACATGTCGGGGCTTGCGGCCAGGCAGTTGGCGCCGGGAAACGGGGCCGGGGCGGGCCGGTCATAAAAGGCCTCCGGCAACCGGGCGAAGCGGTTGATCCACTCCAGTTCCGTTTCGGGGAGGTCAGATTGTGCAGGGTCGTGGACCGACATGGGGCAGCTCGGCAGGTTGCGGTGTCAGGGGTTATCATGCGCGTCGCAACGACCCCGGTTCAGGAACCCACGGCGGTCGCACGTTCATTCCCCGGCCGGGGCCCGTGGCCACCGGCCGTCCGCATGCATCCCGGAGGCAAGCCCCGTGTCCGAACAAGACAACCCCAAGCCGCAGAACCTGAAGACCAGCGAACGCCTGGTGTGGCTCGGCTTCATGCTGTTCTTCGTGGTCGTGCTGGCGATCTACATCGCCCGCGGCAACGGTCTGGAACAGGATCTGTCGGAGGCC
The DNA here is from genome assembly GCF_000381445.1 of Thioalkalivibrio sp. ALE22. Taxonomy (NCBI): domain Bacteria; kingdom Pseudomonadati; phylum Pseudomonadota; class Gammaproteobacteria; order Chromatiales; family Ectothiorhodospiraceae; genus Thioalkalivibrio; species Thioalkalivibrio sp. ALE22. The sequence goes on from NZ_KB906499.1 coordinate 53,914, forward strand.
AACCGCGACCTGCTGCAGGCGCAGATGCAACTGCAGCAGTACACCCGCCACGAAGTGCCGCGCCCGGTGGAACTGGGTCTGACCAACGCCCACATCCAGGACCTGCAACGCCGCGGCATGGTGCGCCCGAATGAGCGCCTGGCCGACGACCTGATGCCGCAGACCGACCTGATCCCCCACGAGGCCCCGGCGGGCGAGGAATACGCCTTCCGCCGCGACGGCATCCACGTACTCAACCACCAATGGGTGCTGGCGAACTTCGAGGGTGACTCCGCGCATGGCCAGTTGCTGCTGGCCTACGAGGTCGTCCACGGCAACGTGCACTGGGAAGTGCTGGAGTCCACGCTGGATCGCAGGTAAGGCTCGCGGCGAACGGGGTCGCGCTCTCCCCGTGTCCGTCCGGCAAGGCCCTCTGCGTCAGGTATCCGCGCGGGCCAGCGCGGCCAGGTGTTCGCGCGCCGCTGCGGCCTGGCGGCGGACCTGGTCCGGGGCGGTCCCCCCGGTGAGGTTGCGCGCCGCCGCCGAGCCCTCCGGCGTCAGCACCGCGAAGACATCCTCGCCCACCGCCGGGCTGATCGCCTGCAGCTCTGCCAGCGGCAGCTCCGCCAGATCCACCCCGCGTTCCTGGGCGATGCGCACCGCCCGGCCGACCACCTCGTGGGCGTCGCGGAAGGCCACGCCCCGTCCGACCAGGTAGTCCGCCAGGTCGGTCGCGGTGGCAAAGCCCTTGCGGGTCGCGGCCAGGGTATTCTCCCGCCGCACCTCGAGGTTCGGCACCATGTCGCCGAAGGCGCGCAGCGACCCGAGCAGGGTATCGACGGTGTCGAACAAAGGCTCCTTGTCCTCCTGGTTGTCCTTGTTGTAGGCCAGCGGCTGGCTCTTCATCAGGGTCAGCAGGGACATCAGGTGGCCATAGACGCGGCCGGTCTTTCCGCGCACCAGCTCCGGCACGTCCGGGTTCTTCTTCTGCGGCATGATCGAGGAACCGGTGCAGTAGCGGTCCGGTAGCTCGATGAAAGCGAACTGGGCGCTGGTCCACAGCACCAGCTCCTCGGCCTGGCGCGACAGGTGCATCATCAGGGTCGCCGCGGCCGCGGTGAATTCGATGGCGAAATCACGATCGGAGACGGCGTCCAGGGAGTTGCGGGTCACGCCATCAAAGCCCAGCAAGTCGGCCGTGTATTCGCGATCCAGCGGATACGGCGTACCGGCCAGCGCGGCCGCGCCCAGCGGCAGGATGTTCACCCGACGACGCGCGTCACGCAGGCGCTCGGCATCGCGCTCCAGCATCTCGTACCAGGCCAGCATGTGGTGGCCGAAGGTGACCGGCTGCGCGGTCTGCAGGTGGGTGAAGCCCGGCATCACCGTCTCCGCCTCGCGTTCGGCCAGGGCGACCAGACCGTCCTGGTAGCCGCGGATCAGGCGCAGGATGTCGTCGATGCTCGCACGCAGCCACAGCCGGATGTCGGTGGCGATCTGGTCATTGCGCGAGCGCCCGGTGTGCAGCTTCTTGCCGACGTCACCGATACGCTCGATCAGCCGTGCCTCGATGTTCATGTGCACGTCCTCGCGCCCGACCTGCCAGTCGAACGCACCGGCGGCGATCTCGTCGCGGATCGCGTCCAGCCCCTCGAGGATCTGCGCGGCCTCGGCGTCGGTCAGCACCCCGACCTTCGCCAGCATGCGTGCATGGGCCTGGGAGCCCTGGATGTCCTCGCGATACAGACGGCGGTCGAACGCCACCGAGGCGGTGAAGCGCTCGACGAAGGCATCGGTCGGCTCGGAGAAGCGTCCGCCCCACAGCTTGGCCTCGCCGGAGGCGGCGGGTGTGGCGGCTGGCTTGTCGTGCGGGGAATCCTGCGTCATGGTGCTTCCTGAAGGGACTTGGAAAGACACGGAAGTATACGGGCACAAAGGGGGGGTGAACATGGCACGACCACGTCCCCGGAACGAGGCCCGGTACCAGGGGAGCAACTGACGCATGGCCCAGGGGGACTCCGCCAGGCAGACCAACGGGGAGCTGTCGCCGCTGCCGGACTTCTGCAGCGCGGAGACCCTGCTGCGGGTGCTGATGGTCGCCGTGCTGCTGGCGCTGGCGATCGCCCTGCTGCGCGGCGGGGGGCAGGACTGGCTGTCGGCCCTGGCGCTGCACGCCCTGTTCATCTTCTGGGTGGCGCTGACCAGCCTTCTGATCCTGTGCGCCCTGAAGCGCCCGCTGCACCGGCTCCCCCTGACCGCCCAGATCGTGCTGCCGCCGCTGGTGCCCATCGCCAACACGGCCATCGTCTATCGTCTGGCGGAGGAGCTGGTGCTGGCCGACCCGGCCCTGCGCTGGCCGGTGATCGGTGTGGCGACCATCCTCAGCCTGGTGGCGATGCACTACCTCTACCTGCAGGCGGCCTGGCAGCGCGAGACCCGGGCCGTGGCCGCGGCCCGCGAACAGGCGATGCGCGCCCGCCTGCGCCCGCACTTTCTCTACAACAGCATGAACACCATCGCCGGCCTGTGCCGCAGTGACCCGGAACGGGCGGAGCAGATCACCCTGGATCTGGCGGACCTGTTCCGCGCCACCTTCGCAACCGGGGACCGCCACTCGCTGCGCGAGGAGCTGGAGCTGGTCCGCGCCTTCCTCGGGATCGAGCAGACCCGCTTCGGCGAACGCCTGGAACTGGACTGGGACTGTCCCGACCATGCCGGACTGGACGTGCCGGTGCCCACGCTGTTCCTGCAGCCGCTCGCGGAGAACGCCATCCAGCACGGGATCGCCCCGGCGCGCGGCGCGGGCCGCATCTGGGTACGCTGCCGCATGGACTCGGGCCGGGTGACGCTGATCCTCGGCAACAGCGTGGACGCGCAGGCCCGCGGCGAGGGTACCGGGACCGGCACCGAGGCCGTGCGGCTGCGACTGCAGCATGCCTTCGGTGAACGGGTACACTTCGAAACCGAGGGGGGCGACGGGGCGTTCGAGGTCCGCATCCGGCTGCCCCTCGCGACCCGGGAGGGAACCCCATGAACGACCGCCCACTGGACTTGCTGGTCGCCGACGATGAACCCATCGCCCGCCAGCGCCTGAGCGCTCTGGCCCGGGAGCTGGGGCATCGGGTGGTGGCAGAGGCCGCGCACGCCGGTGAGGTCGAGACGCGCCTGCGAGACCACACGCCAGATGCCCTGCTGCTGGACATCGACATGCCCGGCGAAACCGGGCTGGAGCTCGCGCGGCGCCTGCATGCCGCCGACCCGGGGCTGACCGTGATCCTGGTCACCGCCCATGATCGCTTCCCTCTGGAGGCCTTCGAGGCGGGGGTGCGCGACTATGTGCTGAAGCCGGTACGCCGCGAACGACTGGACCAGGCGCTGCAGCGCGCGGTGCAACAGAAGCAGGGGCGGGTCGAAACCTTTCCCAACGAGGTGCACATCACGGTGGGTCGGCGCGAGGAGCGCGTCCCGCTGGAGCGGGTCGATATCTTCATCGCCGAGGGCGGCTACGTGATGGCGCGTTCCGCGCGCCTGGCGGGTTTTGTGGATGGCCGCCTGCGGGATCTGGAGAGTCTCTACGGCCCGGCGCTGTTGCGGGTGCACCGCGGCTGCCTGGCGGTGAAGGCGTCGATCAAGGGGATCGAAACCCTCGGACCTACCGACAACCGCCTGTTGTTCCACGACGACCTGGACCCGATGCCGATCAGCCGCCGCCAGCTCCCGCGGGTGCGCGAGTACCTGCGCAACGGCACCTGACTACCTGGCCCGCCCCGGACATCCGGCGGATCAAGGCCGGGGAAACGCGCGGGATTCGGGGCCGACCGCCATGATCGTTATACTAGTGCGTTTTGAACGCCCGGCCGCCTGCGCCGTGGCTCGCCCGGACAACCCATGAAGCCTGTACGCATCGCCACCCGAAAGAGCCCGCTTGCCATGTGGCAGGCGGAACATGTCGCCGCCCGCCTGCGCGCCCGCGAACCCGAGCGTCCGGTCGAACTGGTCGGCATGACCACCCAGGGCGACCGCGTGCTGGACTCGCCGCTGGCCCGGATCGGCGGCAAGGGGTTGTTCGTGAAGGAGCTGGAGATCGCGCTGCTGGAGGACCGCGCCGACATCGCGGTGCACTCGGTGAAGGACGTACCGATGGAGCTCCCGGAGCAGCTGGAACTCCCCGTGATCCTGGACCGCGAAGACCCGCATGATGCGTTCGTGTCCAACCGCTACGCCCATGTCGACGAGCTGCCGCAGGGCGCGCGGGTGGGCTCCTCCAGCCTGCGCCGCCAGTGCCAGCTGCGGGCCCGGCGGCCGGACCTGGAGGTGCGCGACCTGCGCGGCAACGTGAACACGCGCCTGGGCAAGCTGGATGCCGGCGAGTACGACGCGATCCTGCTGGCCGCGGCCGGGCTCAAGCGCCTCGGGTTCGACGAACGCATCCGCTCCTGCCTGGAGCCGGACGTCAGCCTCCCGGCGGTCGGCCAGGGGGCCATCGCCATCGAATGCCGCGCGGGCGACCGCGCGATCGGCGACCTGATTGCGCCTCTCAACGACCCCGACACCGCCGACCGCGTGCGTGCCGAACGCGCCTTCAACCGCCGTCTGGAGGGCGGCTGCCAGGTGCCGCTGGCGGCCCATGCCACGCTGGACGGTGACCAGCTGCACCTGGACGGACTGGTGGGCGCGGTGGATGGCAGCCGCCTGCTGCGCCGCCAGGTGGACGGGCCGCGCGGCGAGGCCGAGGCCCTGGGGATTCGCCTCGCGGACATGCTGCTGGAACTGGGGGCGGGTGAACTGCTCGCGGCCGCCCACCGCGAACACGGCCAGGACACGAAGGGGTAGACGCATGACCGCATCCGCAGACGAGAACGCCGTGGCCACCGAGGGTCAGGGTCCGCTGGCCGGCCTCGGCATCCTGGTGACCCGCCCGGCCGCCCAGGCCGAGCCCTTTTGCGAGGCGCTGGCGGCGGAGGCCGCAACGGTGATCCGTTTCCCCGTGCTGGAGATCCTGGCCCCCAGCGACCCCACCAACCTGCGCGAGATCCTGGAGCGGCTGGACCGCTTCGACATCGCGGTGTTCATCAGCCCGAACGCGGTGCAGCGCGTACTCAACCTGGCACTGGCGGAGCGCGACTGGCCGGTGACCACGCAGATCGCCGCCATCGGTAACCGCACCGCGCAGGAGCTGAAGGGCTTCGGTCGCCCGGCGGATATCCTGCCCCCACGGCGTTTCGACAGCGAGGCGCTGTTGGCGCAGGAGGCCATGCAGGACGTGGCCGGCAAGCGCGTGGTGATCTTCCGCGGGGACGGCGGGCGCGAGCTGCTGGGCGACACGCTGAAGGAACGCGGCGCCGAGGTGACCTTTGCCGAGGCCTACCGCCGCGGACGCCCCGAGGGCGATACCGGCGAACTGATGTATTCCTTCTCGCGCGGGCAGATCGACATCATCACCATCACCAGTGGCGAGGGCCTGCGCAACCTCTACGAGATGGTCGGCAAGCTGGGCCGCATGTGGCTGCGCAAGACCCCGCTGGTGGTCGGCAGCGAGCGCATCGCCGAGATCGCGCGGGAACTCGGCTTCAAGGCCGCGGTGGAAACCGCCGAGGACCCCACCGACACCGCCATGCTGGCCGCCGTCCACCGCCTGGCAGACCAACTACGCACGGACCGCACCTGATCATCCACCACGACAAGAGCCTTTCACAGGAAGACTGGAAGATCGGAAGGTTCTACAGCTTGGGCGTTGACCAAACGATCAACGCCTTGCAAGCACCAGCGTCAGGGAACTCTCTGATGCCGCCAAGAAATCTTCCTTCTTCGCGTCTTCCTGTTCAGGCTTTTCGCCCTTGAATTTCTTCGTGCCTTCGTGCGCTTCGTGGTGAACAAGCCCTGCGAACGCCGGCGGGTTTACTCGGCCGGGGTGGCGGGCTCGAAGCTGTCGTAGTAGAGCTGCTCCGGCGGCAGGCCGGCGGCGCGGAAGGCCTCGCGGGCGGCGTGGATCATGGCCGGAGGCCCGGCCATGTAGACGTCGAAGCCGGACAGGTCCGGATATTCAGCGAGCACCGCGTCGTGCGGCCAGCCGCTGACCGCGGCAAAACCGGCGGCCGTCTCGGCCGGGGTATCGGACAGGACCGGCGTGAAGCGGAAATACTCGGCGTGCTCGTCCGTCATTCGGGTGAGCCAGTCCGGGGCATAGATGCCTTCCGCCGCGCGCGCGCCCCAGAACAGGTGGTGCGGCCGATCCAGCCCCTCCGCGGCCAGGTGATCCAACATACCCTTCAGCGGTCCGAAACCGGTGCCGCCGCCGACGAACAGGCGCGGCCTCGGCGATTCCTCGTCGACGAAGAAACTGCCGAGCGGGCCCTCGATGCGCAGCAGGGCCTTGGGCTTGAGCTCCTCGAACACCATGGTGGAGAAACGCCCGCCCGGCATCTGCCGCACGTGTAGAACCAGCTGGGCATCGTCATGCGGGGCGTTGGCGAGCGAGTAGCTGCGGCGGTCGCCACCCTTCAGCAGCACGTCCAGGTACTGCCCGGCCAGGAACTGCAGGCGTTCGGTGGCCGGTAGCTGCAGGCGCAGCTCCATCACATCGTCCGCGAGGCGGTTCAGCTCCGCCACACGGCACGGCAGGGTCTTGACGACGATATCCCGGGCGGCGCCGATCTCGCGCACCTCGATCTCCAGATCGTCCACCGGCACGGCCTGGCAGAACAGGGCCATGCCGTCGGCCAGTTCGGCGTCGGTGATGCCCTGCGGCCGGGTCGGTCCGTGATCGACTTCGCCCTGCAGGACCCGCCCCTTGCAGGAGCCGCAGGCGCCATTGCGGCAGCCGTAGGGAAACGCATAGCCCTGGCGCAGGGCGGCCTCGAGGACGGTCTCGTCGTCCTCGACCTCGAACACGTGGCCACTGGGCTGAATGGTGACATCGAACGCCATGGAAACCCCCGGTCGCGGAAAGCCGATCATTCTCGCCAGTAGCAAGCGGAACGCAAGCAACCGCAATCCCGCCGGGTGGCCCGGATGGAGATCTCGCGGGAACCAGCCCTGGGGGTTTCGCCCCGCGAGCGGGTTGGGCAGAATCAGGTGCGTTCCACAAAAACGACAAGGGAATGCCATGCGTCATTTGCTGATTGCGGCCGGGGCCGGCCTGCTGCTCGCGACAGGCTGTGCCTCCAACGAGACCCGTTCCACCGATTCCAGCGACCGCGCGGCGGAGGCCGAGGCCGACGCCCCGGCCGCGACCGCGGATGTCCCGGCGGACGCACCGGTGATCCGGGTTGCCCATTCGGTGCCCTACAGTGCCGATGCCACCATCGCCAGCAATATCCGTCAGGAGTGCAACCTGGAGGAACAGTTCTCCGAGTTCATCGCCCACTATGGCGCCGACCAGGGCCTGCGCTTCGAACGCGAGGCGAGCGTCGACCCCTCCGCCGGGGGTCAGGTACTGGTGGTGGAACTGACCGACGCGGTCAGTGGCGGCAATGCCTGGATCGGCCATCGCAAGGTCACCGAGGCCGCCGGCACGCTCTACAGCGATGGTGAGGAAGAGGCCAGCTTTACCTCGCGGCGCTTCTCCGGTGGCGGTGCGTTTGGAGGCTTCAAGGGGTCGTGCTCGGTGCTCGGCCGCACGGTACAGGCGATGGGCCGCGATATCGCGACCTGGTCGGCGGCGCCGGAGGATGGCGCCCACCTGGGCGACTAGTCGCAGGCGGCGGGAGCCCGCGCAACCCGCGGGCCCGGTGCGTCGTCCGTCACCCGCTGCATCCAGTCGACCAGACGGGTGGCGGTGGTCGGCCAGTCCGGGGCGTGCAGGAGCAGGTGCGGCCAGTGCGGTTCGGTCCAGACCTCCGCCCGATGCCCGGGGTGCGCGCGGGCGGCGGCGCATACCGAGGGTTTCAGGATGGTCCCGTCCTGCTCGCCCCACAAATAGACCACCGGGACCGTCACGTGGTGGATGTAATCGGTGGCGTACTGCGCGAGCCAGACCACGCCGGCATAGGTATCCAACCGCACTCGGCGGATGACCTGCGGGTCGTTGGCGAATCGCTCCACCGCGGCGGGGTCCAGGCTGTCGGCGTAGTCGGGGTCGATAGTGAGCGTCAGGCCCCCGGCCAGGGTCTCGCCGGTGCGCACCGCGGCGTCCCAGAACCCGCGCGCGGGTATGCCGCCACGCAGGCCCGGGGCCACCGCGATCACGCCGGCGACATCGAGTTCCGGATACGTCGCGAGGCTCGCCAGTGCGGCCGAGCCCCCCATGCTCTCCCCCAGCAGGAAGACGGGCCGGTCCGGATCCTCCGCGCGGGCGGCATGGACCATCGCAACCACATCCTCGATCACGGGCTGCATCCCGGGCCAGCGCCCATGCGGCTCGCTGGCGCCATGCCCGCGCTGATCCAGGGCGTGAACGCTGTACCCGCGTTCGGCCAGCCACGGACCGAGGGAGGCATACGCCCCGGCATGGTCGCGGAAGCTGTGCAGGGCGATCACGACCGCGGCCGGGGCATCGGCCGGCCAGTGGCGGATGCGGTCGGGCGCAATCGCGGTCGCGGTGGGGGTTTGCTCGACAGGGGTTGAGTCCGCGCGCATCGAGTCACGCTCCGGGACGGCGGCACAACCGGCCAGGGCCAGCAGCACGCCCGGCAGGAGCCAGCCACCGGCCCGGACAGCGCGGCGGCTCACGCGTCATAACCCCAGGTCATCCCAGATCTCGTCAACCCGGCGTTTCACCGCCTCGTCCATGGCGATTGGTCGCCCCCATTCGCGATCCGTCTCGCCCGGCCACTTGGAGGTGGCGTCCATGCCCATCTTCGATCCGAGTCCGGACACCGGGGAGGCGAAGTCCAGGTAGTCGATCGGGGTGTTTTCGACCAGAGTGGTATCCCGCGCCGGGTCCATGCGCGTGGTGATGGCCCAGATCACGTCATTCCATTCGCGGGTGTTCACATCGTCATCGACCACGATCACGAACTTGGTGTACATGAACTGACGCAGGAACGACCACACGCCCATCATCACGCGCTTGGCATGGCCCGGGTACTGCTTGCGCATGGAGACTACGGCAAGGCGGTAGGAGCAACCCTCGGGGGGCAGGTAGAAGTCCACGATCTCCGGGAACTGCTTCTGCAGGATCGGGATAAAGACCTCGTTCAGGGCCACGCCGAGGACGGCGGGTTCATCCGGGGGGCGGCCGGTGTAGGTGGAGTGATAGATCGGGTCGTCGCGGTGGGTAATCCGGTCAATGGTGAACACCGGGAACTCGTCGACCTCGTTGTAGTAGCCGGTATGGTCGCCGAACGGGCCTTCGGGCGCGGTGTCGCCCGGGTGGATATGGCCCTCCAGCACGAACTCGGCCGACGCCGGCACCTCGAGGTCCGAACCCATGCAACGGGTAACCTCCGTACGGCTGCCACGCAGCAGGCCGGCAAAGGCATATTCCGACAGGGTGTCGGGCACCGGGGTGACCGCGCCGAGGATGGTGGCGGGGTCGGCGCCCAGGGCTACGGCAATCGGAAACGGTTCTCCGGGATGGGCGCGGGTCCACTCCTGGAAATCCAGCGCGCCGCCACGATGCGACAGCCAGCGCATGATCACCCGGTTGCGACCGATCACCTGCTGGCGATAGATGCCCAGGTTCTGGCGTGACTTCTCGGGGCCGCGCGTGACCACCAGGCCCCAGGTGATCAGGGGCCCGGCGTCCCCGGGCCAGCAGGTCTGCACCGGGAGGGTCGACAGGTCGACCGCGTCGCCTTCGATCACATGGCGCTGGCAGGCGGCCCCGCGGGTCTTCTTCGGGGCCATGTCCAGGACCTTGCGGAAGACCGGCAACTGCTCCCAGGCGGCCTTCAACCCCTTGGGCGGATCCGGCTGTTTGAGGAAGGCGAGCAGACGTCCCACCTCACGCAGGGCCTCGACCGAGTCCTCGCCCATACCCATGGCCACCCGCTCGGGAGTACCGAAGAGATTGGCCAGTACCGGGATGTCGGATCCGGTGGGGTTCTCGAACAACAGCGCCGGGCCGCCAGCGCGCAAGACGCGGTCGGCGATCTCGGTCATCTCGAGGTTCGGGTCCACCTCGCGGGTGATGCGACGCAGCTCGCCGCGCTGTTCGAGGCCGTCGATGAAATCACGCAGGTCCTTGTACTTCACGGGTCGCTCCCAGTGGTCAGGCGGGCCGGTGAGGGGTCTCGGCTAGTCGGAGAATTCCGCCCAGACCGGGGCATGGTCGGAAGGACGCTCCCAGGAGCGCGGTTCGCGATCGATGCCGGCGGCCTGCAGGCGCGCCTGCAGTGGCGCGCTGGCCAGGACCAGGTCGATGCGCAGGCCGCGGTTGCGGCGGAACGACGCGGCGCGATAGTCGAACCAGGAGAACTCCGCCTCCGGCTGGTCGAAGGCGCGGAAGGTATCGACCAGGCCCAGACCGGTGAGGGCTGCCAGGGCCTCACGTTCGGGCGTGGAGCAGAGGATGCGTTCGTGCCAGGCCTCGGGGTCGTGGACATCGCGGTCGTCGGGGGCAATGTTGAAGTCGCCCAGAACCACCAGATTCGGATGCCGGGCGATCTCGTCGGCCAGCCAGTCGCGCATGCGTGCCAGCCAGTCGAGCTTGTAGGCGTATTTCTCGGTGCCGACGTTCTCGCCATTGACCACGTACAGGTTGACCACGCGGATGTCGCCGATGGTGGCGGCCAGGATACGGCGCTGGGCATCCTCGAGCCCGGGCGGATCGGTGACGACCTCGGTCGCCTCGGTGCGCGACAGGATCGCCACGCCGTTGTAGGTCTTCTGGCCCGAATACACCACCTGGTAGCCGGCGTCCTGAATGGCGGACACGGGGAAGTTCTCGTCGGTCAGCTTGGTTTCCTGCAGCGCCAGGATGTCGGTGCGCGAGCTCGAGAGCCACTCGAGCACCTGCGGCAGGCGAACCTTCAGCGAATTGACGTTCCAGCTGGCGATCTTCACGCGGCGTCCTCCAGGCCGCTGTGGCGCAACAGGGCATCGATCTGGGGATCACGACCCCGGAACGCCCGGAAGGAATCAGCGGCGGGCCGCGAGGCTCCAGCCTCGAGGATCTCGTGCAGGTAGGCGGCGCCGACTTCCGGGGAGAACAGGCCCTCTTCCTCGAAGCGGCCAAAGGCATCCGCGGACAGGACCTCGGCCCACTTGTAGCTGTAATAGCCGGCGGCATAGCCGCCGGCGAAGATGTGGCCAAAGCCGTGGGCGAAGCGGTTGAATTCCGGCGGATGCACCACCGCGATCTCTTCCCGAACCGCCTCCAGCAGGCGCTGAATGGCGGCCGCGTCGCCCGGGGGCGGACCGGCGTGCAGGCGCATATCGAACAGGGAAAACTCGACCTGGCGCAGCAGCTGCAGGGCGGCATGGAAGTGACGCGTGCCCAGAAGACGCTGGTAGAGGTCCTCGGGCATCGCCTCCCCGGTCTCGTGGTGACGGGCAAACAGGTCCAGGGCCTCGCGCTCCCAGCACCAGTTCTCCATGAACTGGCTGGGGAGTTCCACCGCATCCCACTCGACCCCGTTGATGCCGGCGATGTCCGGTTCGTCGACGCGGGTCAGCATGTGGTGGAGTCCATGCCCGAATTCGTGGAACAGGGTGATCACCTCGTCATGGGTGAACAGGGCGGCCTTGCCGTCCACCGGGGGAGTGGAGTTGCAGGTCATGTACGCGACCGGCAGTTGGGCGCGATCACCCGAGACAAAGCGGTTGCGGCAGACATCCATCCAGGCGCCCCCGCGCTTGTTCTTGCGGGCGTAGAGATCGAAGTAGAAGCCGGCGCGTTCCGCGCCTTTCGCGTCAAAAATACGGTAGAAGCGGACATCATCATGCCAGGTCTCGACGCTGTCGTCAGGCTCGAAGCGGACCTGGAACAGGCGCTGGACCAGGCCGAACAGGCCGTTCACGGCCTGGTCGGCGGGGAAATAGGGCTTCAGCATCTCCTGGCTCAGGCCCAGGCGCCGTTCGCGCATCTTCTCCGCGGCGAAGGCCATGTCCCAGGCCTCCAGCGTCTCCAGATGGAGCTCGTCCCGCGCAAAGCTCTGCAATTCAGCGAGGTCGCGTTCCGCCCGGGGGCGTGCGCGGTGGGCAAGATCCAGCAGGAACCCTTCGACCTGTTCGGCGCTGGTGGCCATCTTGGTCGCCAGCGAACGCTCGGCATAGTGGGCGAAGCCCGTCAGATCTGCCTTTTCCGCGCGCAGCTGCAGGATCTCGACCATGATCTCGGAGTTGTCATGGTTGCCGGCCCCCGGCCCGCGATCGGAGGCTCGCGTGGTGAAGGCCTCGTAGACCCGGTAACGCAGCTCGCGATCCTCGGCATGGGTCATCACCGCGAGGTAACTCGGGATGTCGAGGGTGACGACGAAGCCCGACTGATCATGGTCGCGGGCGTTCTGGGCCAGCATGGCGCGATCCGACTCGGGGATGCCCGCCAGGGCCGCGGGATCATCGGTCTGCCAGGTCCACGCCTGGGTGGCATCGAGCACATTCTCCTCGAAACGAGCAGTGAGCTCGGACAACCGGGCGTTGATCGCGCGCAGCCGGTCGCGCTCGGACTCGGGAAGATCCACGCCGCTGAGATGGAAGTCGCGCAGCATGTCGTCCAGGACCTTGCGCCGGGGGGCCGGGAGATCTCCATATTCGTCGCTGTCGGCCAGGGCACGGACGGCGCGGTACAGTCCCTGATGCTGCGAAACCCAGCTGCCATAGTCGGAAAGCAGGGGCAGGCTGGCGTTGTAGGCCTCGCGGATCGCGGGGCCGTTCATCACCGCGTTCAGGTGGCCGACCGGGGACCAGACGGCATCCAGACGGGCATCCAGTTCCTGCAGTGGTCGGATCAGCGAATCCCAGCTCGGCTGGTCCCCGGCCGCTTCCACGAGACGGTCGATCTCGGTTCGATTCTCGACCAGCACGGTTTCCACCGCCGGCAGCACGTGTTCGGGTTCAATGGAGCGGAAGGCGGGCAGCCGGTCGGTCTGCAGCAGGGGATTGGACACGGTCTCTCCAGGGGTCGGGTGAGCCAGGGTCGCGCGAACCGGTCAGAACATACGGGCGCGACTGCCTGCGGATTATGCCATTCGGACCGCATCCCCGGGAGGGTGTTCCCCCTGGCGATGCAAGCCGGTTCAGGCCGAGGTGTCCGGTGGGGGTCCGATGGGATCGAAGGTTTGATAGCCCGCGAGGCGCGCCAGCGGACCCAGGGCCCAGTGCCTGCGCAGGGCGGAAAAGTCGGCTACCGCGGCGTTGTATCGCGCGAGGGCGTCAGTGATGGCCTGATCCAGGGCCGCAACGCGTTCCGGTGTGCGCTCGACAACCGCCGATGGAAACTCGTTTTCGTCTGATAATTCAGATAGATAGGTGTCCCACGTGGCTCGAATGCTGCGCTCGGTTCGGGCCAGCGCGGGGAGATCGCCGCGGCGTCGGGCAGCCTCCTGCGCACGCAGGGCGGTCTGGACGTCGACGAGCGGATCGGGGTCGGCCAATCCCATCATGTGCAGGACGCCGTTGCGTTGCGTAAGCAGTGTGTCCAGGCGATTCCAGGCGGATACCACCCGGCGTTCGTGGATTGCCAGGTGGGTGTGCGCCCGGAAGCCGACGAGGCTCAGGACCACCAGCGTGAGGATGACAGCCAGGACCTCCATGCGCAGGGGCTACATTCGGGGCGAGGCGGGGCCCGTCAGATATCGACGTTCTCCGCGCTCAGCGCCCGTGTCTCGATGAAGTCGCGTCGGGGTTCGACCTGGTCCCCCATCAGGGTGGTGAAGATCTCGTCGGCCCGGATCGCGTCCTCGACACGCACCTGCAGGAGGCGGCGGGATTCGGGATTCATGGTGGTTTCCCACAGCTGGTCCGGGTTCATCTCGCCCAGACCCTTGTAACGCTGAGTGGCCAGGCCGCGTCGGCCTTCGTGCAGGAGCCATTCCATGGCTTCCGAGAATCCCTCGATCAGGTGGACTCGTTCGCCGCGCTTCATGTAGGCGCCTTCGTCCAGCAACGCATTGAGTCGGGCGGAGAGGTCCAGCACAGCCTGGAAATCACGCGAGGCCAGCGTATCGTCGTTGATGTACTGGGACAGGGCCGCGCCGTGCTCGATCCGGTCCAGGCTCAGCTGGGCATGGCCGTCGCGGTCGGTCACCGCCCCCAGGCTGTAGCGCGTCGCGCCGGCCTTGTCGCTGGAGAGCCCCTCGAGGATGCGGCCGAACCAGGCCTGCACCTCCGGATTGGTGACGCTACGCGGCTCCGGTATGGCGTCGGCCTCGAGCATCGCCCAGAGGATGCGCGGGTCGTACATGCGGCCCAGGCGCTCGACCGCGCGGGCGGCCTTCTGGTAGCCCTTCACCAGATCCTCGAAGGCCTCGCCGGTAATGGGCGGGGCATCCGGGCTGGGATAAAGCGCGGCACCATCCAGGGCCAGAGAGATCACGATCTCGCCCATCTCGGCCTCGTCGCGCACGTATTGTTCGCGCTTGCCCCGCTTGATCTTGTACAGCGGTGGCTGAGCGATATAGACATGGCCACGTTCGATCAGCTCCGGCATCTGGCGGAAGAAGAACGTGAGCAGAAGGGTTCGGATATGGGAGCCGTCCACGTCGGCATCCGTCATGATGATGATGCGGTGGTAGCGCAGCTTGTCCGGGTCGTACTCTTCCTTGCCGATACCGCAGCCCAGGGCGGTAATCAGGGTCCCGACCTCGGCCGAGCCGAGCATGCGGTCAAAACGCGCCCGTTCGACATTCAGGATCTTGCCCTTCAGCGGCAGAATGGCCTGGAAATGACGGTCCCGCCCCTGCTTGGCCGATCCGCCCGCGGAGTCGCCCTCCACCAGGTAGAGCTCGGACTGGGCCGGATCCTTCTCCTGGCAGTCGGCCAGCTTGCCGGGGAGCCCGGCGATATCCAGGGCCCCCTTGCGGCGGGTCACCTCGCGGGCCTTGCGGGCGGCCTCGCGAGCACGCGCGGCGTCCAGGACCTTTTCGGTAATCGCCTTGGCTTCCTGCGGATTCTCCAGCAGGAAGTTGTTGAGGGCGTCCGACAGCACACTCTCCACAATCGGCTTGACCTCCGAGGAGACCAGCTTGTCCTTGGTCTGGGAGGAGAACTTCGGATCGGGCACCTTCACCGACAGTACGGCCGTCAGGCCCTCGCGCATGTCGTCGCCCGCCGTGGCCACCTTGGCCTTCTTGATCAGGCCTTCGGTCTCCAGGTACTGGTTGATGGTCCGCGTCAGCGCCGCGCGGAAGCCCGCCATGTGGGAGCCACCATCGCGCTGCGGGATGTTGTTGGTGTAGCAGAAGATATTCTCCTGGTAGGAGTCATTCCACTGCAGCGCCACCTCGACCGCATAGTCATCCCGCATCTGGTCGGCATAGACCACGGTGGGATGCAACGCGGTCTTCTTCTGGTTGAGATGCTCGACGAAGGCCCGAATCCCGCCCTCGAAGACGAACGTCTCCTCGCGGTTGTCGCGATGATCGCGCAAGGTGATGCGGACCCCCGAGTTCAGGAACGACAGTTCGCGCAGACGCTTGGCCAGCACCTCGTAGTGAAAGTTGATGTCGGTAAAGATCTCGGGGCTGGGCCGGAACCATACGCGGGTGCCGTGGCGGTCGGTCGTGCCGGCCTCGGCCAGCGGCGCCGCGGGGACCCCGAGGTGGTAGGTCTGTTCGTGGCGCTTGCCGTCGCGATGGATCTCGAGGCGCAGCTCTTCCGAAAGGGCGTTCACGACCGAGACACCCACACCGTGAAGCCCGCCGGAGACCTTGTACGAGTTGTTGTCGAACTTCCCGCCGGCGTGCAGGACAGTGAGGATAACCTCGGCCGCCGACTTGCCTTCTTCTTCGTGGATATCCACCGGGATACCGCGACCGTTGTCGCTGACGGAGACCGCGTTGTCCTCGTGGATCGTGACCTCGATGCTGTCGCAGTAACCGGCCAGGGCCTCGTCGATGGAGTTATCGACGACCTCGAAGACCATGTGGTGCAGGCCCGTCCCGTCATCGGTATCGCCGATGTACATCCCGGGTCGCTTGCGCACGGCGTCGAGACCCTTGAGGACACGGATCTGGGAAGAATCGTAGGCGGCGGGATCTTGGGATTCGATATCGGACATGCAGGTGGTCATCCGGCGAGTTGCAGACACGCCAGTATAGCGCAAAGACGGGGGCGACCGGTGGGGGGGCGTCGAGAGGCCGCGGGAGCGTCGGGGCGTCCATGGGCCCGCGACAGCGAAGAGGATCAGGCGAGGGTGCTCGGTGTGACGCGGCCATGTTTCACGTGGAACAATTCGCCCGCGTCCGCTCCAACCAGCCCCGGCACCGCATCCTCCACGGCCGTCACCAGGATCTGCCAACCCGACACCCTCAGTCCGGCCATCAACCCCTCCACCGCCTCCCGGTCCAGTTCCGAGACGACATCGTCCAGCAGCACCACGGGTGCCCGACCGCACTCGCGTTCCAGCATTCGAGCCTGCCCCCCAACCAGCGCTGTCACAACCCGCTTTTGCTCCCCCCTGGAGGCCTCGGCTGCCGCCCGCCCCGCTAGCCGGAGGTCGATGTCCGCCCGTTGTGGCCCGACCTGCGCGAACCCGCGCTCCTCATCGCTGCCTCGGCTACGCTCCAGGGCCTCCCCAAGACTGCGGTCCCGATCCCACCCCATGCGAACCCGCAAGCCCAGGTCGCCCAGCCGGTCGCCAAACCCGAATCGTTCCGCTGCCTCTGCGGTGCCCCCTTCCCAAGCCTCGACGTATCGCGCCCGCGCCTCGCTGATGGCCACCCCGAATTCCACCCACGGGCGTTCAAACTCCCGGGCGGCGGCCCGGTCACCGGTGCGCAGGGCCGCATTGCGCTGATCGTGGGCGCGTTTCCAGCGTTGCCAGTTCTCACGGTATCCCGGGATTGAATGAAAACAGCCCCAGTCCAGCAGACGACGCCGCTCCTCCGGACCCCCGGTCAGCAATTCGAACGAACCGGCATGCAGGGTGCGCACCGGCAGCCATTCGGCCACCGTCGCATGGCCCTCCATCCAGCGACCATCCAGGCGAGATCGCCGCGTCCCATCCCAGACGACGCCCAGGCGATGCGCACCGCCACGCCCGTCCCGGACCTCTCCGCCAACCCAAAGCGACTCGCCGCCCGTACGCAATACCCGCCGTAATTGCTGCGTCCGGAACGAACGCCCCGCCGCGAGGATGTGGACGGCCTCGAGCACCGAAGTCTTTCCCGCGCCATTCGGGCCAATCAGGCGATTGATCCCCGGCCCCAGTGCCAGCGTCTGCTCCTCGAGATTCCGCACCCCCTGCCACCAGAGCGACTCCAGCACACAACCTCCAGCCTACGGAAACACAAATTCATCGACACGCTCGCGCTCGAGTCGCTTTTGCGTGCGTTTAATGCGCTGCGACGGCCGTGCAGTCATTCTGCTACAGGTGAGCCGCAACGCCGTGCGCGCGCCCGTTGTCATTAAAAACGAGCGGCCGAGCCCCTTCGTTGATTCGGTTGCGAGGTTGGCGCCCCCTGTTCCCCGATCCTGCGTTGCGCCCCGAATCCATCAGAAACGGGCGGGTAGAACTAGCCGATGCACGACGCGTCCGGTCTCGGAAAACCCGGGATACCAACGCGAGCGTATACATGGATCGGTGTTTCCCTAGAGCCGCATCGGCATGACGACGTAGCGTGCCCCGCCTGGCGGTTCCGCCTGGATCAGGATGGACGAGTTGCCATCGCGCAGCCCGATCCGCACCTGGTCGGTCTCCAGCACATTCAGCACATCCGCGAGGTAGCCCAGGTTGAACCCGATCTCCATCGGGCCCCCGTCGTATTCCGCCTCCACCGACTCCTGGGCCTCTTCACGATCGGCGTTATGGGTCATGACCTGACACCCGCTCTCGCCCAGCACCATCCGCACACCCCGATACTTGTCGCTCGCGACGATCGCGACGCGCCCCAGTGCCTGCTTCAGGATCTCGCGGTCCACCCGCAGGGTGGCCGGAAGGTCCGCCGGGATCACCCGTTCGTAGTCCGGGAACCGCCCTTCGATCACCTTGCTGCGCAACACCGCGCTGCCGAGTTCGAACACCACCTGGTCTTCCCCAAAGCCGATGCGCACCGACGTGTCGTCATCGGCCAGGTTACGCCGCAGTTCGGCGACGGCCTTGCGCGGCACGATGCGTTCGATCCGCTCCTCCACCGGCTGTTCCAGCTCCACCTCGGCGAGCGCCAGGCGATGACCATCCGTGGCTACCGCCCGCAGACTGTTGCCACTGGCGACCAGGAGAAGCCCTTGCAGGTAGTAGCGCACGTCCTGCTGGGCCATGGAGAACATCGTGGCCTCGAGCAATCGCCGTAGCCGATTCTGCGGCACATCCAGCACGACCTCAGACCCACGCGCCTCCCAATCGGGAAAATCTGCCCCCGGGAGCGTGGCCAGACTGAAGCGCGAGCCCCCGAAACCGACCGTCATGCGTTCGCCCTCGACCTTCGCGCGAATCTCGCTGTCGGCCGGTGCGGCCTTGACCACGTCGAGCAGCTTGCGAACCGAGACCGTAACATCGCATTCCCCGGGAATTGAGCCCTCGGCGCCGGCCTGCCAAGCGAGTTCGAGATCGGTGGTGTCCATCCGGATCGCGCCATGGTCATCCGGGCGCAGGCGCACGTTCCCGAGAATGGGCATCGTCAATCGTTTCTCGGCCGCGCCCACAATCCGTTGCAGCGCTTCGGTCATCGTCTCGCGATTGAAAGACAGTTCCATGGCGATGTCCTGTATCTAGTCTGTTTAGATATTCATCTAGTGATAATAAGAGGCCGACTTCCCTGTGAAGAAAACCCTATATCTTCTTTTTTATCAGAAACTTAATTCTGTCCCTTGGGGTTATGCTACCTCTGTGAAGCCTGTTGCCAACCTGTGGACAGTTTGCCCCCTCGATTTTTCCCCGCATCCATACCGGTGTTGCACCCAGCTTATCCACAGGTTTCGGCCCACCGGAATGCCCCGCGTTCAACTGCTCAATGTCCGCAACAGGTTGGAGTAGTCCTCGTCCAGGCTCGCATCCGCCTCGCGCAATTCCGCAACCTTCCGGCAGGCATGGATCACGGTGGTGTGGTCACGCCCGCCGAAGGCCTGGCCGATCTCCGGGAGGCTGTGCTGGGTCAGTTCCTTGGCCAGTGCCATCGCGATCTGACGCGGCCGGGCGATGGATCGGCTGCGTCGGGTGGAGAGCAGATCCGCGACCTTCACGCGATAGTAATCCGCCACGGTCTTCTGGATATTCTCCAGCGTAATCAACTTGTTCTGGACAGCCAGAAGATCGCGCAGCGCATCCTTCGCGAAATCCAGCGTGATCGGCTTGCCAGTGAAATGGGCGTTGGCGATCACCCGACGCAGGGAGCCTTCCAGTTCGCGGATGTTGGACCGGATGCGCTTGCCCATGAAGAAGGCCACCTCGGTGGGAAGCTCGATCCCGGCCTGTTCGGCCTTGCGCTGCAGGATCGCGACGCGCGTCTCCAGTTCGGGCGGTTCGATCGCAATCGTCAGGCCCCAGCCAAAGCGCGACTTCAGGCGCTCCTCGAGCCCCTCGACCTCCTTCGGATACCGATCCGACGTCAGGATGATCTGCTGCTGGCCTTCCAGAAGGGCGTTGAAGGTGTGGAAGAACTCTTCCTGCGAACGCTCCTTGCCGGCGAAGAACTGGATGTCATCGATCAGCAGTGCGTCCGCGGAGCGGTAGTGCTGCTTGAACTCGTCGATCGCGTTGTGCTGCAGCGCCTTGATCATGTCCGCCACAAAACGTTCGGAGTGGAGGTAGATGATCCGCCCCTCCGGATGCCGCGCCAGGATGCTGTGCCCGATCGCGTGCATCAGATGGGTCTTGCCGAGCCCCACCCCGCCATAGATGAACAGCGGGTTGTAGGCGACCCCGGGATTCTCTGCGACCTGCAGACTCGCGGCTCGTGCCAGTTGATTGGACTTCCCCTCGACAAAGGTGTCGAAGGTGAATGCCGGGTTCAGGTTGCTGACCGGGCCCTGGGGACGGGGTGGCGGGCTCGCCTTTTCCGCCGCGGCCCGCGCGCGCTGGGACTCGTGGGGATCGGGGGGCGGTTTTGACGACAGTTCCGCACCACCGATGCCGAGGCGCACACGCCGACCCGAATGGTCGTTCGCGGGCTGCAGCTCGCCCACTGTTTCCTCGATCGACGCCAGGAGGTGGTCGCGCACGTGCTCGAATACGAACTGGTTCGGCGCCAGCAGGCGCAGCGAGCCCTCCGATTCTTCGGCATGCAGTGGCCTTAGCCAGGTGTTGAGTTGTTGCTCGCTGACCTTCCCCTGCAGGCGGTCCAGACAGGCTGTCCACAGGGCATTGGCTGACACGCGTTTGTCTCCGGGGCGGCGGGGAATGGAAGTCACCGAGTCTACGCCGATGGGCCCCCGCGGTGCCAGCGGCTTGCCGACCCCGAGATTGACTTTGTCCCCGGATGGCGATAGTTTTCACCGCCCTTTAACCAAGCGTCACCGGGAACCGACATGAAGCGCACTTTCCAACCCAGCCGGCTCGTCCGCGCCCGCACGCACGGCTTCCGGGCCCGTATGGCCACCCGTGGTGGTCGCAAGGTCCTGAACGCCCGTCGCGCCAAGGGCCGCAAGCGCCTCTGCCCGTAAACCGGGCGGCGCGCCGGCTCCCGTGACCGCGGCGCCAGCCATCCAGACCTTTCCGCGCCGCGTCCGTTTGCTGACGGGCGCCGATTACCAGCGTGTATTCGAGGATGCCCGGCGTCAGCGCGGTCGCGACCTGACCTTGCTCTATCGGCGTTCGGAGACCGGCGAGGCGCGTCTGGGCCTGGCTATCGGCAAGCGGCATGTGCGCCATGCCACGGACCGCAACCGGATCAAGCGCATCGTGCGCGAGGCGTTCCGCGTGCGCCGCGCCCAGCTGCCGCCGCTCGACATGATCGTGCTGGCGCGGGGTGGCGCGGCGAGCGCCGAGCGACGCGCATTGCGCGCCGAAATCGACAGCCTGCTGGAACGTCTGCAATGAGCCTGCCCCGCAAGATTGCCCTGCTGCCCGTGCGGGCCTACCAGTACGGGATCTCGCCGTTCATGGCCCCGCATTGCCGTCACTATCCGACCTGCTCGGCGTATACCGTCGAGGCGGTCGAGACCCACGGGGTCCTGCGGGGCTTCTGGCTGGGTCTGCGGCGCATCCTGCGCTGCCACCCCTGGTCCCCGGGCGGTTATGATCCGGTTCCGGCACCGCGTTCCGATTCTCCCAGCACCCGACCCTCAAAGTAGTCGCGCTCATGGATAACCTTCGTCCCCTCCTGTGGCTAACCCTGGCCTTTGTCCTGTTCCTGATGTGGCAGGCCTGGAATCAGGATTACGGCACTCCCTCCCAGCCGGATCGTACCGCCGAGCAGGCCGAGGAGGATCCGGACGCGCGGCCGGAGGATGTGCCGGACGCGCCGCAGTTCGAGTCGGAGGACCAGCCGCGCGCGGACGATGCGCCGCAGGTCAGTACGCTGCAGGAGCCGGACCGCCGCCAGATCACGGTGCGCACCGACACCCACGAGATCCTGATCGATACCCGTGGCGGTACGCTCCTGCGGGCGGACCTGCTGCAGTATCCGCGGGACCTGCAGGACGATCCGCTGGTCCCTGTGCGCCTGTTCGACCATCGGGTCCGGGGCTATGTTGCCCAGAGCGGCCTGACCCATGATCGGGTCAACGACCGTTCCATGGAGGGTCGCGCCCCGTCGCATCACGCCAATTTCAAGGTCGACCAGGACCGCTTCGAACTGGCCGAGGGTCAGGACACCCTCGAGGTCCCGCTGCGCTGGACCTCCGAGGATGGCGAGATCGAGGTCATCAAGACCTATACCTTCACCCGCGGCTCGCATCTGATCGAGGTGGACTACGAGGTCCACAACCGCTCGGATTCCACCTGGAGCGGTCGCCAGTACCGTCAGCTGCGTCACGGCCCCACGCCCGACCGCGAGTCCTGGTGGCTTTACACCTTCACCGGTGCCGCCTATTTCGATGGGAGCTACGAGCGCGAACGCTTCGAGTCGCTGCGCGACGACCCCATCCAGGCGCGCATCCAGGGTGGCTGGGTCGCGATGATTCAGCACTACTTTGTGTCCGCCTGGGTCCCGGGCGAGGACGAGGTCAATGCGCTCTATGCCCGCGCGGTGCCGGGCGAGGTGGGTGACGAGTACCTGATCGGCCTCCACTCCGAATCGATCCAGATCCCGGCCGGCTCCAGCGGCGCATTTTCCACGCGCCTGTGGGTGGGCCCGAAGCTGCAGGACGAGCTTTCCCAGATCGCACAGGGTCTGGAGCTGACCGTCGACTACGGCATCTTCACCTTCCTGTCCAAGCCCCTTTTCTGGCTGCTGGACAAGATCCATGCGGTGGTCGGCAACTGGGGCTGGGCGATCGTCATCCTGACGATCCTGATCAAGCTGGCGTTCTTCAAGCTGTCCGCGACCAGCTACCGCTCGATGGCGCGCATGCGCAAGGTCGCGCCCAAGCTGCAGGCCCTGAAGGAGCGCTACAAGGACGACAAGCAGCGCATGAACCAGGCGCTGATGGACCTGTACAAGAAGGAGAAGATCAACCCGCTGGGTGGCTGTCTCCCGATCCTGGTGCAGATCCCGGTATTCATCGCCCTGTACTGGGTGCTGCTGGAGAGTGTGGAACTGCGTCAGGCCCCGTGGTGGCTGTGGATCCAGGATCTGTCCTCACGCGATCCGTACTTCATCCTGCCGATCCTGATGGGCGTGTCCATGTTCGTGCAGTACAAGCTGAACCCGCCGCCGATGGATCCGGTGCAGCAGAAGATCTTCATGGCGCTGCCGTTCGTGTTCACCGTGTTCTTCGCCTTCTTCCCGGCAGGTCTGGTCCTGTACTGGTTCACCAACAACCTGTTCTCCATCGCCCAGCAGTGGTACATCACGCGCAAGATCGAGGCTGGACAGGACCCGGAAAAGAAAAAGGAGTAGGCGCCGCGTGACCGTGACGGACACTATCGTCGCGGTCGCCACCCCGCCGGGGGTCGGCGGAATAGGCGTCGTGCGCCTGTCGGGCGCCGAGGCGCTGGAGATCGCACGGCGCCTGACCGGGCGCGACAGCCTGCGACCGCGCCATGCCCACTACGGCCGCCTCATCGATCCGGCCAGTGGCGAGGCCATCGACGATGGCCTGATCCTCTATTTCCCCGCCCCCCATTCCTTCACCGGCGAGGACGTGGTCGAGCTGCAGGGGCACGGCAGCCCGGTGCTGCTGGAGGCGCTGGTCGCGGCGTCGGTCGATCTCGGGGCCCGCCGCGCGCGGCCGGGCGAATTCACCGAACAGGCCTTTCTGAACGGCCGCCTCGACCTCGCGCAGGCGGAGGCCGTCGCCGACCTGATCCATGCCCAGACGGCCGAGGCCGCGCGCCTGGCCCGCTCCAGCCTCGATGGTGCGCTGGCCGCGGAGCTGGAGCCGGTCTCCCGCGCGATCCGCGACATGCGCGTGGTCATCGAGGCCGAGATCGACTTCGGCGAGACCGATCTTGAATCCGAGGCGGCCCCGGACATCGCCCGGCGGGCGGAGGAACTGCACGCCACCATCGTCGCGTTGCTGGAGCGCCTGCGCCCGGCCCGGTACTTCGCCCAGGGCCTGCGTCTGGCCCTGGTGGGGGCCCCGAATGTCGGCAAGTCCAGCCTGATGAACCGCCTGGCCGAGAGTGAGGTGGCGATCGTCACCGACCGCCCCGGGACTACGCGCGACGTGCTGCGCTCGCCGATCGCCATCCACGGCATCCCGGTCGAGTTGATCGACACCGCCGGACTCCATGCCAGCGACGACCCGGTGGAGCGGATCGGCATGGAGCGCGCGCGCGAGGCGGCGACCGGGGCCGACCTGATCCTGGAGCTGCGGGACCTGACCCGACCGGAGGCCGTCCCCGATCTGGAGGCCGCGCCCGAGATCCCGCGTCTTACGGTCTGGAACAAGCAGGACTGCGTTGCAAAGGATTCCCTTCCAGGCGAGGGGATCGCCATCTCCGCGCGCACGGGTGCGGGCATCGAAGCACTGAAGCAGGCGATCGTCGAGCGCCTGGGCGCCGGCGAGGGCGGGCAGCAGCGATTCAGCGTGCGCGCGCGCCATCTCGAAGGTCTGCGTTCGGCCGCCCACCACCTGGCCGCGATCGACGCGCAGGCCCCGCCGGATGTGATTGCCGAAGAGCTGCGCCTGGCCGAGGCCGCGCTGGATGCCCTGCTGGGTCGCCAGGACCACGAGGCCCTGCTCGGCGAGATCTTCGCCGGGTTCTGCATCGGCAAGTGATGGCGCAGGGAAACATGGATCCCCATGCGGCCGCTTCGACGCCGCCGCCACTCCTGCTAAACTGCTGATTTTACGTTTTCGGGCCGACCACCGGCCGGGCTTGCAGAGGTCATGGCAGAAACATTCGATGTCATCGTGATTGGCGGCGGACACGCCGGCACCGAGGCCGCACTGGCCGCGGCACGCGCGGGTGCGCGCACGCTGCTGCTGACCCACAACATCGAGACCATCGGCCAGATGAGCTGCAATCCGGCGATCGGCGGCATCGGCAAGGGCCACCTGGTGAAGGAGATCGATGCCCTGGGGGGCGTGATGGCACGTGCGGCGGATGCCGCCGGCATCCACTTCCGCATCCTCAACCGGCGCAAGGGCCCGGCGGTGCGCGCGACCCGCGCCCAGTCCGACCGGCAGCTCTACCGCCAGGCCATTCGCCAGTTCGTGGAGGCCGAGCCGAATCTGGAGATCTTCCAGCAGCCGGTGGCCGACATCACCATGGAGGGCGATCGTGCGACCGGCGTGGTCACCGAGGCGGGGACTGCGTTCCAGGCCCGTGCCGTCGTGCTGACGGTGGGGACGTTCCTCAACGGCCAGATGCACACCGGGCTGACCCGGCAGCCGGGCGGTCGCGCGGGCGATCCGCCGAGCGTGCGCCTGGCCGCGCGCCTGCGCGAGATGGCCTTTGCGGTCGGGCGCCTGAAGACCGGCACCCCGCCGCGCATCGACGGGCGCAGCGTCGACTTCGCGCGCCTCGAGGTGCAGCCGGGCGATGACCCGCGCCCGGTGTTCTCGTTCACCGGCTCGGCCGACGACCACCCGGCCCAGCGCCCCTGTCATATCGCGCGCACCAGCGAGAAGACCCACGACCTGATCCGCGCCAACCTCGATCAGGCCCCGATGTATTCCGGCCAGATCGACAGCACCGGACCGCGCTACTGCCCCTCGATCGAGGACAAGGTGGTGCGCTTTGCCGACAAGACCAGCCACCAGGTCTTCGTCGAGCCGGAAGGGCTGACCACCCAAGAGCTCTACCCGAACGGGATCTCCACCTCCCTGCCCTATGCGATCCAGGTGCCGCTGGTGCAGAGCATCGAGGGCTTCGAGCACGCCCGCATTACCCGTCCGGGCTACGCGATCGAGTACGACTACTTCGACCCGCGTGGCCTGCGCCCGTCGCTGGCCACGCGCGAGGTGGCCAATCTGTTCTTCGCCGGGCAGATCAACGGCACCACAGGATACGAAGAGGCCGCGGCGCAAGGCCTGGTCGCCGGGCTCAATGCCGCCCGCCTGACCCGGGACGCCGAACCCTGGATCCCGCAGCGTTCCGAGGCCTACATCGGCGTGCTGATCGACGACCTGGTCACCCGCGGCACGCAGGAGCCCTACCGCATGTTCACGTCGCGCGCCGAGTACCGGCTGCTGCTGCGCGAGGACAACGCGGATCTGCGCCTGACCCCGGTCGGCCGCGAGCACGGCCTGGTCGATGATGCCCGCTGGGCACGGTTCGAGCGCCGCGCGGCGGCGATCGAGTCGGAGATGAGCCGGCTGGCCCAGACGCGACCGGACCGCGATCAGCGCAGCCGCCCGGACCTGGTCGAGCTCCTCGGCAAGGCCCCGGACCCGGATGCCACGCTGCTCGACCTGCTGCGCCGGCCGGAGGCCGACTATGACGCCCTGATGCAGGCCCTCCCGGAACTGGATGCGGGTTGCGCCCCGGACGTGCGCGAGCAGGCGGAGATCCAGGCCCGGTACGCCGGCTACATCGAGCGCCAGCAGGCCGAGATCGAGCGCCAGGCCAGCGCCGAGCAGACGGCCCTGCCGGACGGTCTCGACTACGACCGGGTCCACGGCCTGTCCAACGAGATCCGCCAGAAGCTGGCCGAATTCCGTCCGCATACCCTGGCCCAGGCCCAGCGCATTCCCGGCGTGACCCCGGCCGCGCTGTCGGCCCTGGCCGTACATCTGAAGCAGCGCGCCAGTGGCGAGTGAGGACTGGGGGGCGCGGCTCGCGTCCTGTGCCGATGCCTGGGACCTGGATGCCCGCGCCCGCGAGGTGCTGGCGACGTACCTCGCCGAGCTCCAGCGCTGGAACCGGGTGCACAACCTCACCGCGGTGCGCGATCCCGCCTTGCTGATTCCACGTCACGTACTCGACAGCCTGACCCTGCGCCCGTATCTTCAGGGCGAGCGCGTGCTCGACGTGGGCACCGGGGCCGGGCTCCCGGGGTTCATCCTGGCCGCGACCGAACGCGAGCGCGACTTCTGTCTGCTGGACAGCGCGGCCAAACGCATCCGCTTCCTGCGTAACGTGATCGGCCTGACCGGTCTGGCGAACGCCGAGGCGATCCACGCGCGCATCGAGGACTTCCACCCCGAGGCGCCGTATACCACCGTGCTGTCGCGGGCGTTCAAGGCCCCGGCCGAGATGCTCGCGCGGGTCGCGCACACCGTGGCGCCCGGGGGGCGGGTGCTGGCCATGCTCGGACAGCGGCGGGTGGTCGATGACCCCCTGCCGGCGCCCTGGGCGTACCGCCGGGTGGATCCGGTTACCATTCCCGGCGAGGTGGCCGAGCGCCACGTTGCCATTATCGAGAGAGCCTGAGCCGTGACCGATACACTGGCGATCACCAATCAGAAGGGCGGGGTCGGCAAGACCACCACCTGCGTTAACCTGGCCGCATCGCTGGCGCGCCTGGGCAAGCGCGTACTCGTGGTGGACATGGATCCCCAGGGCAATGCCACCACCGGCTCCGGCGTGGACAAGCATGCCGACGACCCCACCTCCTGCGAGGTGCTGCTGGGCCAGGCCACGGTCGCCGAGGCTGCCCACCGGGTCGAGGCCGGCTACGACCTGGTCCCGTCGAACGGCGACCTGACCGTGGCCGAGGTCCGGCTGATGGAGGCCGATCGCCGCGAATACCGCCTGCAGGATGCGCTGGGCGCGGCCGCCGCGAACTACGATCACATCCTGGTCGACTGCCCGCCGTCGCTGAACCTGCTTACCGTCAATGGCCTGGTCGCCGCCGACGGCGTCGTGATCCCGATGCAGTGCGAGTATTACGCCCTCGAGGGTCTGACCGCGCTGATGCGCACCATCGAGAGCATCCAGCGCGGGCCGAACCCGAAGCTGCGCATCTCCGGGTTGCTGCGCACCATGTTCGACCCGCGCAACCGCCTGTCCGGCGACGTCTCCGAACAATTGACCGGCCATTTCGGCGACCGTGTGTTCCGCACCGTGATCCCGCGCAACATCCGCCTGGCCGAGGCCCCCAGTTTTGGCCAGCCGGCCTTGTTGTATGATGCCTCCTCGCGCGGCGCGGTGGCCTACCTGGCCCTGGCCGGCGAGATGTTGCGGCGCTGACGCCGCCCGTCCCCCCAACCGACTGTCTGCAGGAACGATCGACCATGGCGAAACGTGGACTGGGCCGCGGCCTCGATGCCCTCCTCTCCGGCGCCCAGGCCGGCGGCGACGAAGCCGACAGCCTGGATCAACTCCCGATCGAGCAGATCCGGCGTGGCAAATACCAGCCGCGCGTGCATATGGCCGAGGCCGCCCTGGCGGAACTCGCGGACTCCATTCGTGCCCAGGGGATCGTGCAGCCAGTCGTCGTCCGGCGGCTGGAGGATGGCTACGAACTGATCGCCGGCGAACGCCGCTGGCGCGCGGCCCAGATCGCGGGGCTGGAGACCGTGCCGGCGGTGGTGCGCGAAATCCCCGACCAGGCCGCCGCCGCGATGGCCCTGATCGAGAACATCCAGCGCGAGGACCTGAACCCGCTGGAGGAGGCCCAGGCGATCCGCCGCCTGATCGGGGAGTTCGAGATGACCCACCAGGCCGCGGCCGATGCCGTGGGCCGCTCGCGCACCTCGGTGACCAACCTGCTGCGCCTGCTGGAACTCCACGACAGCGTGAAGGAACACGTCAACGAGGGCCGCCTGGAAATGGGCCATGCGCGCTGCCTGCTCGCTGTTCCCCTCGACGATCAGCCGGGGGTGGCCGCCACCGTCGTCAAGCGCGGGCTCTCCGTGCGCGCAACCGAACAACTGGTGAAGAAGGTCCTGGCCGCCACCCCGGAGCCGAAGAAGGACACCGGACCCTCGCCCGAAGTCCGGCAACTGGAAAGCCGCCTGTCCGACCAGCTCGGCGCCCCGGTGCAGGTGCGCTACAACCGCCAGGGCAAGGGTCGCCTGGTCATCGAGTACAACAGCCTCGACGAGCTCGACGGGATCCTCGAACACATCCAGTAGAGGCCGCGGACTCCCCGCGCCAATCCTCCCGGCAACGCCGTCCGCGCGCCCCGCCCGCACCGGGCCCAAACCCCTGCTTACAGCCCCATAACGGTTTGACCTAATAGAAGGGCGCTCTTATACTACGCGCACTTTTTGGGAGAGGGGTGGGTGTGCCCATCCGCTGAATGACACCGCGACGCTTCAGACACGCCTTACAATCGCTGGGTCTGCAGCTCGCCTTAACGCTGATTCTGTCGGGCCTGCTTCTGGCCCTGTTCCCCCCGATCGTGGCGATCTCGGCCGCGGTGGGCGGCATGACCGCGACCCTCGGCAACGCCGTGGCCGCGGTCGTCGTGTTTCGGCCCTATCGAGCCGATCAGGTGGGCTCGCTGACCGCCCGCATGATGGGCGCACAGCTGGGACGACTGGCAATCATCGCGGTGGCATTCGGGGTGGCGTTCGCTTACCTGGACGAGCCGGACCTACCGGCCCTGTTCGGCATCTTCCTCCTGGTGCACCTGGCCCCCCTGTGGTGGCTGCACCGGGTTTCTGATCAAGCAATGACGAGATAACTGCATGGCTTCAGAAAGCGAACTGCCCACGATGGAAGAGCACATTGCTCACCATCTCACGAACCTCACCTTCGGGCTCCACCCCGAGAACGGACTGAGCTTCGCCTCGACCAGCACCGAAGCCGCCGAGATGGGCTTCTGGGCGATCCATGTCGACTCCATGCTCTGGTCGATCGGTCTGGGTCTGCTGTTTATCCTGACGTTCCGCGCCGCGGCCAAGAAGGTCACCGCCGGCGTCCCGGGCGGCTGGCAGAACTTCGTCGAAATGACCATGGACTTCGTCAACGACAACGTCCGTGGTTCCTTCAAGCACAAGAACGACATGGTCGCGCCGCTCGCGCTGACCATCTTTGTCTGGATCTTCCTGCTCAACCTGATGGACCTGGTGCCGGTGGATCTGCTGCCGCACATCGCCTATCTGCTGGGCATCCCGTACTTCAAGATCGTGCCCACCACGGATATCAACGTGACCGCCGGCCTCGCGCTGGGCGTGTTTATCCTGATCATCTACTACTCGCTGAAGATCAAGGGCCCGGTCGGCTTCATCAAGGAACTCACGGGTATCCCGTTCCAGACCAACATCGTGTTCCTGAAGCCGATCTTCTGGACGATCAACTTCGTCCTGGAGTTCATCAACCTGCTGGCCAAGCCGGCCTCGCTCGCCCTGCGACTGTTCGGCAACCTCTACGCCGCGGAAATGATCTTCATCCTGATCGGCGTGATGTACTCCGCGGGCCTGATCCTGGGTCTGGCCGGCGGCGTGCTGCATGTCGGCTGGGCGATCTTCCACATCCTCGTGGTGCCGCTGCAGGCCTTCATCTTCATGGTGCTGACCGTCGTCTATCTGGACATGGCGTACAGCGAAGACCACTGATTCCGATCTTCCTACTCAACTGACTGTTTCAACACTCGACTGGAGATACAAAAATGGAAATGGCAAACGCTCTGATCGTTCTGGCTGGCTCTCTGCTCCTGGGTCTGGCCGCTGTCGGCGCCGCGATCGGCGTGGGCACCCTGGGTGGTCGCTTCCTGGAAGGCGCCGCGCGTCAGCCGGAACTGATCCCGATGCTGCGTACCCAGTTCTTCATCGTCATGGGTCTGACCGACGCCGTGCCGATGATCGGTGTGGGTATCGGCCTGTACGTTCTGTTCGCCCTGGGCTAAGAGGCTGACCGAGTCCCGAGGATCCCTCACACTCGTCAACCCGAGGTAGCAGGATGAATATCAATCTGACCATCATCGGCCAGCTGCTCGCGTTCAGCGTCTTCGTGTGGTTCACGATGCGCTACGTCTGGCCGCCCATGTCCAACGCCCTGGAAGAGCGTCGCAAGAAGATTGCCGACGGTCTCGCCGCAGCGGAGCGCGGCGAGAAAGAGCAGGAGCTCGCCCAGGAGCGTGCGACCGAGGTGATCAAGGAAGCCAAGCAGCAGGCCAACGAGATCGTCGCCTCCGCCCAGAAGCGTGCCAACGATCTGGTCGAGGAGAGCAAGACCACGGCCCGCGAGGAAGGCGACCGCATCAAGGAAGCGGCGCAATCCGAAATCGAGCAGGAGCTCAATCGCGCGAAGGAAGAGCTGCGCAAGCAGGTCTCCGAACTGGCGGTTGCCGGCGCCGAGCAGATCCTGGCCAAGGAGATTGACGCCAAGGCCCACGGCGATCTGCTCAAGAAGCTCGCGGCCAAGCTCTAAGGAGACGTTATGTCAGACCTGATTTCGGTCGCCCGACCCTACGCCCGCGCGGCATTCGAGCGGGCCCGCGAGGCCAAGGATCTCGCCGGCTGGGCCGAGCAGCTCGAGTTGCTGGCGGCGATCGCCAGCGACTCGCAGATGCACAGTCTCCTCTCCAACCCGCGGCTCCCGCGTGCCGATCGCGCCCAGCTGGTGCTGGACGTGGCCGGTGACAAGGTCGGTGCCGAGGCCGGCAATCTGGTGCGCCTGCTGGCGGAGAACGGCCGCCTGCCGGCCCTTCCCGCCGTCCGTGACGCCTTCGAGGAACTCAAGGCCGCCGCGGAACAGCGCGTGCACGCCGATGTCACCGCCTTCCGCAAGCTCACGCAGGCGCAGGAGAAAGAGATCCACGACGCCCTGGTCAAGGGCCTGGGCTGCGAAGTCGATCTCGAATGCTCAGTCGACAGCTCCCTGCTGGGGGGCGCCATCATCCGCGCCGGCGACCTGGTAATCGACGGCTCCGTGCGAGGCCAGCTGAACCGCCTGGCTGCCAATTTGAGTCGCTAAGAGGATATTTAACATGCAACTGAATCCCTCCGAGATCAGTGATCTGATCAAACAGCGCATCGAGAAATTCGATGCCTCCTCCGAGGCCTCCAACGAGGGCACCGTGGTCAGCCTGACCGACGGTATCGCGCGTGTGCACGGCCTGGGTGACGTCATGCAGGGCGAGATGCTCGAGTTCCCCGAGGACACCTTCGGCATGGCGCTCAACCTCGAGCGCGACTCCGTCGGCGTCGTGATCCTGGGTGACTACAAGCACATCAAGGAAGGCGACACGGTCAAGTGCACCGGCCGCATCCTCGAGGTCCCGGTGGGCGAGGCCCTGCTCGGTCGCGTGGTGGACTCCCTGGGTCGCCCGATCGACGGCAAGGGCCCGGTGAACACCGACGTGACCAGCCCGATCGAAAAGATCGCCCCGGGCGTTATCGAACGCCAGTCCGTCGACCAGCCGCTGCAGTCCGGCATCAAGGCGATCGACGCCATGGTTCCGGTCGGCCGCGGCCAGCGCGAGCTGATCATCGGCGACCGTCAGACCGGCAAGACCGCCGTGGCGATCGACGCGATCATCAACCAGAAGGACTCCGGCGTTAAGTGTATCTACGTCGCCGTGGGCCAGAAGGCCTCGTCGGTTGCGTCCGTGGTGGCCAAGCTGGAAGAGGCCGGCGCGATGGAGAACACCATCATCGTCGCCGCCAACGCCTCCGAGTCGGCCGCGATGCAGTTCATTGCCCCGTATGCCGGCTGCGCGATGGGCGAATACTTCCGCGACCGTGGCGAAGACGCCCTGATCGTCTACGACGACCTGACCAAGCAGGCCTGGGCCTACCGTCAGGTCTCCCTGCTGCTGCGCCGCCCGCCGGGCCGCGAAGCCTATCCGGGCGACGTCTTCTACCTGCATTCGCGTCTGCTGGAGCGGGCCTCCCGCGTGAACGCCGAGTACGTGGAAGAAAAGACCAACGGCGAGGTGAAGGGCCAGACCGGTTCGCTGACCGCGCTGCCGATCATCGAGACCCAGGCCGGCGACGTGTCCGCGTTCGTGCCGACCAACGTGATCTCGATCACCGACGGCCAGATCTTCCTCGAGACCGACCTGTTCAACTCGGGTATCCGTCCGGCGATCAACGCCGGTCTGTCGGTCTCCCGCGTGGGTGGTTCGGCGCAGACCAAGATCATCAAGAAGCTCGGTGGTGGCGTGCGTCTGGCGCTGGCCCAGTATCGCGAGCTGGCGGCATTCTCGCAGTTTGCCTCCGATCTGGACGAACTGACCCGCAAGCAGCTGGATCGCGGCAAGCGCGTGACCGAGCTGATGAAGCAGGGTCAGTACCAGCCGATGTCCATTGGCGAGATGGCCTTCTCCCTGTATGCCGCGAACGAGGGCTACCTCGACGACGTCGAGGCGGAAAAGGTCGTGAGCTTCGAAAAGGAACTGATCGCCTATGCGCGTTCCTCGCAGAAGGAGCTCCTGGACGAAATCAACAGCACTGGCGACTACAACGACTCCATCCAGGAAAAGCTGAAGAAGGCCCTGGAAGAGTTCAAGGCCAAGCACAGCTGGTAACGGGAGCACGCAATGGCGGGCACTAAGGAGATTCGGACGCAGATCAAGAGTATCCAGAATACTCAGAAGATCACCAAGGCGATGGAGATGGTCGCCGCGTCCAAGATGCGCAAGGCCCAGGACCGTATGGAAGAGTCCCGGCCCTACGCGCAGAAGATCCACGACGTGATCGGTCACGTCGCCATGGCGAATGCCGAGTACAAGCATCCGTTCATGGTGGAGCGCGAAGTGAAGCGCGTGGCGCTGATCATCGTGTCGACCGATCGCGGCCTCTGCGGCGGGTTGAATACCAACCTGTTCAAGAAGGCTGTCGGCGAGATGCGCCGGTACCGCGACGAGGGTGTCGAGGTCGATCTCTGCGTGGTGGGCAACAAGGCGCTGCAGTTCTTCAAGCGCCTTGGCGGCAACATCGTGGCCGAAGCCAAGGATCTCGGTGACCGTCCGCACATCAACGACCTGATCGGGTCGATCAAGGTGGTGCTGGACAACTTCCGCGACGGCAAGGTGGACCGCGTCGTGCTGCTGGAGAACAAGTTCGTCAACACGATGACGCAGCAGCCCGAGGTGACCCAGCTGCTGCCGACGGCGCCGAGCCGGGACGAATCGCTCAAGCACCACTGGGATTACATCTACGAGCCCGACACGCATCCGGTGATGGATACGCTGCTCGAGCGCTATGTCGAGTCCCTGATCTACCAGGCGGTGGTCGAGAACGTGGCCTGCGAAATGGCCGCGCGCATGGTGGCGATGAAGTCCGCCTCCGACAACGCCGGCACGATGATCAAGGACCTGCAGCTCGTCTACAACAAGGCGCGCCAGGCCGCGATCACCCAGGAGATCTCCGAGATCGTCAGCGGCGCGGCCGCGGTCTAGCGCCCGCCGTCACGTATCGGTCGACTCGGCACGAATTACGACTTACGAGGATGAACAAATGAGTTCTGGAAAGATTGTCGAAATCATCGGCGCCGTCGTGGATGTGGAGTTCCCCCACGGCGAAGTGCCCAAGGTCTACGACGCCCTGACCCTGGAAAACGGCCTGACCCTGGAAGTCCAGCAGCAGCTGGGTGACGGTGTCGTGCGCACGATCGCCATGGGGACCACCGAGGGTGTGAAGCGTCAGACCCCGGTCACCGCGACCGGCAAGCCGATCTCCGTGCCGGTCGGCAAGGGGACTCTGGGCCGCGTGATGGACGTCCTCGGTCGTCCGGTGGACAACGCCGGCGACGTGGAGGCCCAGGAGACCTGGTCGATCCACCGCGCCGCCCCGACCTTCGACGAGCAGGCGGGCTCCACCGAGCTGCTGGAAACCGGCATCAAGGTCATCGATCTGCTGTGCCCCTTCGCGAAGGGCGGCAAGGTCGGCCTGTTCGGCGGCGCCGGCGTGGGCAAGACCGTCAACATGATGGAGCTGATCCGCAACATCGCGATCGAGCACTCCGGTTATTCGGTGTTTGCCGGCGTGGGCGAGCGTACTCGTGAAGGGAACGACTTCTATCACGAGATGAAGGACTCCAACGTCCTCGACAAGGTGGCCCTGGTCTACGGCCAGATGAACGAGCCGCCGGGCAACCGTCTGCGCGTCGCGCTGACCGGTCTCACCATGGCCGAGTTCTTCCGTGACGAAGGCCGCGACGTGCTGATGTTCATCGACAACATCTACCGCTACACCCTGGCCGGGACCGAGGTCTCCGCGCTGCTGGGTCGTATGCCGTCCGCGGTGGGTTACCAGCCGACCCTGGCGGAAGAGATGGGTGTGCTGCAGGAGCGCATCACCTCAACCAAGAAGGGTTCGATCACTTCCATCCAGGCCGTCTACGTGCCGGCGGATGACTTGACCGACCCGTCCCCGGCCACGACCTTTGCGCACCTGGATGCGACCGTCGTGCTGTCGCGCCAGATCGCCGAGCTGGGGATCTACCCGGCGGTGGATCCGCTGGATTCCACCTCGCGCCAGCTGGACCCGCAGATCATTGGCCAGGAGCACTACGACACCGCCCGTG
The DNA here is from genome assembly GCF_000381445.1 of Thioalkalivibrio sp. ALE22. NCBI lineage: Bacteria > Pseudomonadati > Pseudomonadota > Gammaproteobacteria > Chromatiales > Ectothiorhodospiraceae > Thioalkalivibrio > Thioalkalivibrio sp. ALE22. The sequence goes on from NZ_KB906499.1 coordinate 88,787, forward strand.
CGGTGCAGGGTACCCTGCAGCGCTACAAGGAGCTGAAGGACATCATCGCGATCCTCGGGATGGACGAGCTGTCGGAAGACGACAAGCTGGTCGTGGCCCGCGCGCGCAAGATCCAGCGCTACCTGTCGCAGCCGTTCTTCGTGGCCGAGGTCTTCACCGGGGCGCCCGGCAAGTACGTGTCCCTGAAGGACACCATCCGTGCGTTCAAGGCGATCGTCGACGGTGAATACGACCACCTGCCGGAGCAGGCCTTCTACATGGTCGGCACCATCGAGGAAGCCGTCGAGAAGGCCGAGAAGCTCGGCTAAGGAGCAAGGCGTTATGCCCATGAATATGCATGTGGATGTGGTCAGTGCGGAGGAGTCCATCTACTCCGGTACGGCCCTGATGATCGCCGCGCCCGCCGAAGGTGGCGAGGTCGGCGTATATGCCGGGCATACCCAGATGCTCGCCCGGCTCAACCCGGGCGAACTGCGCATCCAGGAAAAGGAAGGCGCCGAGCCGCAGCCGGTGTTCGTATCCGGCGGCATCCTCGAGGTCCAGCCCTACCACGTAACCGTCCTCGCGGACACCGCAGTGCGGGCCAAGGACCTCGACGAGGCCGAGGCGCTGGAGGCCAAGAAGCGCGCGGAGGAGGCCCTGGAGAACTCCAAGGCCGACTTCGACTACGCCAAGGCCCAGGCGGAGTTGGTCGAGGCGGCCGCCCGCCTGCAGATGATCCAGAAGCTGCGCCGGAAATAATCCGGCGAATTGCGACGGATGACCTACCCCAAGGGCCAACCATCTCGGTTGGCCCTTTATCATTGCAGCCATGCCTGAAATGACACCCCTCCATCTCGTGGTACTGGCCGCCGGCAAGGGCACGCGCATGCGTTCGCGCAAGCCGAAGGTCCTGCAGCCCCTGGCCGACCGGCCCCTCCTTGCCCACGTACTCGACCGCGCAGCCGCGCTGGACGCCGCCGCCTGCCACGTCGTGGTGAGCCACCAGCAGGAACGCGTGCGCGCCGCGTTCGCGGAATCGACGCTGCCCCTCGACTGGATCGATCAGGGTGAGCCCCGCGGAACGGGACACGCGGTGTTTCGCGCGCTGGAACATGTCCCCGATGCAGCGCGCGTGCTGGTGACCTACGGCGATGTGCCGCGGATCCCGGTCGCCGACCTCGAGGCCTGCGCGGCGGGCGATGGGGTGACCGTGCTCGCCGCGCGTGTTGCCGATCCCGGGGGCTACGGGCGCCTGATCCTGGCCCCGGACGGCGCCCTCGAGCGAATCGTCGAGGACAAGGAGGCGTCGATCGACGAACGGGCCGTGGATCTGATCAATACCGGGGTCCTGGCCGCGCCGGCGGGCGATCTGCGCCGTTGGCTGGCTGCCTGCGAGCCGGCATCGGGTGGCGCGCGCGAGTGGTACCTGACCGACGTGGTCGCCGCGGCCCGCGCCGACGGATCCGCGGTCACGGTTGCCGAGAGTCGGGATCCGGCCGCGGTGCTCGGCGTGAACGATCGCGCCCAGCTGGCCGTCCAGGAACGGCTCTACCAGCAGGCGCAGGCCGCCGACATGATGCGCGACGGCCTGGCACTGGCCGATCCCGACCGTGTCGATGTCCGAGGCGTTCTCACCTTCGGGCAGGACTGCACCCTGGACGTGAACGTCGTGATCGAGGGCACGGTCACGCTGGCGGATGATGTCTACATTGGCCCCGGCTGCGTGCTGCGCGACTGCCAGATCGGGTCGGGCACGCAGATCGCGGCGCACAGCATCCTCGAGGGGGTGCGGGTGGACGCGGATGCCCGGATCGGGCCGTTTGCGCGCCTCCGGCCGGGCACGGTTCTCGGCACGGGCGCGCGGGTCGGCAACTTTGTGGAGATGAAGAACGCCACCCTCGGTCCGGGAGCGAAGGCGAATCACCTGACGTATGTCGGTGATGCCCGGGTAGGGGCGGGCGCGAACCTGGGCGCCGGCACCATCACATGCAATTATGACGGGGCCAACAAGCACCACACCGAGATCGGCGAACGGGCCTTTATCGGCTCGAACACCGCGCTCGTGGCGCCCATCCGCATCGGCGACGATGCCACTGTGGGTGCCGGGTCCACCCTGTCCGACGACGTCGAGCCGGGTGCCCTGGCGCTCACGCGCGCCCGGCCCCGCACCATCCGCGACTGGCCGCGTCCGAAGAAGACCAGCAAGAACAAGGAGAGCTAACCCATGTGCGGTCTGGTGGCAGGCATCGGCGAGCGCAACCTGGTCCCCGTCCTGGTGGAAGGGCTTCACCGCCTGGAGTACCGGGGCTATGACTCCGCCGGCGTGGCGGTGGTGAACGACGGGGCGGTTGCCGACATCCGCGCCATCGGCAAGGTGGCGGCGCTGGAGCAGCGCATCGACGCCGCCGGCCTGCAGGGGCGCGTGGGCATCGCCCACACCCGCTGGGCCACACACGGTGCCCCGAGCGAGGAGAATGCCCACCCCCATCGCTCGCGGGATGGCCGCGTGGCGATCGTGCACAACGGCATCATCGAGAACCATGCGGACCTGCGCTCGCGTCTGGACGCTGCGGGCTGGCCCTGCGTGTCGGCGACCGACAGCGAGGTCATCGCCCACCGGCTGGAACAGGCGCTGGAGGCCGGTGCCACCCCGCGAGAGGCGATGCGCAGCACCTGCGCCGAGCTCCAGGGGGCCTACGCCATCGCCGCGGTGTTCGCGGACTTCCCCGACGAGCTGATCGTCGCCCGCTCCGGGAGCCCGGTGCTGCTCGGCCTGGGGATTGGCGAGACCTTTGCCGCCTCCGACGTGCAGGCCCTGCTCCCGGTGACCCAGCGCTTTGTCGACCTCGAGGACGGCGACATCGCCCGTCTGACGCGCGCCGGCGTCGAGGTCGAGGATGCGCGCGGGGCCCCGGTCGAGCGCGGCATCCGCGAGAGTCGTTGCCAGGTGAACGTCGCGGATCGTGGCGAATACCGGCATTTCATGCTCAAGGAGATCTACGAGCAGCCCCACGCCCTCGAGGAGACGTTGTCCGGTCGCCTCGGCGAAGCGGCCATCCTCGAAAACATCCTCGGCCCGGGCAGTGACGAACGGCTCGCCGACGTCGCCGCCGTCCAGATCGTGGCCTGCGGCACCAGCTATCACGCCGGCATGGTCGCGGCCCACTGGATCGAGGAGCACCTGGGCCTGCCGGCGCGGGTGGAGGTCGCCAGCGAGTACCGCTACCGCCGCCATGTCCTCGCCCCCGGCACGCTGCTTGTGGTGATCTCCCAGTCCGGTGAGACAGCCGACACCCTCGCGGTGCTGCGCCAGTCCCAGGAGGAGCCGTTCCTCGCCCGCCTGGCCATCTGCAATGTCCCCGAGAGCACCATGGCGCGCGCGGCCGACCTGATCCTGATGACGCACGCCGGCCCGGAGATCGGTGTCGCCTCCACCAAGGCCTTCACCACCCAGCTCGCCGCCCTGGGGATCCTGGTCCTGCTGCTGGGTCAGGTCGCGACGGCCGCCCGGATGCCGGCCAGCGACCGTGCCGCCGCTGTCGCGGCCCTGCGGGGTCTGCCGGATCAGGTCGCGCGGATCCTCGCCCTGGACACCCCCATCGCGCGGATCGCCGAGGACCTGCTGGAACGCCAACACGCCCTGTTCCTGGGCCGGGGCGCGTATTTCCCGATCGCCCTGGAGGGTGCCCTCAAGCTGAAGGAGATCTCCTACATCCACGCCGAGGCCTATCCCTCGGGCGAGCTGAAACACGGCCCGCTGGCCCTGGTCGATACGGAGATGCCGGTGATCGCGGTCGCCCCGGACGACGCCCAGCTGGAAAAGCTCTCCAGCAACCTGCAGGAGGTTCGGGCGCGGGGCGGGCAGCTGATCGTGATCGGCGAATCCAGCGCCGCACGGGCGCTGGCCCCGGAAGACACCTGGATCGGCCTCCCGCAGAACGAGGCCCTCAGTCCCTGGCTGGCGCCAGTCCTGTTCACCATCCCGCTGCAGTTGCTCGCCTATCACACGGCCGTGCTGAAGGGCACCGACGTGGACCAGCCGCGCAACCTCGCGAAGTCGGTCACCGTCGAATAACGCGCCGCGCCAAACCGCTCGTTCCATCAGGAAACGCTTGTATTCGCGCCCCGGGTCGGCTAGATTCGGGCGCGCTTGAACAATCTGTCACAGGAGTCCCTCATGGATCAGCAAGAGCTCAACAACCGCTGCGTCACCCTGTTCCAGTCCCCGCGCATCCAGACCAAGCTCTGGAACCCGCGCATGTTCTGGGAAGTGGGCCGCAAGCTGAACACCACCCCGGACGAACTGACCCAGCCGAAGGTCGACCTGTGCGAGCTGGAAGTGATGCTCTCCGCTGCCGCCTACGAGCCGTCGCAGTGCGCCGACAACCTGAACCAGCGCGAGGCCGGCCGTGCCGACTTCATCCGTCGCGCGGTCCAGTCCGGCCAGCGTCCGTTCCTGCGCCGCGCGGCCTGATCCGCGCCCGCAGCGAACCCCGCGCTGTCCCTGGAGACCCGGCCCTGTGCCGGGTCTCTTCGTTTCCGGCCCCGCAAACCATTTTGGTCACCACAGAGCACACACAGGACACGGAGAAAGTACGGAGGGGCTTGGAGCGAATCCCTTCGCCGGGCCGCCGGCGCGGCCACGGCATCCGCAGCACGCGAGCCGGGACCTTCTCTGCGTCCTCTGGGCCCTCTGTGGTGCTATCGCCCTTCTTCGTGCCTTCGTGCACTTCGTGGTGCAACCCGCCCTTGACCTCGTTTCCGTTTCCGTCGCCTGTCGCGGGTTACTGGCCACGGGCCTCCAGCCAGAAGGTGACCGGCCCGTCGTTGGTCAGGCTCACCTGCATGTCCGCGCCGAAGCGACCACTGGCCACCGGTGCGTGGCGTTCCCCGGCCCGCCGCACCAGATAGTCGAACAGTGCCGCCCCGTGTTCCGGGGTGGCGGATCCCGAGAAGCTCGGGCGCATCCCCTTGCGGGTGTCGGCCGCGAGGGTGAACTGCGGCACCAGCAGCAGCCCGCCGCCGGCCTCGACCAGGCTCCGGTTCATCCGGCCCTCGGCGTCGGCGAAGACCCGGTAGCCCAGCAACCGGTCGAGCATGCGATCTGCGCCCGCCTCGGTGTCGTTCGGCTCCACCGCGACCAGCGCGAGCAACCCCGGCCCGATGGTCCCGACTGCCTCCCCGTCGATCGCGACCCGGCCCTCGGTGACGCGCTGGATCACCGCGATCACGCGCGCGCTCCCCCGGTCCCGGGCTCCACCTGCCCCGCCAGGTCGGCGGCCAGCCGGTCGGTCGCGGCCACCAGGCGGCGCAGGATCCCGGGCTCGGCGGCCGAATGGCCCGCATCCGGCACGATCTCCAGCTGCGCCTGTGGCCAGGCCCGGTGCAGCGCCACCGCCTGGTTGACCGGACAGACCACGTCATAGCGCCCGTGCACCAGCGTCCCGGGGATCCCCGTCAGCCGCCCCGCGTCGCGCAGCAGCTGATCCGGCTCGAGGAAGGTGTCGTGCATGAAATAGTGGCACTCCAGCCGCGCGAGGCTGACCGCGACGTCCGGGTCCTCGAAGTGGGCGATGACATCGGGGTTCGGCACCAGACAGGATGTGCGCCCCTCCCAGCCCGACCAGGCCCGGGCCGCGGCCTCGCGCACCGGGCGTTCCGGGGAGGTAAGCCGCCGGTAGTAGGCGCCCACCATGTCGTCGCGCTCGGTCTCGGGGATCTGCGCCTCGTACTCGGCCCAGGCCTCGGGGAACAGACGGTCGGCCCCGGACTGGTAGAACCACTGGATATCCTGCGGCCGGCACAGGAAGATCCCGCGCAGCACCAGGCCCAGCACCCGCTCCGGATGCGTCTCGGCGTAGGCCAGGCCGAGGGTGGAGCCCCAGGACCCCCCGAATACCACCCAGCGCTCGATCCCCAGGTGCTCGCGCAGGCGCTCGATGTCCGCGACCACGTGCCAGGTGGTGTTCGCCTCCAGACCGGCATGCGGGGTCGAGCGCCCGCAGCCCCGCTGGTCGAAAAGCACGATCCGGTAGCGTTCCGGGTCGTAGAAGCGCCGGTGCCAGCTCTCGCAGCCCGAGCCCGGTCCGCCATGCAGGAATACCACCGGGATCCCGTCGGGATTGCCGCACTCCTCGAAGTAGAGTTCGTGGCCGTCGCCGACCGCCAGGCGGCCCATCCCGTGGGGTTCGATCTCGGGGTACAGTGCGTCCATCAGGGGTCTCCGGCCAAAACCCCGAGTGTCGCCAAAAAGTCCCGCGGGCGAAAGACTACTCCGGGTCGTCGATCACCCGCCCGCGGTAGACCCGGCGTTTGTGGGTGGGCCGGCCCCCTGCGGATGGCGCCGCGTCGGTCCCGGCGGGCGGCTCGCGCCGCGGCGCGTGCAGATACCCCGACCCTTCGAGCTGGCTGCGCAGGGTCAGCGCCGCGGCCTGCACCAGGCTCGACTGCGAGCGCGCCGCATAATCCAGAATGGTCTCCATGAAGTCCGGGTCACTGACCGACAGCCGGGCCACTGCGGGGAATTCGGCCCGCATGTTCCGCCGCAGTTCGGCGGCCAGGCTGAGGCTCTTGCGGTCGTGCATGGGGGTCCCCGGTGGACATGGGTGTTCCCGAGCTCATGCAAACCCAATGCCACGGCGGGACCCGCCGCGCAGGCCCAGCGTGCGCCCCGGTCGCCGCGATCCCGCACCGCGATCCCGCACCCTGGCGGCGCAACGCTTGCCCGGCCACGGTGCATGCGCGGCCCGCTGCGCCCCAAAGCCTGGCGTGCCCTCTCCCCGGATTGGCATGCCGGTGCTTGCGTGCCGGGCGGCGGCGGCCTATGTTGCGGCCCCATGGAGACACCCGCCGTTCCCGCCTCGATTCGCCGCCTCGCCGGCCGCGCCATCGCCGACTTCGACATGGTGCGCGAGGGCGATCGCATCCTCGTCGGCCTGTCCGGCGGCAAGGATTCCCTGACCCTGCTGTGGCTGCTGCACAACCTCGCACGCCGGGCCCCGGTGCACTTCGAGGTCGGCGCGGTCACCATCAATCCGGAGATCGAGGGCTTCGAGCCGCAGCGCCTGATGGACTATCTCGCCGCCTACGGCATTCCCTATCACTTCGTGTCCGAGCCGATCGCCGAGCTGGCCGACGCGCACATGGACAACGACTCGTTCTGTTCCTTCTGCTCGCGCATGAAGCGCGGCCTGATGTATCGCACCGCGCGGGAACACGGCTACGACGTGCTGGCGCTGGGCCAGCATCTGGACGATCTCGCCGAGAGCTTCATGATGAGCGCGTTCCACGGCGGCCAGTTGCGCACCATGAAGGCCCACTACGCGATCGATGCAGGCGACCTGCGGGTGATCCGCCCGCTGGTCTACGTACGCGAGCGCCAGACGCGGGACTTTGCCGAGGCCGCCGGGCTGCCGGTGATCCTCGACAACTGCCCCGCCTGCTTCGCGATGCCCACCCAGCGCGAGCACATGAAACAGCTCCTGGCGCAGGAGGAGGCGCAGCACCCGCGCTTGTTCCGCAACCTGCGCACGACCCTCAAGCCGCTGATGACCGAAGGCGGCATTCCCCCGCGCGAGCCGCCATCCGCGACCATCGAACCCGAAGCCCCCGAACATGGCCCGACGTCGGCATCTGCGTGATCGCCTGATCGGGGGTGGCCTGCGTCTGCTCGCGCGCCTCCCGCTGCGGGTCAACCACGCCCTGGGCGGCCTGGTGGGGGCGCTGGTCTGGTACCTGCCGACCCGCTCGGCGCGCATCACCCGAATCAACCTGGCGCTGTGCTTTCCGGACAAGGACCCGGCCTGGCGCCGGCGCGTCGGACGGCGTTCCCTGATGGGCATGGGCCGCGCCCTGACCGAGTCCCCCTGGCTGTGGCAGGCGCGCCCGGAGACGCTGGAGGCGCTGGCGGTCCAGCCACCGCACTACGCGCGCCTGCGCGACCGGCCCGTCGGCCGGGCCCTGTTCCTGTGCGCCCCGCATCTCGGATCCTGGGAGTTCGCCGGTCTGCGCGCCGCCCGCCACGGGCCCATGGCCACCCTGTACAGCCCGTTCAAGACGCCGGAGATCGATCGCTGGGTGCGCGAGGCCCGGGCCTCCACCGGCGCCGAGCTGGCCCCGGCCGATCGCAGCGGCCTGCGTATCCTCCAGCAGGCCCGCGATCGCGGCGCGATTATCGGCATCCTGCCGGACCAGAGTCCCAAGGGCGCCTCGGGGCAGCACGCCCCGTTCTTCGGCCGCCCGGCCCTGACCATGACCCTGCTCCCGCGCCTGCTGCGCGGGCGCGGGGATCACGTGGTCTTCCTGTTTGCCGAGCGCCTGCCCGGGGGCCGGGGCTTTCGCTATCACGAGGTCGAGGCCGGGCCGGAGGTGGCCGACCGCGACTTCACCCGCGCGGCCGCGGCGATCAACGCCCATGTGGAGACGCTGGTGCGGCGCTGCCCCGAACAGTACAACTGGGCCTACAAGCGCTTCCACCCGCCGCCCGAGGGCTGGCCGGATCCCTACCGCCCGGGGGCGCCCGAGTAACGGCGCGGCGCGGCGTCAGAGGATGTAGCGGGACAGGTCCTCGTCCTCGACCAGATCCCCCAGGCGCTGATCGACGAATTCGCGGTCCACGGTCACGGCGCCGTCCACGTCCGGGGCGCGGTAGGCGACGTCCTGCAGCAGGCGTTCGAGCACGGTGTGCAGGCGGCGGGCGCCGATGTTCTCGGTGCGCGCGTTCACGTCATGGGCGATCTCGGCCAGGCGGCGCACCCCGTCCGCCTCGAAGCGCAGCTCCACGCCTTCGGTCTTCATCAGCTCGGTGTACTGCTCGGTCAGCGAGGCGGTGGGTTCGGTCAGGATGCGCACGAAGGCGTCCGCCGACAGCGCATCCAGCTCCACCCGAATGGGCAGCCGCCCCTGCAGCTCCGGCACCAGGTCGGAGGGCTTCGACAGGTGGAAGGCGCCGGAGGCAATGAACAGGATGTGGTCGGTGCGCACCATGCCCAGCTTGGTGGACACGGTGGTGCCCTCGATCAGCGGCAGCAGGTCGCGCTGCACGCCCTCGCGCGAGACCTCGCCGCCGCTCGATTTCTCGCTGCCCTTGGCGACCTTGTCGATCTCGTCGAGGAACACGATGCCGCTTTGCTCCACCCGCTCGATGGCGCGCTCCTTCAGGTCTTCCTCGTTGATCAGGCGCGCGGCCTCCTCCTCGATGAGCAGCTTGCGGGCCTCGGCGATCTTGAGCCGCCGCGAGCGGGTCTTCTGACCGCCGAGGTTCTGGAACATCGACTGCAGCTGACTGGCCATCTCCTCCATGCCCGGCGGTGTCATGATCTCCACACCCTGCGGGTTCTGCGAGACCTCGATGTCGATCTCGCGCTCGTCCATGTCGCCTTCGCGCAGGCGCTTGCGCAGCTTCTGCCGGGTCTCGCTGCCGGCGTCCTCCGGCTCGGACTCGGTGAAGCCGGCATTGCGCGGGCGCGGCAGCAGGGCGTCGAGGATGCGTTCCTCGGCGGCGTCCTCGGCCTTGACGCGGTTTTCCTTGATGGCCTCGTCGCGCAGCTGCTTGACCGCGGCCTCGGCCAGGTCGCGGATGATCGATTCGACATCGCGGCCGACATAGCCGACCTCGGTGAACTTGGTCGCCTCGATCTTGATGAACGGCGCGCGGGCCAGCTTGGCCAGGCGCCGGGCGATCTCGGTCTTGCCGACACCGGTCGGGCCGATCATCAGGATGTTCTTCGGCGTGACCTCGGGCTGCAGCTCCGGCGGCAGCTGGCGCCGGCGCCAGCGGTTGCGCAGGGCGATGGCGACGGAGCGCTTGGCCTCGTCCTGGCCGATGATGTAGCGGTCCAGTTCCTGGACGATCTCGCGGGGGGTCATGTCGGTCATGGCAAAAGGGGCCTTGGTCGGATCGGGTCGTCCGGGGCCTGGCGCGTTACTCCGCGTCCAGGCTCTCCAGGGTGATGTTGTGATTGGTATACACGCAGATGTCGGCGGCGATGTTCAGGGACTTCTCCACGATCTCGCGCGCCGAAAGGTCGGTGTTCTGCAGCAGGGCCTGGGCGGAGGCCTGGGCGTAGGGCCCGCCGGAACCGATCGCGATCAGTGCGTTCTCCGGCTCGATCACGTCGCCGTTCCCCGAGATCACGAACGAGTTCTCGCGGTCGGACACGGCCAGCAGGGCCTCCAGCTTGCGCAGGGCGCGGTCGGTGCGCCAGTCCTTGGCCAGCTCCACCGCAGCCCGGGTGATATTGCCGGAGTGCTTCTCCAGCATGCCCTCGAAGCGCTCGAACAGGGTGAAGGCATCGGCGGTGCCGCCGGCAAACCCGGCCAGGATGCGGTCGTGATAGACCCGGCGCACCTTGCGCGCGTTGCCCTTCATCACGGTGTTGCCAAGGGATACCTGGCCGTCGCCCCCGAGGGTGACGGCGCCGTCCTTGCGGACGCAAACGATGGTGGTGCCGCGAAACTGTTCCACGGGGTTCTCCTGTCCGGCTGTGTATCGGGGGGCACGGTGTTGGGTCGCGGCGACCCGGGATCGTTCACCCGGCGGGTGCGATCGCAGCCGGATCAATCTCTCCGGCGGGCCCGCGGATGGGCGGCATCATACACCTGTGCCAGATGCTGATAGTCGAGATGGGTATAGATCTGGGTGGTTTCAAGGTTGGCGTGGCCGAGAAGTTCCTGGATGGCCCGCAGGTCGCCGCTGGATTCCAGCAGATGGCTGGCAAACGCATGGCGCAGCCGGTGCGGGTGCAGGCGCACGTCCAGCCCGGCGCGGCGTCCCGCCTCGGCGACGCGGCGCTGCACCGCGCGGTTGCCGATGCGCGGGCCGCGACGGCTGACGAAGACCGCCCGCTCGTCCGGCGCTGCCCAGTCCCCCCGGTGCCGCAACCAGGTGCGCAGGGCCTCCCGCGCCTTGCGCCCCACCGGCACGCTGCGCTCGCGCCGGCCCTTGCCGAGCACCCGCACCAGTCCCGCGTCCAGGTCGAGATCGGTCAGATCCAGCCCGGTCAGTTCCGACAGGCGCAGCCCGGAGGAATACAGCAGCTCCAGCATCGCCTGGTCGCGGGCGGCCAGCGTCGGGTCCGGGCCCTCGGCCGGAGCCAGGGCCTGCTGTGTCTGGTCGACATCGAGATCGCGCGGCAGGGCGCGCCCGGCCCGGGGGCCGCGCATGCCGGACGCCGGGTTGGCGGGCATGCGCCGCTGTTCCACCTGGTAGGCAAAGAAGCCGCGTGCAGCGGACAGGAAGCGCTGAATGGAGCGCGGGTGATGGCCCTGGCGCGCCAGTTGCCCGGCGATGCGGCGCATGTCGGCCGGCCTGAGCGCCTCCCAGGGGCCGTGATGCAGGCTGCGCAGGCGCGTCAGGTCGCGTCGATAGGCCTTGACGGTATGCGGCGAATGGCCGCGAACGTCGCTCAGGTGGCCCAGAAACGCCGTGATATCCGCATCCTGCGCGGGCGCGTCCCCGGTCGCCGGGTCAGGCCGCGGCGTGGGTCCGCTCGACATGGCAGCGGATCGACTCGGCCAGCAGGTCGCCGATGTGGGTCACGAAATAGGTGCCCATGTCGGGCTGGAAGCGGTTCGCGGATTCGCTCGCCAGGCCGAGCACGCCGATCCGGTCGGCATCATCGCCCAGGGGCATCAGGATCGCGGATCCGATCTCCTCGGCATCGTCGAACAGTACATCCAGCATCTCGGCGGGGACCCGGCCACACTGGGCCTTGCCGCGGCTGAACAGCGGGTCGAAGGTGCCCAGCTCACCCTTGTCCAGCGCATGCAGGTCGTCGACCTTGCGATGCGCCAGGCGGATGCTGACGCGCTCCGCGCCCAGCTCGTTGCGCAGGGCGTCCTGGGTCAGGGCCAGCACGGCGTCCAGGTTTTCGGCGCGCATCAGGGTCTTGGCCAGTTCGTGCAGGTGCTGGCCCATGCGTTCGTTGTCGCGGGCGCGCTCGACCAGCTCGCCCATGTGCTGCTCCATCGCGCGGTGCTTCTCGCGCAGCAGCGCGACCTGGCGCTCCAGCAGCGAGACGGCCCCGCCGGATGGGTGGGGGATGCGCAGGATGTCCAGCAGCGGCAGGTGGTCCTGGAAGAAATCCGGGTGCGCGCGCAGGTAGGCCTCGACGTCGGCGGCGCCGATCGGGGCTTGCGGGTTCTTTTTCGGCGAGCGGGTCTTCGCGGTCTCTGCAGCAGAGGCGTTGGAGGATTGCCCAGTCATAGATCGATCCAGCCGTTGAATACCGTGGTGGCCGGCCCGGTCAGCCAAACCGGTGCCTCGGCCTGTCCGTCCCAGCTTAGCACAAGGGTCCCGCCCGGCAGGGCCACCTCGACGTCATCGTCGACCAGTCCGCGGCGGCGCAGCACGGCCATCGCGGCGGCCGCGCCACTGCCACAGGCCAGCGTCTCGCCGACCCCGCGCTCGAATACCCGCAGGTCGACATGGCCGCGGTCGCGCAGCGCGGCGAAGCCGACGTTGACGCGCCGCGGGAAGCTCTCGTGGCGTTCGATGATCGGGCCGATCTCGGCCACCGGGGCGCGCGCGACGTCGTCGACCAGGATCACCGCATGGGGGTTGCCCATGGACACCGCGCCGAGGGTGATCGAGTGGCCCTGTACGTCCAGGGTGTAGGCGTCGGCCTCGGCCTCGGCGACCAGCGGGATGCGCGCCGGCGCGAACTCGGGTCGGCCCATGTCCACGCGCACCCGCTCGTCGTCCTCGACATGCAGCACGATGCGCCCGCCCAGGGTCTCGACCGGGATCTCGCGGGCCTCGGTCAGGCCCTGCTCGCGCACGAAGCGGGCGAAGCAGCGCGCCCCGTTGCCGCACTGCTCCACCTCGGAGCCGTCGGCATTGAAGATGCGGTAGCGGAACAGTGCCTGCGCCGGATCGCTCGGCGCCTCCACCAGCAGCACCTGGTCGCAGCCGATGCCGAAGTGGCGATCCGCGAGATGGCGCAGCGTCGATGCGTCCAGCCGGACCGACTGGCGGATGCCATCGATCACCACGAAATCGTTGCCCAGCCCGTGCATCTTGGTGAATTCGAGACGCATCAGCGGTGCCCCGGCAGGTGACCGAAAATGATCATGTGGCGGTCCGACGTGACGTGGACGGTAAAACCGTCGAGGCCGGCGGCGGCCAGCTGCGCGCGCACCTCCTCGGGCGTGAAGGCGGCGTGCAGGGAGTGCTCGAAGTCGCGCCGCAGGACGTCCGGGTCATCGGCTGCGTACTGCGCGACCAGGGCCTGGACGGACTCGGTCGAGTCCGGGCGGCGCAGGTCCATCACGAATACCGCTGCCCCCGGTGCCCCGTCGCGGCGGATCGCCTGCCACAGCACCGCGGGGTCGTGCAGGTGATGCAGCAGGGAGTTGCTGATGATCGTGGCATACGGGGCACGCGGGCCGCGGGCCTCGGGCAGGCAGCCCTCGGCCAGATGAACCCGCCGCGCGGCCGGGTGACCGGCCATCAGGGCGTCGCCGGCGGCCAGCATCGCGGGCGCGCCGTCGAGGCCGTCCACCTCGCAGTCGGGGTAGCGCGCGGCGAAGCGCAGCGAGACGTCACCCGGGCCACAGCCGAGATCCAGCACCGGCCCGGTCACCGGGCCCGGGAAGACCTCGGCGAAGGCATCCACGAAGCCCTCGTGCGGGGCGGCGAAGTCGGCCTCGGCGTAGGCGCGTGCCTGCGCAGGCTCCAGCATCAGCTCCGGTTCGGGCTGGCGCGGGATCACGGGGCCACGCTCCCGGGCGGGTCCGTGTCATCCGGGTCCACGTCTTCAGAATCCTGGGGCAGCATGCTCTCGCGCATCATCAGGTGATCCACCTGCTCGCGGCGGTTGATGATCTGGAAGTGGTCGCCGTCGACCATCACCTCCGGCGGGCGCGGCCGCGAGTTGTAATTGCCGGCCATCACATAGCCGTAGGCCCCGGCAGAGCGCACCGCGAGCAGGTCACCGGCGGCCAGCGCCAGTTCGCGCTCGCGGCCGAGGAAGTCGCCGGTCTCGCAGACCGGGCCGACGATGTCGTAGGTCCGCGTCGCCGTGTCGTCGCGCTGTACCACCGGCACGATCTCCTGCCAGGCGCCGTACAGCGCCGGGCGCAGCAGGTCGTTCATCGCGCCGTCGACGATCGCGAAGTCATGCGCCTCGGTGTGCTTGAGGTATTCCACCCGGGTCAGGAACACGCCGGCGTTCGCCGCGATGGCGCGGCCCGGCTCCAGCAGCACCTTCAGGCTTCGTTCGCCCAGCACCTCGCGCAGGGCGCTGGCCCAGACATCGGGCTCCGGCGGCGTCTCGTCGCGGTAGCGCACGCCCAGGCCACCGCCGACATCGATGTGTTCGAGTGTGACGCCGTCCTCGGCCAGCTGATCCACCAGCGCCAGCACACGCTTGAGGGCATCGGTGAACGGATCAATGCGGGTCAGCTGCGAGCCGATGTGGAAGTCGACGCCGGTGGCCGCCAGGTGCTGGCTGTCACGCACCCGGGCATACAGCGCCGGCGCCTCCTCGATCGCCACACCGAACTTGTTCTCGCGCAGCCCGGTGGCGATGTAGGGGTGGGTCTCGGCATCGACGTCCGGGTTCACCCGGATCGACACCGGGGCCTGAATGCCGAGCTCTGCCGCGACCGTCTCCAGCCGCTCCAGCTCCGGCGCGGACTCGACGTTGAAACAGTGGATGCCGACCTCCAGCGCGCGGCGCATCTCGGCGGCGGTCTTGCCGACGCCGGAGAACACGATCTTCGCCGGGTCGCCGCCGGCGCGCAGCACGCGTTCCAGTTCGCCGCCGGAGACGATGTCGAAGCCGGCGCCCAGGCGCGCGAGCACGTTCAGCACCCCCAGCGCGGAGTTCGCCTTCACCGCGAAGCAGACCTGGTGCGGGGTCCCGATCAGCGCCTCGCTGAACGCGCGATAGTGGCGCTCCAGCGTGGCACGGGAATACACGTAGGCCGGGGTGCCGACCAGTTCGGCCAGGCCGTCCAGGGCCACACCCTCACAGAACAGCGTGTCGCCGTGGTAGTCGAAATAGTCCATCTAGTGGTCCTTCAGCGGGATCATTGCGGGTTGTGCTCCTCGGCTTCCTCGTCATCGGGCAGGTAGAGATCGCCCTTCTGGCCGCAGGAGGCGAGCATCTGCATCGTGCCGAGTACGACGATCACGGCGATCAACAGCCATTGGGCCTTGCAGGAAAACATGGTCGGGTCCGGGGTCTACGTTGCATGGAAAGGCGATAGTGTGCCATTGATACGCCGCTGGCTTCAGGTGCCAGGGCCCCTGACAGGCCGTTGCATCCCGATGAAATTCACCCGATTTCGAATCGCGATGATTCGTTCATCAATGATTCAGCGAGGTTTGGGACGATGCATCTGCGAGACCAGCAAAAAGACCACTGAAGCTGGTCAGGGGGCGGATTCCGGTCCGCAGGGAATAGACCCCTGCAGGTCGCCGTCCAAAGCAACAGGCGTCACAGCGGTTCACCGCGAAGACGTCCCGGATTATCCGGAACTGACCCACAAGATGAGAGGAGATCATCCATGATTAGCACCAAGCGCCGTGTCTTCCTGAAAGGCACTCTCGCCGCCGGTACTGTCGGTGTCGCCGTCGGGGCCGGTCTGCTCGCCCCGAGCAAGCTGCTTGCCGCCTGGCCGTCCGAAGCCTTCGCCGCCGAAGGTCTGGAAGCCGCCTTTGAAGCGGTGACCGGTTCCAGCGACATCGCTGACGGTGACGTCACCCTGAGCGCCCCGGAAATCGCCGAGAATGGCGCCGTGGTCCCGGTGTCCATCGAGTCCAGCCTGGACAACGTGACCGAAATGGCCGTGTTCGTCGAGCTGAACAACCAGCCGCTGACCGCCCACTACGTCCTGGGTGATGGCGCGCATGCGAACGTCTCCGGCCGTATCCGCATGGGCGAGTCCTCCAACGTGGTCGCCGCCGTGAAGTCCGGCGACACCTGGTACAAGACGGTTCAAGAAGTGAAGGTCACGGTTGGTGGCTGCGGCGGCTAACGCCGACCCCGAACCGCTGATCCGAACACTACTGGAGGTTTAAGATATGTCTATTCGAGTTCGCGCCCAGGAAAGCAACGGCGTTATCAATATCCGTGCGCTGATGAGCCACGACATGCTGGTCCCCGACGATGACGGTGGCCCGCACTTCATCGAGACTGTGGAAATTGCGCGTAACGGCACCACCGTCGTCACCGCCAACTGGAACTACACCGTCTCCCGCAACCCGTTCCTGCAGACCGAGATCGACGGCGCCTCTGGCGACACTGTGTCCATCTCCTGGACGGACAACCAGGGTGAATCCGACTCGACCGAGGTCGAAGTGCGGTAATCAGGAGCATTCATGCTCTTGAATCAAAGCCGGGGCTTGCCCCGGCTTTTTTTGTGCCCGGGTTCGGCCCGTCGCACCCCGGCCTTTCTGGCCTACACTCCAGACAGGCCCATGCCGAGCGACGAGCCATGCCACCCCATTCCCCGCCGCGAAACCCGGATGCTGAACCCGCGCTGCGCCCGGCCCTGCTCCTCGAACCCCACCAGCCCCTGTGGCAGCGCCTGCCGCGGCGCGACGCCGAAGGCCGTCGGCTGGCGGACTTCATGATGCTGATCCCCGGTCTGCGCCAGCGCCCGCGCGCCGAGATCCACGCCCGGGCGCTGGCCATCGAGCGGGTCCTCCATGGCTACGGGGCCGATATCGCGTTCGTCGAGCTGAACCTGAAGCTGAACACGCTGTGGGTCTCGCTGAGCGCGCGGCCGGGGATCTGCAGCGAACTGCCCTGCGCCATCCAGGAGGCTGTCCCCGAGGCCTTGCTGGTCGGCCCGAAGCTGGGGTCGCGCGGATAAGTCCCGCAGTCATACCGGGCGCGGGCCAGCCTTGCTACACTGGCGTTTTATCGTGCCTGAACCGGAACATGACTGAACGCACCGCATCCGTCCGCCGCGACACCCTGGAGACCCGCATCGCCATCGAGCTGAACCTCGACGGCACCGGGCAGAGCCGCCTCGAGACAGGCATCCCGTTCCTCGATCACATGCTGGATCAGGTTGCCCGCCACGGCCTGGTCGATCTCGACGTGCGTGCCGAGGGCGATCTGCATATCGATGCCCACCACACGGTGGAGGACATCGGCATCACCCTGGGCCAGGCGCTGGCGCAGGCGCTGGGCGACAAGAAGGGCATCCGCCGCTACGGCCATGCCTACGTCCCGCTGGACGAGGCCCTGTCGCGCGTGGTGATCGACTTTTCCGGGCGCCCGGGGCTGGAGATGCACGCCGACTTCCGCCGCTCGCACATCGGCGAATTCGATGTCGACCTGTTCCACGAGTTCTTCCAGGGCCTGGTCAACCACGGCTGGATGACCCTGCATATCGACTGTCTGCGTGGTGACAATGCCCACCATGTCGCCGAGACCATCTTCAAGGCCTTCGGACGTGCACTGCGCGTGGCGGCGGAAATGGATCCGCGCTCGGCGGGCATGATGCCGTCCACCAAGGGAACCCTGTAACGGACAAGGGACGAGACCCGGCCATGGAAACTGTTGCCGTCATCGATTACGGCATGGGCAATCTGCACTCGGTCGTGCGTGCGCTGGAGCACGAGGCCGCGGCCGATCAGCGTGTGCTGCTCACGGACGAGTCCGAGACCCTGCGCGAGGCGGACCGCCTGGTGTTCCCCGGCCAGGGTGCGGCGGGGGATGCCATGCAGGCGCTGGCCGGGCGCGGCCTGGACCGGCTGCTGCCGGAACTGGCGGCGGACCGGCCCTTCCTCGGCCTGTGCCTGGGCCAGCAGATCCTGATGGACACCAGCGAGGAGAGCGGCGGGGTCGACCTGCTGGGCATCCTGCCGGGCCGGGTGGCGCGCTTCCCTGCGATGGAGGGTGCGGATGGCCGCCGCCTGAAGATCCCCCACATGGGGTGGAACCGCGTGCTGCCGGCGCGCGAGCACCCCCTGTGGCACGGTCTGCCCGAGACCCCCTGGTTCTACTTTGTCCACAGCTACCGGGTGCAGCCCGAGCGCGAGGCGGATGTGGCCGGGCGCACCGATTATGGCGAGACCTTTGCCTCGGCACTGGCACGGGGCTCGTTGTTCACCATGCAGTGCCACCCGGAGAAGAGCGCTGCCTGCGGGCTGCGCCTGCTGCACAATTTTCTGCGCTGGGACGGAGACGGTCCCGGCGCGTCGTGAGGAGTCGAAGATGCTGGTCATCCCCGCAATCGATCTGAAGGAAGGCAAGTGCGTTCGCCTGCGCCAGGGGAACATGGACGATTCCACCGTGTTCGGCGAGGACCCGGTGGAGATGGCGAAGCGCTGGGTGGACGCCGGGGCCGAACGCCTGCACATCGTGGACCTGGACGGCGCCTTCGCCGGCCAGCCGCGCAATGCCCAGGCGGTGCACGCCATCGCGAAGGCCTTCCCCGACCTGCCGATCCAGATCGGCGGTGGCGTACGCGACGAGGACACGGTACAGGCCTATCTCGATGCCGGGGTCGAGTTCGTGATCATCGGCACCCGCGCGGTCAGCGCCCCGCACTTCGTGAACGACCTGTGCCTGGAGTTTCCCGGCCGCATCATCGTCGGGCTGGACGCCAAGGACGGCAAGCTCGCGGTGGATGGCTGGTCCAAGCTCTCGCACCACGATGTGATCGACCTGGCCCAGCACTTCGAGGCCGACGGCGTGGTGGCCTTCGTCTACACCGACATCGCCCGCGACGGGATGATGAAGGGTCCCAACGTGGAGGCCACCGCACGCCTGGCGAGCAACGTGCGCGTGCCGGTGATCGCCTCCGGCGGTATCAGTTCACTGGACGACATCCGCAACCTGGCGGCGCGCGAGGAAGACGGTATTACCGGCGCGATCGTCGGCCGGGCCCTGTACGAGGGCGCCTTCACCCTGGAGGAGGCCCGCGCGGCCGCCGGGAGCTGAGATGCTCGCCAAGCGCATCATCCCCTGCCTGGATGTCGACGCCGGCCGCGTGGTCAAGGGCGTCAACTTCGTCGGCATCCGCGATGCCGGGGACCCGGTGGAGATTGCCCGGCGTTACAACGCGCAGGGCGCGGACGAGATCACCTTTCTCGACATCACCGCCTCCAGCGACGACCGCGAGACCATCCTGCACGTGGTCGAGGCGGTCGCGCGCGAGGTCTTCATCCCGCTGACGGTCGGGGGCGGCGTGCGCGCGGTCGAGGACATCCGCCGCCTGCTGAACGCCGGGGCCGACAAGGTCTCCATCAATACCGCCGCGGTGCACCGCCCGGAGCTGGTGCGCGAGGCCGCCGACTGGGTCGGCAGCCAGTGCATCGTGGTCGCGATCGACGCCAAGCAGGTCAGCACGGGGAATGAGCCACCGCGCTGGGAGGTCTTTACCCACGGAGGGCGCCGCGAGACCGGGCTGGACGTGGTCGAGTGGGCGCAGCGCATGGAGGCCCTGGGGGCCGGCGAGATCCTGCTGACCAGCATGGACCGCGACGGTACCCGCATCGGCTTCGATCTGGCCCTGACCCGCGCGGTCAGCGACGCGGTGGGCATCCCGGTCATCGCCTCCGGCGGCGTCGGTGAGCTCCAGCACCTGGTGGAGGGCGTGACCGAGGGCCATGCCGACGCGGTGCTGGCGGCCAGTATCTTTCATTTCGGCCAGCACACCGTGGGCGAGGCCAAGGACGCGATGGCGGCGGCCGGTGTGCCGGTGCGACCGAACGATGCCGAGGTGGCCACGCAATGACCGAGTCCGCGCCCAACCATCCCGCCGGCGCCGAGGTGCTCGCCGCACTGGCCGAGGTCATCGAGCAGCGCCGTCAGGCCGACCCGGAGCAGTCCTATGTGGCGAAGCTCCACGCGCGCGGCCTGGACGAGATGCTGAAGAAACTGGGCGAGGAATCGGCGGAGACCCTGATCGCCGCGAAGAACGATGATACCGACGCCCTGGTGTCGGAAATGGCCGACCTGTGGTTTCATGCTCTGGTGGTGCTCGCGGCGCGCGGCCGGCACCCGGACGATGTCCTCGACGAACTGGCGCGACGTTTCGGCCTGTCGGGTGTCGCGGAGAAGGCCGCGCGCGAAACGAGTGGACGTCGCTCCGATCACTGATGATCTCCCGGCGGCCTTTGACTGGCTCCGGTAAAGCGTTCGTTCATGTTGCCCGGCTACACTGCGGTCACCGTGTCGGGTCCGTGTGCCAGAGCAATCCGGGCGCGAGCATGTACATGACCCGGCGTGCCGCACAGTTGATTATGGGCCTGGCGCCGTTCAGGCTACCCAAAAGTTGTTTTACCGGAGACAGAATCCATGGGTATCGGTGGTATCAGTATTTGGCAGCTCCTCATTATCCTGCTCATCGTCGTGTTGCTGTTCGGCACCAAGAAGCTGCGCAACATGGGGGGGGATATCGGTTCGGCGATGAAGAACTTCCGCCAGGCGGTCAAGGACCCCGACGCCGAAGAGAAGAAGGAAGGCGAAGACGGCGAGACGCGCGAGGTCGAGGACCAGACCGACGACAAGGGTCGCGTGGTCGACGCCGAGGTCAAAAAGAGCAGCGAAAAGGATTCCGACGCCTCGCAATCGGACAAGAAGTCCTGAGCCTCGCGCCCGGCGCGGTGGCCCGGCTCGAACGGCGGTAGTCCATGTTCGATATCGGCTTCTGGGAAATCATCATCATCGTGCTGGTGGCGCTGCTGGTCGTCGGGCCGGAGCGGCTGCCCGGGCTTGCGCGCGAGATCGGGCGCTGGGTGGGCAAGACCCGGCGTTTCGTCCACAGCGTGCGCTCGGATTTCGAGCAGGAGCTGCAGACCGACGAGCTGCGCAAGATGCTGAAGAGCCAGGATCGCGAGATCCGCCAGCTCAAGAACATGATGGACGAGACCGAGACCAGCCTGCGCGAGGAGTTCGAGGACACCGAGCGCGGTCTGCGGGAGGACATCGAGGGTCAGCCGAAGACCGGCAAGCACCTCTCGGACTCCGAGCAGAAGGCGCTGGCCGAGAAGAAGCCGGCCAAGCCGGCGGTGCGCGACAAGCCCTCGATGCGCAGCCCCGACGCGGCGGTGCGCGGTGGCGACGCTGAAACGCCGGATACCGACGCCGAAGCCGACGAACCGACCGAGGTGCGCCGGGTGCCCACGCAGGGCGATCTGGACGGCAATCTGATGACCGACGACCCGGCGTTGGCCGCCGAGCAGAAGGCACGGGCGGCCGACGGGCCGCGTCCGGAGCGCAAGAAGCCGGCGGTGCGCGAACGCCGGACCCCGGATCCCGCGGACGAGGGCTCGCGCCCGGCACGGGACTCGACGACCGACACCACTCACGACGACCAGACCCCTGACAAGCACTCATGAGCAAGACCAAACCGGGGGTCGAGCCGAGTCCGGAAGCCACCGAGACCCTGCTCACGCATCTGATCGAGCTGCGGGACCGCATCCTCAGGATGTTCATTGCCATCCTGGTGGTGTTCCTGATCCTGTTCCCGTTCGCCAACCCGATCTACACCTGGCTGGCCGACCCGCTGATGCAGCACCTGCCGGAAGGCACCAGCATGATCGCGATCGACGTGGCCGCGCCGTTCCTGATCCCGTTCAAGCTGACCCTGCTGCTGGCCGTGGTCCTCAGCATCCCGTACCTGCTGTACCAGGTCTGGTCCTTCGTGGCCCCGGGCCTGTACGCCCACGAAAAGAGCATGGCGCTGCCGCTGGTGGCCTCGTCCACCATGCTGTTCTACCTCGGGATGGCATTCGCCTATTTCGTGGTGTTCCCGCTGATCTTCGCGTTCTTCACCGCCACCGCCCCCGAGGGCGTGTCGGTGATGACCGACATCTCGCGCTACCTGTCGTTCGTCATCATGCTGTTCATCGCCTTCGGCATTGCCTTCGAGGTGCCGGTGGCGACCATCCTGCTCGTCTCCATGGGGGCGACCACCCCGGCCAAGCTGGCGCAGAAGCGCCCCTACGTAATCGTCGGGGTGTTCCTGGTGGGGATGGTGCTCACCCCGCCGGATATCATCTCGCAGACCCTGCTGGCGCTGCCGATGTGGCTGCTGTTCGAGATCGGCCTGATCCTGTCGCGGATCATGGAGCGCAAGAAGGCCGAACGGCGCGCTGGCGCGGGCGGTGACGCGGACACGGGCGACGACGACGGCCCGGATGATGACGGCCCGGGCGGTGGCAAGCCGCGGGGTGGCGGCAGCGGCGGCGGATCGCGCAAGACGGCCGCGGCGAGTTCGGCGGCGACGGCATCCGGGACGACCGGGACCGCCGCCGGGGCGGGCGAAAGTGCCACGGCGGCCGCGCGTACCGGGTACACCCCGCTGACCGATGACGAAATGGATGCCGAGCTGGACCGCATCGAGGAAGAGCAGGCTGAACTGCGCCGTCAGCGGGCCGCCCGCGATTCCGGGGGCACGCCCGCCGGCTCTGGAGAGCAACCGGCGGTCTCCGGCACGGCGGGCGACGACACCCCGCCCGGCGCCGATTCGGACCCCGGGGACGCCTCAACCGAGGCGGATGACACGCAGCGCGATCGCTGAACCGGCCGGGGCGCCCGCGATTTGTGCGGCCCGGCGCCCCGCCAAGCATCGGAAGTTGCTAAAATACCCGGGTAACCCATTGACCCAGGTAATGATCCCGCGATGGCCGATCCGCGTTCCACCCCCCGCCGCCCTGTCCTGCTGATCGTGATGGACGGAGTCGGCGTGAACCCCTCCAAGCTGAACAATGCCTACGCCGAGGCCGACACCCCGCGTCTCGACGAGTATCTCTCGACCCATACGCACACCACGCTGGATGCCTGTGGCCGCGCGGTCGGGCTGCCGGACGGGCAGATGGGCAACTCCGAGGTGGGGCACCTGACGCTGGGCGCGGGGACCGTGATCAACCAGGACCTGGTGCGCATCGACGACTCCATCGCCGACGGCAGCTTCTACGAGAACGACGCCCTGGTCAGCGCCGCCCGGGCGGCCGCCAACAACGACCTGCCCCTGCACCTGATCGGCCTG
The DNA here is from genome assembly GCF_000381445.1 of Thioalkalivibrio sp. ALE22. Lineage (NCBI taxonomy): Bacteria > Pseudomonadati > Pseudomonadota > Gammaproteobacteria > Chromatiales > Ectothiorhodospiraceae > Thioalkalivibrio > Thioalkalivibrio sp. ALE22. The sequence continues at coordinate 111,728 of NZ_KB906499.1, forward strand.
GTCTCCGATGGAGGCGTGCACTCGCACATCCGCCATCTGCGCGCCCTGGTCGAGATCTGCCAGCGCGAGGGCGCGCGGCCGATGGTGCACATGATCACCGACGGCCGCGACACCGCCCCGCGCTCGGCGCTGAACTACCTCGACCCGCTGGAGGAAGAACTGGCCAACGCCGGCGGCGCCATCGCCACGGTTTGCGGGCGCTATTACGCAATGGACCGTGACAAGCGCTGGAAGCGCACCGAGAAGGCCTTCCGTGCCATCGCCTATGCCGAGGGCGAGCCCGCCGGTTCCGCCCGCGAGGCCATCGAGGCCGCCTACGCGGCCGGCGAGGACGACGAATTCATCAATCCGCGCATCATCAACGGCGGCGCCCCGCTGGGCGAGGACGCGGTCTGCGTGCTGTTCAACTTCCGCAACGACCGCCCGCGTCAGCTCACCGCCGCCCTGGGCATGGACGACTTCGACGGCTTCGACCGCGGCGACTTCCACCCCGTGGCGGAAACCTGCCTGACCGAGTACGACCCGCGCTTCCTGTCACCGATTGCCTTCCCCCCGGAGCGCCCGTCGACCACCCTGGGCAGTACCATCGCCTCCGCCGGTATCCCGCAGTTCCATTGCGCCGAGACCGAGAAATACGCCCACGTGACCTTCTTCTTCAACGGCGGCAAGGAAGAACCCTACGCAGGCGAGCAGCGGGTGATGGTCCCCTCGCCGTCCGTGGATACCTACGACGAGCAGCCGGAGATGAGCGCCAAGGAGGTGGCCGACGAGACCATCCAGGCGATGCAGAGCGGGCGCTACGGGTTCATTCTGGTCAACTTCGCCAACGGCGACATGGTCGGACACACCGCCAAGCGCGAGGCGCTGATCCAGGCGGTCCAGACCCTGGACCAGGAGGTCGGTCGGGTCCTGGACGCCGCGCGGGAGCTGGAATACTCCGCGATCGTGACCGCCGACCACGGCAACTGCGACGAATACGTCGACCCGGTGACCGGCGCCCCGCATACCCAGCACACCATCTACCCGGTGATGTGCATGATCACCGACTCCCAGCGCTGGCGCCTGCGCACCGGCGGCGGCCTGGCCGATGTCGCCCCGACTGTGCTGGAACTGATGGGGGTGCCCAAGCCCGCCGCGATGGGTGGCCAGAGCCTGCTGCTCGAGGAAGTGCCGGAGTCCGCGTGAGCCCGATGATGCATACGCGCTACGCCGACATCCTGGCCTATGACACCAAGGACGGCTCCGAGATCCGCGAGCTGATGCACCCCGATGTGCACGGCAACGCCGCCCAGAGCCTGGCCGAGGCCGTGGTCGAGCCCGGTGCGATCACGCGCCTGCATCGCCACGCGCGCACCGAGGAGCTCTATCACGTCACCCGTGGCCAGGGCGAGATGCGCCTGGGTGAGGCGACCTTCCCGGTGACGGTGGGTGACACGGTCTGCATCGCGCCCGGCACGCCGCATAACATCCGCAACACCGGCGCCGAGCCCCTGCATATCCTGTGCAGCTGCTCGCCGGCGTACTCGCACGACGACACCGAGCTCCTGTAGCCCGTTCTGCGGGCTCATCCGCACCCGTCCTTGTGAGGACCGCCGCCGTCGAAGCGGAAAGGCTGCGTTGAACGGCCGCGGGGCGAGCGAAGCGAGTAACCGCCGGCCGGAGCCACCGACGGGTGGGGCGGGCCGGCGGCTTTCTACCGCGCTGGGAGATTGCTTCGTCGGCTGCACCTCCTCGCAATGACGGAGGTGGACGCTGAAGCGGTGGTGCGCGTCTCCCTAAACGCCGTACTCGGCGCGGTAGGCGCGCAGGGCCTCCAGGTGTTCCGGCGCGCGGCCGGTCTCCTCGAGCATGCGGACCAGGTCGCCCAGCCGGGCGACGCGCACCACCTGCAGGCCCAGATCGGCCTCGACCTCCTGGATCGCGGAGCGCTCGCCGCGGCCGCGCTCCTCGCGGTCCAGAGCGATCGCCACGCCGACCGGGGTGGCCCCGGCGGCCCGGATCAGGTCCACCGATTCCCGGATCGCGGTGCCGGCGGTAATCACGTCGTCCACGATCAGCACCCGACCCTCCAGCGGGGCGCCGACGATGTTGCCGCCCTCGCCGTGGTCCTTGGCCTCCTTGCGGTTGAAGGCCCAGGGGCGGTCCATGCCGTGGTCGCGATAAAGCGCCTCGGTGACCGCGGCGGCCAGCGGAATGCCCTTGTAGGCCGGGCCGAACACCAGGTCGAACTCGATACCGGAATCCCTGATCGCCTGCGCGTAGAACTCGCCCAGCCGCGCCAGGTCCGAGCCGCGATTGAACAGCCCCGCGTTGAAGAAGTACGGGCTCACCCGTCCGGACTTCAGTGTGAACTCGCCAAAGCGCAGGACATCGCGTTGCAGGGCGTATTCCAGAAAGGCGTGGGCGGTCATCGGGGCGGCTCCGGTCGTGAAACGCCGTATTTTGACACACCCGCTTGCGGATCCGGCATCCGTGCGGTCCCGGGGCCTTTTCCGCGCCCGCGCGCACGGGTATTGTTCCCCGCCATGCGCATACTCTCGATGAACGCCAACGGCATCCGTGCCGCCGCCCGCAAGGGTTTCTTCGACTGGCTCCCGTCCACCGAGGCCGATGTGGTCTGCATCCAGGAGACCAAGGCCCAGATCCATCAGATCCAGGGCGAGCCGTTCCATCCACCCGGCTACCACAGCGTCTATGTCGACGCCGTGAAGCCCGGCTACAGCGGCGTGGCGCTGTACAGCCGACGCCAGCCGGACGAAGTCGTGACCCGCATCGGCTTCGAGGAGGCCGACAACGAGGGCCGCTATGCCGAGATGCGGTTCGGCAACCTGTCGGTGCTCTCGCTGTATCTGCCCTCGGGTTCCTCGGGCGACCACCGCCAGGACTCCAAGTGGCGCTTCCTCGAGTTCTTCCGCCCCTGGCTGGCGGAACGCATGCAGGACGGGCGTGAATGGGTCATCTGCGGCGACTGGAACATCGCCCACAAGGAGATCGACCTCACCAACTACAAGTCCAACCGCAAGAACTCCGGCTTCCTGCCGGAGGAGCGGGCCTGGCTGGACCACCTGTTCGACGAGATCGGCATGGTCGACGTGTTCCGCCGGCTGGACGGGCGCCCCGAGCAGTACACCTGGTGGTCCAACCGCGGACAGGCCTGGGCGAAGAACGTGGGCTGGCGGATCGACTACCAGATCGCCACCCCGGGCATTGCCGCCACCGCGCGCGATCCGTACATCCACACCGACGACCGCTTCTCCGACCACGCGCCGTTCTGGATCGACTATGACTACCAGCCCTGACCGGGGCCTGTGCCGCGCATGACCGACGCCGCCGAAGCGCAACGGCCCCCGCGCCGCGACTGGCGCGCGGCCCTGGCGGTCTACCGCCATCCGCGGGTCATCGGCATGCTGTTCCTCGGCTTTGCCGCGGGCTTGCCGCTGCTGCTGACCGGCGGCACCTTCACAGCCTGGCTGCGCGACCTTGGTGTGGAGCTGGCCTCCATCGGCTTCCTCTCCTGGGTCGGCATGGCCTACAGCATCAAGGTGTTCTGGGCCCCGGTGGTCGACCGCCTCGCCCTGCCGGTCCTGACCCGAGTGTTCGGGCGTCGCCGTGCCTGGATGCTGTTCGCCCAGGCCGTAATCATCCTGGGCCTGGCCGGGATCGCCCTGACCGACCCGACGGAGCAGCTCTGGCTGGTGGCCGTCTGGGCCGTACTCACGGCCTTCGGCGCCGCGACCCAGGACATCGCCATCGATGCCTACCGTATCGAGGCCGTCAGCCAGGAGCGCCAGGGCGCGATGGCCGCCGCCTACGTGTTCGGCTATCGCGTGGCCCTACTGACCGCTGGAGCCGGGGCACTGCATATCGCCGCGATCGGCAGCTGGAGCCTCTCCTACGGCGCGATGGCCGCCCTGATGCTGGTGGGCGTCGTCTGCACGCTGATCGTCCGTGAGCCCGAGGTGGCCCGGCGCGACTCCGCCACGGCCCGACTCGAGGACCGCGTGGTCCACTACCTCAACAACACCTCCGATACGGGCTGGTGGCGCGGCCTGAAGGCCTGGTTCATCGGCGCGGTGATCTGCCCGTTCGTCGAATTCTGGCAGCGCTTCGGGAAGATCGCCCTGGTGGTGATCGCCTTCATCGCCGTGTTCCGCATCAGCGATATCTTCATGGGCGTAATGGCTAATCCGTTCTATCTGGACATCGGCTTCACCAAGGACGAGATCGCCAACATCGCCGCCGCCTTCGGCCTGGCCATGACCCTGACCGGCGCGGCCCTCGGCGGCCTGCTGGTGGTGCGCTTCGGCATCATGCGCATGCTGATCGCGACGGCGATCCTGGCCCCGCTGACCAACCTGACCTTCTCCTGGCTGGCGACCCTGGGGCCGGAGACCTATGGCCTGGTGTTCGCGATCATGGCCGACAATCTCTCCGGTGGCATGGCGATCTCGGTGTTCATCGCCTACCTCTCCAGCCTCACCAACAGCGCCTACACCGCCACCCAGTACGCCCTGTTCAGCTCCATCATGACGCTGCCCGGCCAGTTCCTCGCCGGCTTCACCGGCGTACTCGCCGAGCACATCGGCTGGGTCTGGTTCTTCGCCAGCTCCGCCCTGATCGGCATCCCCACCATCCTGCTCGCCTTCGCCCTGATGCGCTGGGCCAATCCCGACCACATGCCCCAGCCCGGCCGCCCGGATGTGGCGGAATCCCCCGCCCGCGAATAGCCGGCCGAGCGCCTCGGTGCCGGACAGCAAAAAGCCCGCATCCGTGGATGCGGGCTCGAGTGATGCCAGCGGGCCGCCGAGTGGCGGCCGTCGTGTGCTTGGGTCCTAGAAGTAATACCCGAAGTTGATGTTGATACGGGTTTCCCAGTCATCGGTCCTGTTGGCACCAAGCTGCTCGCCGTAAGGCGTATCGCCACCAACGAAGCCGTTGCCGTTGGAGTAAGCGAGGTCGGTGTAGATGTACCAGTTCCCACGAGCCCAAGCGGCGCCCAGGACCAACAGGTCGCTGTTGTTGAAGTCACTTTCGCGCTTCACTACCGAGCTATATTCGGCGTACGGGATCACGTAGTCCAGCCAAGGGATGTTTGGCGTCTCGTGGTAGTAGCTGGCCGAGATCGCCGGAACCCAGGCTTCCGCCGCAACTTCATTCCAGTAGTCGTAGGCTCCAAACTGCACGAGTTTGTCACTTCGGAAGACGTCTCCACCTACATCTAGAAGATCATGCTCGTCTACGTCGTACTTGTAGTAAGACAGTTGACTGGCAAGGGTCCAGTTGCCAAAGCGGTTAACTGCGTGGCCCGAGACAGCGAACATGTCGCCGTCGCTTTGCGGGCCATTGCTCTTCAGTTCGCCGTACTGGGCCGAGAAACCGACCTCGTGATCAGTGTTGGGAATACTGTAGATCCCGCGGAAATTGACTTGGTTTCGTTCCTCGAAGCCTGTCCCGGTCTCGTCGACCACATCGTAAGAGTATCGGGCGCTGTCATCGGAGTTGTTGCCAGAGTAGGAGCCGGCATCCGAGTAGAAGTAGGCAACGTCCCAGGTCCAGTCGCCCATCGGCATCGTGTACTTGACGCCGAGGTTCATATTGTCGGAAAGACCGACGTAGTAATGCTGGTCGAAGAACCAGCTTTGCGAGACCCCGTAAGCTCCCGGCCCGAACGGTGCACGGGTTACACCTACCTCTAGCTGGCTTTCGTTTTCAAAACGATAACCAACCCAGCCGGTGTGCAGCATGTTGTAAGAGCTGGCAGCGTCGTTATACCAGCGATACTCGAACTTGCCGAGCCAGGGGCCGTTCTCGTAATCGAGATTGATGCGTGCGGTATCAAGCAGAAAGTCGCCGCCCTTGTCCCAGTCACGTCGGTCGCCTTCGTAGTCACCTACGGTGTAGTTGGCGCGCAGGGCGCCGCCGATCGACAGGTTGCCGACCTGGATGCTGTCGTATTCGGCGGCGGCGGCATTCGGGCCCAGGAACAGGGCCAGGGCAACGGCACCGGACAGGGGTGCCAGGGTCCAGCTCATCGTCTTCTTCATTGCGATTCCTCTTCTGGTCAGGCGGTTCGGGTGTCGCCAGTGGCCTTACCGGGCGGACACGAAGTGCACGGCGTGTCCCGGGCTGCAACCGGTGGTCTGCGGACCACGCGGGCCGATGCGTTGTAAACACGATACGCAGCCCCGGCGCACTGTGGTGTGACCACGACACCCGCCCCGTGTTCCTTTTCTCGCGCGAGGGCCTTCAGCCGACCGGCGCCCGGCCTACCGGGGCGGCCTTCTGGCTGGGGCAGGCTCCCCAATCCACTTGTTTAGAGCCCATGGCGGGATTTCGCCAGCCGGTGCGTAAGTTGCAATGGAACTATTTTTGTACAAAAATAACTAAACGAGTGATTCAATTGCGGGAAGTTTTGATGACATCCACCCAGGCCGTGCCCCAGGCACACGACAACGAATCCGGTGCCGCCGCCGGCACGAGTGGCGAGCCGGATCTGGCGCGTTCGGTGATCCGCCAGTTGCGGGTGATCATCCGCGCGCTGCAGGGGCACTCGCGCACGGTCGAGCGGGCCTGTGGGATCAGCGCCTCGCAGCTGTGGGCCCTGTGGGAGCTGCAGCGCACGCCGGGGCTTAACGTCAGCGACCTGTCGCGTCGGCTCTCGGTGCATGCCTCCACGACCTCCAACCTGCTGGACAAGCTGGAGCACCGCGGGCTGATCGAGCGCCGCCGTCCGGAAAAGGACCAGCGCATCGTGCGGCTCTATGTCACCGATGCCGGCCTCGAACTGCTGGACCAGGCCCCGGCCGCGCCGCAAGGCGAACTGAACCGGGCCCTGCAGTCGCTGCCGAAGGGGTGTCTGGAGGAACTCGACCAGAACCTCGACCTGCTGGTCGAGGCGATGAACACCACCGAGCCTCGGGCCGGGCTGCAACCGTTCGACGGCAAGGCCTGAGCCCGGGCCCGTCCGGAGGTTCCGATGCGCATCCTTCGTTCCCTCCTGCCGATTCTGTTCTTCCTGCCGCTTGCGGCGGGCGCCCAGCCGGCATTCGACGCCCCGCCGGAGCGCGCCACCGATGGCGGGTTCACCCTCGCCTGGGAGGCGGATGCGGCGGTGGTGCTGGAGCAGGCCTCGGGGCCGGATCACGCGGATGCCCGCGTGATCTACCAGGGCGGTGATACCAGCACCGTCATCAGCGGACTGCCCGATGGCGAGTACCGGTTCCGCCTGCGCGCCGCGGATGCGGATGCCTGGGCCGACCAGACCACCGTCACGGTGGAGCATCACAGCCTGACCCGCGCCTTCGGCTTCTTCGCGGTGGGCGCGATCGTCTTCCTGGTCCTGATCGGGGCCATCTTGCGCGGCCGTCCGCGCGACTGATTCACCCGGTCCGTCCTGCCGATACGCTCGAGGCCCCGCCCTCGCGTAGCAGGGACGGACCCGTTTCCGGAGGGTTCCATGACGGATCTCAAGATCAACATGCAGCGCCTGCAACAGGACATCAACGACCTGGGCCAGATCGGCCGCGATGCCGACCGCGGCCTGCATCGCCGCGCCTTCAGCGAGGGCGACCGTGCGGGCCGGGAGTGGTTTCGCGGTCGCCTGGAGGCCGCCGGCCTGGACGTCTGGCAGGACGGTGCCGCCAACCTGCATGGTCGGCTGGACTATGACGGCAAGCGCCCGGTGGTCGCCATGGGCTCGCACCTGGACACGGTGCCCGGGGGCGGCCCGCTGGACGGGGCGCTGGGCGTGCTGATCGGGCTGGAGGTGCTGCGCACGGCCAAGGAGAACGCGGTCGATCTGCAGTACCCGCTGGAGGTGATCGACTTCACCGACGAAGAGGGTCGTTTCGGTGGCATGTTCGGCTCCCAGGCGATGGCCGGCAAGCTGACCCCGGAGAGTATCAGCCATGCCCGGGATCTCGAGGGCGTGACCCTGGTCGAGGCCATGGCCAACTGGGGCCTGAATGCCGACGACGCCCTGAGCGCACGGCGCGACCCGCACACCCTGCATGCCTTCATCGAGACGCATATCGAGCAGGGGCCGGTACTCGACCGGCGCGGCCTGAGCGTGGGCGTGGTCGAGGCGATTACCGGGTTGTTCAAGTGGGAGGTGCGCCTGAAGGGGCAGCCGAACCATGCCGGCACCACGCCGATGGACATGCGCATCGATGCCTTCCAGGGCCTGGCCGAGTTCGGCGGCGAGATCGATCGCCTGCTGGAGGAGCACGGCAGCCCGAATTCGCGTGCCACCATCGGGCGCGTGGAGCTCTCGCCCGGGGCGCCGAACACGGTGCCCGGGGTGGCGACCTTCTCCTTCGAGGTGCGCGATACCGACGAAAAGGTGCTGACCGCGCTGGCGCATGCGGCCCGTCGCACCCTGTCGAGCCTGGCCCGTCGGCGTGATCTGATGTTCGAATTCGACGTGCTCTCCGAGATCGACCCGGTGCGCTGCGATCCCGGCATTGTGCAGACCATCGAGGCGCAGGCCGAGCGCATGGGTCTGGAGTACATCACTATGCCCAGTGGCGCGGCCCACGACACCCAGAGCATGAGCCGGATCACCCGTACCGGCATGATCTTCGTGCCGAGCCTCCAGGGGCGTAGCCATTCCGCCGCGGAATGGACAAACTGGGAGGACATCGAGATCGGCGCCAACGTGGCCCTGCAAAGTGCCCTGGCGCTGGCGGCCCGGCAATAAACCCCGACGAAAGGAAACGCCCGGAATGGCCGACAACAACAACGTCTCCCGCCTGACCGACTACGACTCCCTGGACCCGCTTCGCGAGCAGTACCAGGAGAGCCTGATCACCACGCCGGTCCTGCGTCAGGAGCTGCGGGAGCACCACGTCGCGCTGCTGTGTATCGACCTCCAGTACCTGGATGCCGCGCGGGGCCACGGCGTGTTCGCGGATTCCGCCGAATCCGGTGTGCCGCTGGAGGCGCAGGAGTACTACTTCAACCGCCTCGAGCAGACCGTGCTGCCCAATGTGCGCCGCCTGCAGGACGCCTTCCGCGAGGAGGGGCTGGAGGTGATCCACACCCGCATCCGCTCGCTGACCCGCGACGGCCGCGACCGCAGCCCGGGCCACAAGCGCCTGAACCTGCACGCGGCTCCCGGCTCCAAGGATGCCGAGTTCGTCGAGCAGGTGGCTCCGGTGGGGGACGAGATCGTGCTGGACAAGACCGCCAGCGGGGTCTTCAACTCCACCAACCTGCACTACATCCTGCGCAACCTGAACATCTCCGCCTTGTTCATCGTGGGCGTGTACTCCAACGAGTGCGTCTCCACGGCCGTGCGGGATGCCTGTGACCTGGGCTTTTATGTCACCCTGATGGACGACGCCACGGCCACGGTGACGCCGGAGATGCAGAAGGCCACGATCACCACCATCAAGGACCGCTACGCCCGGGTGATGACCACGGACGAGGCGATCCGCGAGATCAAGAAGGTGCAGGAGGCCTCGTGACCGGTCTCGACGACCCCATCCTCCCGACCTCCATTGCCTGGGGGCTGCTGGCGGCGTTCAGCGTCCTCTGGGTGGTGCTGGGCTGGTGGCTGGGTCGTCGCAACAAGACCGCCGAGGACCACATGCTGGCGGGCCGCAATGTCGGCCTGGCGCTCGCCACCGCGACCGCGATGGCAACCTGGGTCACCGCCAATACCACGATGACCGCCCCGCAACTGGCGCTGCAGCTTGGTGTCTGGGGCATGCTCGGGTATTCGCTGGGTGCGCTGGGCCTGATCCTGTTCGCGCCGCTGGCGCGACGCATCCGCGAGCTGATGCCGCGCGGCTTCACCTCCGGGGACTTCATCCGCCTGCGCTTCGGCACCTTCACCTGGCGCGTGTTCCTGGTGGTCTCGCTGATCTACGCCTTTGGCTGGCTGGTCTCGATGGCGATGGCCGGCGGGGTGCTGATCAATGCCCTGGCCGGGATCGACTATCGCGTGGGCATGACCGTGATCCTGACCGTCTGCGTGATCTACACCCTGCTGGGCGGTCTGCGCGCGGTCATCGGGACCGACTTCATCCAGACGGTCATCATTGTCGCGGGCGCGGCGTTCATCGCCTGGCTGACCATCGACAAGGTCGGCTTCGAGGCGATCCACTTCAACCTGATGGAAGAGCGCCCGGAACTGCTGAGCCTGCTGTTCCCGGCCGCGATCATGTTCCTGTTCAACAACCTGCTGTTTGGCGTGGGCGAGATCTTCCACTCCAACGTCTGGTGGTCGCGCGCCTTCGCCTTCGGGCGCAACGTGGGCTTTCGCGCCTACCTGTTCGGCGGCCTGCTGTGGCTGCCGATCCCGATCGTCGCCGGCTTCATCGCGCTGGCCACGCCGGCACTGGGGATCAACGTCCCCGCGGCGGACATGGTCGGGCCGCTGGTGGCCGCCGAGGTGCTGGGTCTCACCGGTGCGATCGTAGTGTTCATCGTGGTCTTCGCCGCGCTGGCCTCCAGCCTCGACTCGCTGCTGGCGGCCACGTCCGATCTGGTGACCCGCGACATCTACCGCGGCCACATCCGTCCGCGGGCCAGCGAGCAGCACCAGTTCCACGCGACCAAGGTGATCGTGGTGCTACTGGGGCTGCTGACCTGGCTGGCGGCCAGCTACCGCGGCGAGATCCCGATCGTCGGCTCGCTGGCGGAGCTTTTGTACTTCACCGGGGCCTTCGTGGCCTCCGCGATCTGGCCGATCGTCGCCGGCCTGTACTGGAAGCAGGCGAACCCGCAGGGTGCCGCCTGGTCGATGATACTGGGGTCCGGTATCGGGCTGGCCAGCTATTTCCTGATCGGGTTCTACGTGGCCGCGCTGGTCGGGGCCGCCGTCTCGCTGGCGGTGATGGTGCTGACCACCTGGCTGATGCCGCGGCCGTTCGACTGGGGCCGGCTGGCCCGTTCCGACGCCGAGGTGCCGGCATGACGATCTCGACAACCGCACTGTCCGTGATCGTGGTCATCGCCACCAGCGTGGCGACCCTGACCCCGATCCTGCTGATTGCCCTGTTTATCCGCGACTGGAAAAAAGGACGCCTCTGGTGAACTACACCGAAGATCCCCTGCACGTGCTCCACCCGAAAGACGGCGCCGCCGGTACCGACCGGCCGCGGGCGTTGCTGGATGCGGTGGAGGAAGACCCGGATCCGCTACTGAAGCTGGCCGCCGCACACGTGGTCTCCAGCCAGCAGTTCAACCGCGAGGAACTGCTGCAGCTGTTCCGGCTGGCCGCGCAGTACGAGACCACGCCCGCCCTGATGCATCTGCCGCTGGCGGGCAAGATCCTGATCAGCGCGTTCTACGAACCGTCCACGCGCACGCGGTTGTCGTTCGAGAGCGCCTGGCACCGGCTTGGCGGGGCGGTGATGTCGATCACCGACCCCAAGAGCACCGGGATTGCCAAGGGCGAATCGCTGGCGGACATCGCCGAGATGTTCAACAACTACGGCGACGTGCTGGTGCTGCGCTCCTCGGATGGCGAGGCCGCGCACAACATGCTGGAGAACCTGCGCATCCCGCTGGTCAACGCCGGCAACGGCATCGACGAGCACCCGACCCAGGCGCTCGCGGACGTCTACACCCTGGCCAAGTGGCGCCCGGAGCTGTTCACCGGCCCGGTTGTCCCGGAGGACCGCATCAAGGTCGGCATCATCGGGGTGCCCTCGCGCATGCGTACGGTACGTTCGCTGCTGCGCCTGCTGAGCCTGTTCCCCGAGGCGATCGAAGAGGTCGTGATCATCTCGCGCGAGGACGAGAACTTCGATCCCGGCCAGCGCGAGGAACTGGCGGAGGCCGGCCTGAACCTGCGCGTGGTGCACGAGCTGGATCCGGTACTGCCGGAGCTGGACGTGGTGTACATCAACGCCATCGCCTGGGTGGGCGATACCTTCGAGTCCATGGGTGAGGGCCTGAAGCTGGACCGCAACTCGCCGCTGAAGAAGGGCGCGATCATCATGCACCCGTTGGCGCGCGGTGCGGAGCTGTCGACGGACCTCGATGACACCCCGCACAACTGGTATTTCGCCCAGGCGCGCGGGGCGGTGTTCGTGCGCATGGCACTGCTGACCAGCGTGGTCCGCCGTATCAGCGCGGTCATGGACACCCCGGAAGACTGAACCTCGCCCTGAACTGAACCGCGAGTGGTGTGGCGCGCCGGAACGGACCGGGCCGCGCCCCGCTCGCACCGAACGGATAACCAAGGAGACATGCCATGTGTGGCATCGCCGGAATCTTTCACGCCGACCCGGACCGCAAGGTCGACCCGCAGACCCTGGTCAACATGGCCGCGATCCAGTATCACCGCGGTCCTGACGGCTTTGGCTACAAGACGCAGGACGACCGTGGTGTGGGATTCTCCCACGCGCGGTTGTCGATCATCGACCTCGACGAGAACCGCGGGCGCCAGCCGTTCTGCATGACCAACGGCGAGATTATGACCGCGGTTAACGGCGAGCTGTACGACTACAAGCGCATCCGCACCGATCTCACCTCGCGCGGGGTGAAGTTCCGCACCAAGAGCGATTCCGAGATGGTGATGCATCTGTACCAGCGCGAGGGGCTGGAGGACGCGGTGAAGCACTTTCGCGGGGAGTTCGCGATCTCGCTGTATGACCGCAAGCACGACCGGCTGATCCTGATCCGCGACCGCTTCGGCATCAAGCCGCTGTACTTCACCGAGGCCAACGGCAGTTTCGTGTTCGGCTCCGAACTGAAGGTGCTGTTCGCCAACCCCGATGTGCCGCGCCAGTTCTCCGATGATGGCCTGTACCACCAGCTGATGCAGACCATGGTGCCCGGCACCACCGCCTTCGAGGGCATCCAGCAGGTCAAGCCGGGCCACATGGTCATCGTCGAGCGCGCCCACGGCAAGCTGAAGATCCGCCAGGAGAAGTACTGGGACATGGACTTCCCGCTGGCCTCCGAGCGCCCGCCCGAGAGCGAGACCGACGAGAACTACTGGATCGAGGGCGTGCGCGAGAAGCTGATGGAGGCCGTCCAGCTGCGCCTGGAGGCCGACGTGCCGGTGGCCTGCTACCTCTCCGGCGGGATCGACTCCTGCATCACCCTGGGGCTGGCCTCGGCCAGCCAGCAGTCGCCGGTCAAGGCCTTCACCATCGGCTTCGACAACGACGACTACGACGAGACCGCGATCGCCCGCGAGATGGCCGAGAGTGTCGGCGCCGATCAGGACATCATGACCCTGAACGCCGACCACCTCTACGACAACTTCGAAGAGGCGCTGTGGCACGCCGAGCGCACCATCTACAACACCCTCGGCGTGGCCAAGCTCCTGATGAGCCGCCACGTGAACAAGGCCGGCTACAAGGTGGTGGTCACCGGCGAGGGCTCGGACGAGCTGTTCGGCGGCTACCCGGCGTTCCGCCGCGACATGTTCCTGCACGGGCTGGATACCCTGCCGGAGGCCGATCGTCAGGCCTGGCAGCAGATGCTGAACGAGTCCAACGAGCTGGTCTCCGGCGCGATGCTGGCCGAGGACGAGGTGGATGACCCCGAGTTCACCCGAATGATGGGCTTCACCCCGTCCTGCCTGCAGCCGTGGCTGGCCGCGTCTGACCACGTGCCGGGCCTGCTGCATCCGAAGCGCCGCGAGCGCATGCAGGGCTACCAGCCGGGCAAGGCGATCGCCGATGCCCTGGACAACGACATGCTGGAAGGCCGGCACCCGCTGGACAAGGCCCAGTACGTCTGGATCAAGACCATGCTGGAAGGCCAGATCCTGACCTGGGGCGGCGACCGTATGGACATGGCCAACTCGATGGAGGCGCGCCCGCCGTTCCTCGATCACCACCTGGCCGAGTTCGCCGCCCACCTGCCGCCGACCATGCGCATCAAGGGCCCGACCGAGAAGTACGTGCTGCGCGAATCGATGAAGGGCCTGCTGCCGAAGGTGCTCTACGAGCGCGAGAAGTTCGCGTTCATGGCCCCGCCGGCGCATACCGATCCGGTCAAGTGGGCGGCGATGAAGGCCCTGGCCGATCGCTACCTCGCGCCGGAGAAGGTCGAGGAGGCCGGTCTGCTGGATCCGGAGGGCGTGCGCCAGGTGTTCGAGCTGCACGAGTCCGAGGACACCCCGGCCGCGACCCAGGTCCAGCTGGACGCGGTGATCAACCACATGATCGGGGTGCAGGTGCTGTACGAGAAGTTCGTGGCCACCGACATCCCGGCGCTGGCACAGCAGAAGGCCGAGGAGTTGGGCTGGCACGCCTGATTGCCGATGAACGGTCAGAGGCCCGGGAGCGTCCTCCCGGTGCCACACGAGAAGGCCCCGCGGATCGACCATCCGCGGGGCCTTTCATTTGTGCTGCCCGAAATGCCCGATCCGGCATCGCCGGCGGTGATGACGAACGGGGCTTGGCCCGCCGGTCCCCGTGGAACCCCCCAGACACAAAAAAGCCGCCGGCCCCGGAGGGCGCGGCGGCGGATGGCCTCGCGGCCCCGAGGGGCCGGAAGCGGACGCCTTACAGGCTGTAGTACATGTCGAACTCGATCGGATGGGTGGTCATGCGCATCTGCGTGACGTCTTCCATCTTCAGGTCGATGTAGGCATTGATCATGTCGTCGGTGAACACGCCACCCTGGGTCAGGAACTCGCGGTCCTGGTTCAGGGCTTCCAGCGCCTGGTCCAGCGAATGGCAGACCTGCGGGATGCCCTTTTCCTCTTCCGGCGGCAGGTCGTAGAGGTTCTTGTCCATCGCGTCGCCGGGGTGGATCTTGTTCTGGATGCCGTCCAGGCCGGCCATCAGCATCGCGGCGAACGCGAGGTACGGGTTGGCGGTGGAGTCCGGGAAGCGCAGTTCGATCCGGCGCGCCTTCGGGTTCATCACGAACGGGATGCGCAGCGAGGCCGAGCGGTTACGGGCGGAGTAGGCCAGCATGACCGGCGCCTCGAAGCCCGGCACCAGACGCTTGTAGCTGTTGGTGGACGGGTTGGTGAAGGCATTCAGCGCGCGGGCGTGCTTGATGATGCCGCCGATGTAGTACAGCGCGGTCTCGGACAGGCCGCCGTAGAGGTCACCGGAGAACAGGTTCTTGCCGTCCTTGGACAGCGACTGGTGCACGTGCATGCCGGAGCCGTTGTCGCCGACGATCGGTTTGGGCATGAAGGTCGCGGTCTTGCCGTGGATGTGGGCCACGTTCTGCACCACGTACTTCAGGATCTGCACCTCGTCGGCCTTCTGCGTCAGGGTCGCCGGGCCCACGCCGATCTCGCACTGGCCGGCGGTGGCCACCTCGTGGTGGTGCACCTCGGTCTCCAGACCCATCTCGGTCATCACTTCGCACATGGTGGAGCGGATGTCGTGCAGGCTGTCGACCGGCGGGACCGGGAAGTAGCCGCCCTTCACGCCCGGGCGGTGTCCGATGTTGCCGTCCTCGTAGACGCGCTCGGAGTTCCAGGACGCCTCCTGGGAGTCCACGCGGCAGTAGGAACCGGACAGGCTGGTACCCCACTTCACGTCGTCAAAGATGAAGAACTCGTTCTCCGGACCGAATAGCGCGGTGTCGGCGATGCCGGTGCTCTGCAGGTAGGCCTCGGCGCGGCGCGCCAGGGAGCGCGGGCAGCGGTCGTAGCCCTGCATGGTGGCCGGCTCGACCACGTCGCAGCGGATGTTCATGGTCATGTCTTCGAAGAACGGGTCGATCACGGCCGACTCGGCGTCCGGCATCAGGATCATGTCGGACTCGTTGATCCCCTTCCAACCGGAGATCGAGGAGCCGTCGAACATCTTGCCTTCCTCGAAGGTCTCTTCGTCGATGTCGTGGGCCGGCATGGTCACATGCTGTTCCTTGCCCTTGGAGTCGGTAAAGCGGAAGTCGACAAAGCGCACTTCCTTTTCCTTGATCTGGTTCAGCACGTCGGCTGCGGACATGGGGGTCTCCTTGGTCTTCACTTGAGTCTTCGATTTTGGCCGGCCGGCCTGTTGGCCCCTGCACGGCTTCGTGGGTCATTATGCAGGCATCATGCCATCCGGCCCGATTCGGCCCGGGCGCGCGAAAAACGGGCACCCCGGGTGCCGCGCCGCCTCCGTTTTGCACCATCATGGTGCCGTATGCGCACAACGATAGTGCTTGCTGGGGTGTGCCGCACCTAATGAGTGCACGGACGATAGAGTAGCGTGACCTCGCCCAGCATGTCGCCCACCTGCGGGTGGCCGTGCAGCCGGTCGGCCAGGGCCCGGGCCCGCGCCTCCAGATCCGGGGCCGCGGTTGCCCCGTCAAGGCGCAGGGTCAGCGTCATGTGCACCCGGCCGCCCAGGTAGTGCAGGGACAGGTGCTCCACCGCGTCCAGCTCCGGGGTGTCGGCCCAGGCCTCGCGCAGGGCCTCTACCAGTACCGGCCGTAACGGCAGCGTCGAGCTGCGCGCCTGCTCCGCGTCATTCTCCGGGTCCACGTGCACCGTGATGTCGTTGACCCGCTCATGCTCGTCGGTCACCGAATGGAACACCGCATCGGCGATCCGATGCCCCTCGGATACCGAGATCATCGGCGCGACCTGGATGTGCACATCGGCCACCACGTCGCTGCCGTGGCGGCGGGTGCGCAGCATGTGCGCATCCTTCACCCCGGGCACGTCCAGGATGGTGCGGTGAATGCGATCCACCTTCTCCGGCTCCAGCGCGGTGTCGATCAGCTCCGCCGCGGCGCGCACGATCAGGCGCCCGGCGATATGCAGGATGAACAGGGCGACGATCAGCGCCGCCAGGGCGTCCGCCCACGGGAAGCCCGCCACCGCCGCACCCACGCCGACCAGTACGAACAGCGACGAGATTGCATCCGTACGGTGGTGCCAGGCATTGGCATCGAGCATCCGCGAGCGCAGGCGCTTCGCCACTCGGTGGGTGTACTGGTACAGGCCCTCCTTCGCGACCAGGGTCAGCGCGGCAAAGAAGATGGCCATATTGGCGGGACCGGTCATGGCCTCGGGGTCGACCAGCCGGCTGCCGGCTGCCCAGGCGATCCCCAGCCCCGCGGCTGCCAGAAAGACCCCGACGATCACCGTTGCGAGGGTCTCGATGCGGGCATGGCCGTACGGGTGGTCCTGGTCGGGGGACGCCGCAGCCTTGCGCGCCGCGAACAGCACGACACCGTCGGTGATGAGGTCCGACAGCGTATGCACGCCGTCCGCGACCAGCGCCTGCGAGTTCAGAAGCCAGCCGCTGAGCAGCTGCGCGACGGCCAGAAAGCTGTTCACGGTCGCGCCCACCAGCGTCACTCGGCGGGTGTCGCGGTAGCGCTGACCGTTCTCCGCGGTCACCGTCGGCTCCGAATTGGCGTGGGGCTCGCTCAGGGCGGTTCTCCCGAACCGGATCAAGCCTCCAGTATGGGCGCCTTCCCGGCTGGCGCAAAACCGTCTGCCGCCACAGGGAAGTGCCGACTCGCGCGGGCGTCTCCGCGTTTCGCGCTGACGCTGACGGTGGCCGAGGCTGGAGCCCGGCCGATATACTGTCCGCTTTGCCCTGACCCGGGATCCCGCATGGCGCACGAACGCACCCCGTCCAGCAGCAGCCCCACCTTCCAGGACCTGATCCGTCGCTTGCAGGACTACTGGAACGACCACGGCTGTGTGGTCCTGCAGCCCTACGACATGGAAATGGGGGCCGGTACCTTCCATCCGGCGACCTTCCTGCGCTCGATCGGGCCGGAGCCGTGGCGCGCGGCCTACGTGCAGCCCAGCCGCCGTCCTACCGACGGGCGCTATGGCGACAACCCCAACCGCCTGCAGCACTACTACCAGTTCCAGGTGCTGCTGAAGCCGTCGCCGCCGGACATCCAGGACCTCTACCTCGGCTCCCTGGAGGCGCTGGGCTTCGACACGCTCACCCATGATGTGCGCTTCGTCGAGGACAACTGGGAATCTCCGACCCTCGGCGCCTGGGGCCTGGGCTGGGAGGTCTGGCTGAACGGCATGGAGGTCACCCAGTTCACCTACTTCCAGCAGGTGGGCGGGCTGGACTGCCACCCGGTCTCCGGCGAGATCACCTACGGGCTGGAGCGCCTGGCGATGTACCTGCAGGGGGTGGAGAGTGTGTTCGACCTGGTCTGGACCGTCGGCCCGGACGGCCGCCCGGTGACCTACGGTGACGTCTACCACCAGAACGAGGTGGAGCAGTCCACCTACAACTTCGAGCATGCCGACCGCGACTCCCTGTTCGCCGCCTTCGATCAGCATGCGAACGAGAGCGACCGCATGATCGAGCTGGGCCTGCCGCTGCCGGCCTACGAGCAGATGCTGCGCGCCTCGCACAGCTTCAACCTGCTGGATGCCCGCGGTGCGATCTCGGTCACCGAGCGCCAGCGCTACATCCTGCGCGTGCGCGAGCTGTCGCGAAACGTTGCGCAGAAGTATTACGAGTCGCGCGAGGCCCTGGGCTTCCCGCTGTGCGCCGATGACGACACCAACAAGCCCGACGCCGCCTGAACCCTATTTCCCGGATCGCGCGCCCTTGCGCGCGGTCGTGATGGACCCGACACGGACCCGACATGGCTGAAGCCCGCGAACTCCTGATCGAACTGGGCACCGAAGAGTTGCCCCCCGCCGCCCTGCCGCGCCTGCGTGATGCCCTGGCCGACGGCCTGGCCACCCGCCTGCGCGAGGCTGGGCTGGAACCAGGCGAGCCCGAGGCCTACGCCACCCCGCGGCGGCTGGCGGTGCTGTTCCCGGACGTCCCGGGGCAGCAGCCGGACCAGTTGCAGGAGCGTCGCGGCCCGGCTGTGGCCGCCGCCTTCGATGACGCCGGCGAGCCGACCAAGGCGGTGTTGGGCTTTGCCCGCTCCTGCGGCGTGGAGGTCGAGCGCCTGGAGCGCGAGACCACCGACAAGGGCGAATACCTGGTCTTTCGCCAGATGCAGCCGGGCCGCGCCCTCGGCGAGCTGCTGCCGGAGATGCTGGAGGCCGCGCTCGAAGCCCTGCCCACGCCCAAGCGCATGCGCTGGGGCAGCAGCCGCACCGAATTCGTGCGCCCCGCGCACTGGCTGGTGGTCCTGCACGGGACCGAGGTGCTGGAGATGACGGTTCTGGAGCAGACCGCCGGGCGGGCCACGCATGGTCACCGCTTCCACCAGCCCGGCGCGCTGGAGCTGAAGCGCGGCAACGACTACGCCGAGCGGCTGCGCAGCCCCGGCTTTGTCGAGCCGTCGTTCGAGGCGCGGCGCGAGAATATCCTGGCGCAGGTGCACGAACAGGCCAAGGCCCTGGGCGGGCGTGCACTGGTGGATGCCGACCTGCTGGACGAGGTGACCGCACTGGTGGAGTGGCCGGTGGCCCTGACCGGCGGCTTCGACCCGCGTTTCCTGGATGTCCCGCAGGAGGCGTTGATCTCCACCATGCAGGACAACCAGAAATACTTCCCGGTGGTCGACGAGGCCGGGCGCATGCAGCCGCACTTCATCGTGATCAGCAATATCGAGTCGCGCGACCCGCACGCGGTGCGCGACGGTAACGAGCGCGTGCTGCGCCCGCGCTTCGCCGATGCCGAGTTCTTCTGGCAGCAGGACCGCAAGAAGCGTCTGGAGGAACGGCTGGATGCGCTGGACTCCGTGGTGTTCGAGAAGCGCCTGGGCACGCTGCGCGACAAGTCCGTGCGGCTGGAGGCCCTGATGCAGCGCCTGGCCGGCCTGATGGGGCTGGATGCCGGGCTGGCCGCGCGCGCCGCGCGCCTGGCCAAGTGTGATCTGGTGACCCAGATGGTCTTCGAGTTCACCGAACTGCAGGGCACGATGGGCCGCTACTACGCCCTGCACGACCGCGAGGATGAGTCTGTCGCGGCTGCAATCGAACAGCACTACTGGCCGCGCCAGTCCGGCTCGGAACTGCCGGGTGTCCCGCTGGCCCAGGCCCTGGCGCTGGCGGACCGCCTGGACACGCTGGTCGGGATCTTCGCGATCGGCAAGCAGCCCACCGGTACCAAGGACCCGTTCGCCCTGCGCCGCGCCGCGCTGGGACTGGTGCGCATCCTGGTCGAGCGCGAACTGCCGCTGGCCCTGACCCCGCTGCTGCAGGCCGCGGCCGAGCCGATCCGCGAACGGGTGCCGGAGGCCGACCAGGCGGTGGAGCCGGTCCGCGAGTACATCCTGGAGCGCCTGCGCGGCTACCTGCTGGAGCAGGGCCAGGCGCACGAGACCATCGAGGCAGTGGCCGCGGTCGCGCCCGATACCCCGCTGGACTTCGTCCGCCGCGTGCGCGCGGTCAGCTTGTTCCGCGAGCGCCCGGAGGCCGAGGCCCTGGCTGCGGCGAACAAGCGCATCCACAACCTGTTGCGCAAGGCCGGCGAGGAGGCCGAGGCCGACCTCGACCCGGAGGCCCTGGCGCTGGACGAGGAGCGTCAGCTTTACCAGGGCCTGCAGGCGGTGCGTCCCGGCGTCGAGCAGGCGGTGGCCGATGGTGACTACCTGCACGCCCTGGGCGAGCTGGCGGGCCTGCGCGATCGCGTCGATACCTTTTTCGACCAGGTGATGGTGATGGCCGAAGATGCCGCCGAGCGGCGCAACCGCCTGGCCCTGCTGCGTGAACTGCGCCGCGCGTTCGAGACCGTGGCCGACATCGGCCGCCTGGCCACGGGATAGCGCCGCCGCATGCTGCCCCTGATCCGCGGTCTGCTGTTCCAGCTCGGGTTCATCAGCTCGATGCTGGTCTTCGGCGTGCTGGTGCCACCGCTGATCTGGCCGTTCTCGCGCCGCATCCGCTACCGGGTGCTGACGCAGTGGGGGCGCTTCAATGTCTGGTGGCTGCGGGTGACCTGTGGCGTGGACTACCGGGTGCGCGGCGCCGAACACATCGATGCGTCGCGTCCGCATGTGGTGCTGTCCAAGCATCAGTCGGCCTGGGAGACCGTCGCCTTCGTCGCGATCTTCCCGATGCAGACCTGGGTGCTCAAGCGCGAGCTGATGCGCATCCCGGTCTTCGGCTGGACGCTGGCGATGATCGATCCGGTGCCAATCGACCGCGAAGGCGGGCGCCAGGCGCTGGAGAATCTGGTCACCGAAGGCCGGCAGCGCCTCGACGAGGGCCGCTGGGTGATCGTGTTCCCCGAGGGCACGCGCGTGGCCCCGGGCGAACACGGGCGCTACCGTCAGGGCGGCGCGATGCTGGCCGCGCGTACCGGCTACCCGGTGCTGCCGGTGGCGCTCAACAGTGGCAGCTTCTGGCCGAAGAAGGGCATCCGCCGCTACCCCGGCACCATCGAGGTGGTGATCGGCCCGCCGATCGAGACCGCCGGGCGCAAGCCGGTGGAGGTGCTGGCCGAGGCCGAAGAATGGATCGAGACCACTATGACCGGGATCGAGCCGCGTCCCGCCCGTCCGTCATCGGAGCCCGCTCATGACGAATGAACCCGTGATCAGCGCGCCGCTGGTCGAACTGCGTGACCGGACCATTTACCGCATCGGGGATGGTTCGCCGGCGGTCTGGCTGATCGACGACCTCGAACTGGGCGGGATCCTGGTCAACGCGCCGGCGTATTCGGAACCCCTGCTGGCGGCGATCCGGGCCATCACCAGGCCCGCCTACCTGTTCCTGCCCAGCCGCCATGGGGCACAGGACCTGGAGGCCTGGCGGGCGGCTGGCCTCGAGACCCTGGCGTTCGAGGCGGAGGCCCCGGCGATCCGCGCGGCCGGCGGCGAGATCGATATCGCCTTCAACCGCAAGCAGCGCCTTTCGCGCACCATCGATTTCCTGCCGATGGCCGGGGTGACCGAGGGCACCTGTGCCCTGCGCCTGAAGAACCTGCCTGGAGTCGTGTTCTTTGGCCCGGCGCTGGCACCCGGGGCGGATGGCTGGCCCACGCTGACCCAGAATCCGGAGGACCATTCCTTCGAGGCGCGCCTGTTCGGCGCCCTGGGCGTGAAGGACCTGAAGTTTGCCTATGCCTTCTGCGACCGCTTCGATCCCGCCACCACGCAGTATGGCCCGGACGCCGACCAGCACATCCAGGCCCGCATCGAGGCGGTATTCGACGAATAGCATCTTCGTAGGGGGTGGGGTTGTCTTGGCCTGTAGGAGGCCAGCCCTCTGGCCGATGGGGTCGGGCCGTATCGCTCAGGGGGCTGAGCTCCCACAGGGCAGGACGGAACCCGTGGCTGCAGGGGTCACGGAGCGAGCCGTGTATGGCGGTCAGGCGCGGGCGATCAGGCTCTGGATTACGTGGCCGGCGGCGGTCAGGCCGAAGATCGCGGGCAGGTAGGAGATCGTGCCGTTGACCGAACGCGGCCGGCCGCCGTCCCCCACCGGGCGGTGTTCGGTGCCCTTGCGCGGCTGTTCGATGGAGAACACCACGGGGTAGTCGAGATGCGCGCCCAGGCGCCGCAGGCGCTTGCGCATCTGGCGCGCGAGCGGGCACACGCGCGTCCCCGCCAGCGGCCCCACGCGCACGGCGGTGGGGTCGATGCGCCCGCCGGCCCCCATGCTCGAGATCACGCCCTGCCCGCGCGCCTGGGCCGTCGCGACCAGCGCGGCCTTGCAGACGATGGAGTCGATCGCGTCGAGCACGAAGTCGGCATCCTCCGGGACCAGGTCGCCGACGGTATCGGGCTGGAGGAAGTCGTGGCGGATCGTGAGCTCGATTTCGGGATCGATGTCGTGGATGCGGTTCGCCATGATCTCGGTCTTGGGTCGGTCCACGGTGGAGCGCAGCGCGACCAGCTGGCGATTCAGGTTGGAGGCGCCCACCACGTCGTGATCCGCCAGGGTCATGCGACCGACGCCGGCGCGGGCGATGGCCTCGGCGGCGTAGCTGCCGACCCCGCCGAGACCGGCGATGAACACATGCCGGTCCCGCAGGCCGGCCGTCACCTCGTGGCCCAGTAGCAGATCCGTCCTTTCGGTGTAGGGGTTGTGCGGGGCGGCGGGACTCATGCGTCGGGACCGGTCGGAAGCCGGAGGACCCGGCGTGCGTTTTGTGACGTGATTATAGCCATCTCTTCGGGCTCCATGTCCCGCAGGGCCGCGAGCCGGCGATTCACTTCGGCCGTCATCGCCGGTTCGTTGCGCTCCCCCTGATGTCCGGCCAGGGGCTGATCGGGTGCATCGGTCTCCACCACCAGGGCCTCCAGCGGCGCGTCGCGCACCACGCGGTGCAGCTTCTTCGCCCTGTCGAAGGTCACCGGGCCGCCGATGCCCAGGCAGAAGCCCAGGTCGGCCGCCTGGCGGGCCTGCTGCGGACTTCCGATGAACGCATGCAGGATGCCGGTCAGGCCCGGTTGCTGGCGCAGGCCCTTCAGCACCGCGTCCAGCGCGCGCCGGCTGTGGATGATCACCGGCAGGTCGCGTTCGCGGGCGATGGCCAGCTGCCGCGTGTAGAAGCGCCACTGGCGATCCCAGTCGAGACCCTCCTGATAGCCATCGAGCCCGATCTCGCCGACCGCGATGGTCTCCGGGTGCCTATCCAGCCAGGCCTCCAGGGCGTCGAGGTCCGCGTCCGCGTGGGCCTGCAGAAAGATCGGGTGCAGGCCGTAGGCGACATGCAGGCCGGCGTCGTGATGGTGCAGGGCGTCGAGATCGGCCCACCGGGCGCGCGTGACGCCGGGCAGGACCATCTCCCGCACCCCGGCGGCGCGGGCGCGGTCCAGCACCGCCGGGCGATCCGGATCGAACGCGTCCAGGTCCAGGTGGACATGCGTGTCGATCAGCTCCACGCCCGGTTCCCCGGGTTTACGGGCAGGGGTAGGTGTGGCGGGCGTGGATGGCCTCGATGGCCTCCAGCACGGCTTCGGACAGGGTGATGTCCACGGTCGCGATGTTCTCGCGCAGCTGCTCCATGGTGGTCGCGCCGATCAGGTTGCTGGTCACGAAGGGCTGCTGGTTGACGAAGGCCAGCGCCAGCTGGGACGGGGTCAGGCCATGTTCGTGCGCCAGACGTGCGTACTCCGCGGTGGCGGCCAGGCCGGATTCGTTGCTGTAGCGCTGGAAACGCTCGAACAGCGTCAGGCGGGCCCCTGCGGGCTTCGCCCCGTCGAGGTACTTGCCGGAGAGCATGCCGAAGGCCAGCGGCGAATAGGCCAGCAGGCCGGCATCCTCGCGGATGGCCATCTCCGCCAGCCCCGCCTCGAAGCTGCGGTTGAGCAGGTTGTAGGGGTTCTGGATGGACACGATGCGCTCGGACAGCCCGCGGTCATGCGCCCGGATCCACTCCATGAAGCCCCAGGGGGTCTCGTTGGAGATCCCGATGGTACGCACGCGGCCACTGTCGACCAGGACCCTCAGGGCCTCGGCGGTTTCCTCGATCGGGGTCGCGTCATCGTCTGTCTTGTGGACATAGCCCAGCTGGCCGAAGAAGTTCGTGGAACGGGCGGGCCAGTGGACCTGGTAGAGGTCCAGATAGTCGGTCTGCAGACGCTTCAGGCTGTCGTTCAGGGCCTGTTCGATGTGCTCGCGGTTCAGCTTCGGGCCACCGCGCAGGTAGTCGATCATGCCCGGACCGGCGACCTTGCTGGCCAGCACGACCCGATCGCGGTTGCCGCGCGCCGCCAGCCAGTTGCCGATATAGGTCTCGGTCAGGCCCTGGGTCTCCTCGCGCGGGGGCACGGGGTACATCTCGGCGGCGTCGATCAGGTTCACGCCCTGTTCCAGCGCATAGTCGAGCTGTTCGTGGGCCTCGGCCTCGGTGTTCTGCTCGCCCCAGGTCATGGTGCCCAGGCCGATCAGGCTGACCTCGATGTCGGTACGTCCCAGTTTGCGGTATTCCATGCCTTCTCCCGGCTGCAGTCAGGCGTGTCAGGTGAACAGGGTGAGGACCCCGGTGTAGCCGTACAGGCGGTTGGCGAAGATCTCGCCGTTGGCGAAGAAGCCGACCAGCGGTACGTCGCCCAGATGTTTCTGCACGATACCCAGTTCGGTGCCCTCCTGCGCGAACTGGTGGCGCCCGCGTCCGACGCAGGAGACGTAGATCGCCCCGCGGATGCCGTTGGGGGCCTGGGCGCGGATCTGTTCCAGCATGCGTTCCAGGTCCTCGATCGCGGCCTGGCCGTCGCGGCGCACGAACAGGATCTGCGAGCCCTGCTCCAGCATTTCGCCGACCGCCAGGACCTGCTGGTCCAGGTCGATGCCGATAATGTTGCGCACGCGGTAGTCGCCGGTGTCGGAACCGGCGATGGGGAAGCCGACCAGGATGTAGCCCAGCGCCCGCTCGAGGTCGCGCGACAGGACATCGCCAATGATGCCCTTGAACGCCGGCAGGGCCTGCTGACCGTCCAGGCGCACGATGATGTTGCGCCAGGTCTCGGTCAGCTCGTGCTGGCCGGGCAGCGGGGTGCAGCCCTGGCTGTGGCGTGCGGCGATCGCGACATCGTCGCGCAGCGCGAGCCCGGTGATGCCCGAGGCGGCCACGCCGTCGGCAATCTGCACCACGCCGTCGTCGCCGGAGTTCACTCCGCCGGTCGCGAACCAGGCGGTCCGTTCGCCGATCTCGGTCAGGGTGTCCTCCAGCCCTTCCATGCGCGGGTCGGCGTTGAGGATCAGCCGGCCCGGGGTCTGCGGGTCGAGGAACCCGTCGAGTTCCTTCACGAGCTCGTCGAAGCCGCGCACCGGGTGATAGATCACGCGGACGCTGGCGGCCGGAAACTCGCCGATCATCAGGGTCGCGCCGGTCTGTTCGTAGAGCTCGTCGTGCGGGCCGATCACGGCCATGGCCATGCCGCCGACGAAGTGATCCACCCCCAGCCCCTCGCGCAGGTGTTTCAGCAGGGTGCGGGCGTGGCGGCTGAGCGCGTCGGAGAGGTAGATGAAGCCGACCCGCACCTGATCCCCGGCGCGCGGCGGCTGTTCGCCCAGCTCGGCGATCAGGGCGTCGGCCAGGGCCCGGGGTTCATCGCCGCGGGCGGTGGCACTGCGAAAGGCATTGGTCATAAACCGAGTTGCTCCAGCATGCTCAGGGCCTCGTTGTCGTCGACCGGCAGGCCGGGGTGCGCGTTCAGGCCGCCGTCTTCGGTGAAGACCAGGCGGGCGTGGTGGCGGGTGTCCAGTTCTTCCAGGAACCAGGCGATCTCCGAGGGATGCACCGCGTGTTCCCCGCGCTGCAGGTGGCGCACGAGGATGGCGTCCTCGCGCACATCGAGAAACAGGGGCTGCGGCAGCTCCAGTGGCAGGATATGGGTCTGCACCAGCCACTCCACGGGGCTCGGCCGCCGCCGTGGCAGCGGGCGGCTGTCGATGCGGAAGTGCCCGCCGCCGCCCGGCTGCTTCAGGAGCTCCTCCAGCCAGTCGCCGGTGAAGCCCTGGTGAACGATCAGCGAGCGACCGGTGTAGCGGCCGCGAAAGCGCTCCATCTGCTGGGCCGGCCGCGGCCCGAAGAGTCCGAACACGCCTACTCCGTCCTGTCCGTTAAAGCCTGAATCCTAGCGGAATGGCGGGCCCGAAACGAAAAAAGCCCCGCCGGAGCGGGGCTGGGGAACTTCCCGGGAGCCGGGGAGACGCCGGGCGGGCGCCTCCCGGCAAATCAGCCGCGACGCGACAGCATGTCGTGGATGATCGGGCCGAGGATGACCTCCATCGCGAAGCTCATCTTGCCGCCCGGGACCACCAGGGTCTTGGGGTTGGACATGAAGGAGTCCGGGATCATGTTCAGCAGGTAAGGGAAGTCGATGCCGAACTTCGTCGGGTCCTTGAAGCTGATCACCACCATGGACTCGTCCGGGGTCGGGACCGCACGGGCGATGAACGGGTTGGAGGTGTCCACGGTCGGCACGCGCTGGAAGTTGATGTCGGTGTAGCCGAACTGCGGGGTTATGTAGTTCACGTAGTCCGGCATGCGCCGCAGGATCGTGTCCACGATGGCCTCGGCGGAATACCCGCGCTCGGCGTTGTCGCGGAAGATCTTCTGGATCCACTCGAGGTTCACGATCGGCACCACGCCGATGCCCAGGTCCACGTGCTGCGCGGCGTTCACGTTACCGTCGACCACCAGACCGTGCAGGCCCTCGTAGAACATCAGGTCGGTGCCCGGCTGGATCTCTTCCCAGGGGGTGAACTCGCCCGGGCCCAGGTTGGTGCCGAGGCGCTCGTTGTGCTGCGCGGCTTCCTCGTCGGAATGCAGGTAGTAGCGCTTCTCGCCCTGGCCGGTCTCGCCGTAGGTCTTGAACAGGCCCTCGATGCGATCGAACAGGTTGGCCTCCGGGCCGAAGTGCGAGAAGTGGTGATTGCCCTCGTCCGCGGCCTTCTGCATGGCCTCCTTCATCGCCTTGCGGTCATAGCGATGGAAGCTGTCGCCCTCGATCACGACCGGGTTGATCTGCTCGCGACGGAAGATCGACTCGAAGGAGCGCTTTACGGTGGAGGTGCCGGCACCCGAGGAACCGGTCACCGCAATCACGGGATGCTTCTGGGACATGGGATTTCTCCTTGCAAACGGGTTGCACAAAGGTCGTTGAAAGAAAGCCTAGAAAATCAGATTGAGCATGAACATGGCGACCACGGCGAACAGGATGGTCATGATGCCGCCGGCCTTCATATAGTCCTTCACCCGGTAGCCGCCGGGGCCCATGATCAGGGCGTTCACCTGGTGGGTCGGGATCAGGAAGGAATTCGAGGTCGCGATCGCGACGGTCAGCGCGAACACGCGCGGGTCGGCGTCCATGCCCGCGGCCTGCGCGGCGATCGCGAAGTTGATCGCCAGCGGCACCAGCAGCACGGTCGCGCCGACGTTGGACATGACCAGAGTGAAGAACGTGGCCAGCGCGAAGATCGTCGCCTGCAGCACCCAGGGCGGCACGGTCCCCAGCATCTCGAGCGTGTTCTGCGCGATCCATGCCGCGGTACCGGTGTTCTCCACCGCCATCCCCAGCGGGATCAGCGAGGCGAGCAGGAACACCGTCTTCCAGCTTACCGCGCGATAGGCACTGTCGAGGCTGATCACGCCGGTCAGGATCATGCCCAGCGCGCCGGTCAGCAGGGCCACCGACAGCATCAGGTCGGTGAACACGATCAGGCCCACGGTCAACGCCAGGAAGAACAGGGCATGCGGCACCTTGGACGGGCGCAGTTCCTCGTGCGGGTAGTCCGAGGTGATCACCACGAAGTCGCGATCCTGTTCCAGGCGCGCCAGGGATTCCCAGGTGCAGTGCACCACCAGGATGTCGCCCGGTTCCAGCGGGATGTCGCGCAGGCCCTCGCCATAGGTCTCGTTGCCGCGCTGGATGCGCATCACCGACAGCCCGTAGGTCTGGCGCATGGCCAGCTCGGTAACGGTCTTGCCCGCCAGGTTCGAGCCCGGCGCGATCGCCACCTCGGCGACCCCGGAACGTCCGCTGTCCAGGGCGTTGGCGAACACGTCCAGATTCGTCGAGGGGCGCTTGCGCGTGCCCTCGCACAGCTTTTCCATCCGCGCGGGGCTGGCCAGCACCGCCAGATGCGAGTTGGCCTGGATCTCGTAGCCGGTCCACGGCGCCATGCGCAGCTCGTCGCGGACGTAGGTCCCGACGATCGCGATGCCGGTCTCGCGTTCGATCTCGGCCACCGTGCGCCCGACCATTGGGTCGTTTTCCGGGACGAACAGCTCGTGGATCTCGTAGGACAGGCCGTACACGCGCTGGAAGTAGTCCTGCGCGTTCTCGCGCTGCGCCGACTTGGTCTTGACCGAGGGCAGGACGAAACGCCCCAGCAGCACGAAATAGACGATCGCCGTGGCCAGCAGGGCCAGGCCGATCGGGGTCACGTCGAACAGCTGGAACGGCTCCATGTCGGAGGGCAGCAGGTCGTTCAGCAGGATCAGCGGGCTGGAGCCGACCAGGGTGATGGTGCCGCCCACGATCGCCGCGAAGCCCATCGGCATCAGGAGGCGCGACAGCGGGATGTTCAGGCGGTTGGAGATGCGGCTCATCACCGGCATGAACAGCGCGGCGGCGCCGATGTTCTGCATGAAGCTGGAGATCACGCCGACCGTGCCGGAGACCGTCGGGATGATGCTCTTCTCCGTGGTGCCGCCCACCCGCATGATGAACGCCGCGACCTTGTGCATGACGCCGGTCTTGTCCAGGCCGGCGCCGATGATCATCACCGCGATGATCGAGATCACCGCGTTGGAGGCAAAGCCGCTGAACAGTTCCTCCTGGCCGACCAGCATCCCGAGCCCTGGCACCAGCGTCAGCAGGCCCAGCAGCACCATCACCGAGATGGCCGCGAGGTCCACCCGGATGATTTCGGATACAAACAGGAAGATCGTGAACGCGAGCAGCGCGAGCACCACGATCATCTCGGTGGTCAGCGTAAGGTTTTCCATGTTCCAGTCGTGTCCTGAAGACCCGCGCCGGACGGCGCGTGGCCGGAAGCCGAAGGGGACGCGCGCCGGGCGCGGGCGCCGAGGCGGGTCGGAGGAAACGGGTTCCGCCTTTCCCTTGAAAGCGCGGGATTATTTCATCCCGCGGGCACGGACGCAAAAAACGCGCCGTGGATGGCTGCGCCATGGCACTCGCCGTGCTGGCGTTTGCCGGCATGTCGGTTATGCTGAGCAAAAAGTCCAGGTGGAGACCCCGTATGTCCGAATCCGATGCCCCGCTGTGCCGTTTCGAGACCATTGTCCTGGCGACGGATGGTTCCGAATTCAGCGTAGCCGCCGAGAATGTGGCGCTGGACCTGGCGCAGCGCTGCGGCGCGCGCCTGGTGGTCGCCCGCATCATTCCAACGGACACCCAGCACGACGCCCTGTCGCCGCCGCGCAGCCACGAGGCGAGCGTGGCCGGCCAGGCCGATCTGGATGCGCTGGAGAAGCGCGCCCGCGAGGCGGGCATCGACGCCTCGATGATCCTGCGCCACGGGGTCGACCGGCATCAGGAGATCGTCGCCATTGCCGAGGAGTACAAGGCCGGCCTGATCGTGATCGGCCGGCGTGACCGGGGCGATCTGTCACGCCTGATGGTGGGCGACGCCACGCGCAAGGTAATCGGTCTGGCGCCCTGCAACGTGATGGTCGTCCCGCGCGGTGCCGAGGCCCCGCACCGCGGGCTGCTGGTCGGGACCGACGGCTCCGACCTGGGCGACCAGGCGGTACGGGCCGCGATCGAGCTGGCGGGTTACTGCGACCTGCCCCTGACGATCGCCACGGTGGCGGTACCGGGCCAGAGCGACGAGCGCCGCCAGGAGGGCGTGGAGGCGGTTCAGCGCCTGCAGGGCGAGGCGCGCGAGCAGGGCCGGAAGGCGGATGCCACCACCGAGGAAGGCCGGCCGGAGCTCGCGCTGGTGGAGATCGCCCGGCGCGACCAGCGCGACCTGATCGTGCTCGGCAGCCATGGCCGCACCGGCCTCAAGCGCCTGCTGATGGGCAGCGTCTCCGAGCGCGTGATCGGCGGGGCCGAGTGCCCGGTGCTGGTGGTCAAGAACGCCTCAGGGAAACCCTGAAATCAGTGTTTCCCTGAGGCCTCAGGCGGGTTCGTTCGTCCGCCGGTAGAGCAGATCGGCGACCTGATGGCCGCGGCCGACCCCGCGGCGCTCGAACTTCGTCACCGGGCGTTCCGGTGGCCGACCCGGGGCCGGAACCGGGCCGTCTTGCGCGAACCACGGCGCGCATTCCTGCATCACCGCGATCATGTGCTCGGCGTACTCGGCCCAGTCGGTGGCCAGGTGCAGCCGCCCGCCCGGCCGGATACGCGTCGCCAGATGACGCACGAAGGCCGGCTGGATCAGGCGCCGCTTGTGGTGGCGCTTCTTGTGCCAGGGGTCGGGGAAGAACACCTGTACGCAGTCCAGGCTGCCCGGCGCCAGATAGTGCTCCAGCAGTTCCACCGCATCGGCGTCGCTGACGCGCACATTGGTCAGCCCGCGCTGTTCCACCTCGCGCAGCAGATGCCCGACCCCGGGCCGGTGCACCTCGGTGCCGATGAAGTCACGTTCCGGCTGCTGTTCCGCCTGCTCGGCCAGGCTCTCGCCGTCGCCGAAGCCGATCTCCAGCGTGACCGGTGCCGTGCGCCCGAACACCGCTGCCAGATCCAGCGGCGCGGCAGGCTCCGGGAGCTGCAGGCCGAAGCGCGGCAGCAGTTCGTCCAGCGCGCGCTGCTGGCCCGGCGTCAGCCGGCCCTCGCGGCGCACGAAACTGCGTATGCGCCGGTAGAACGGCCTGCCGTCGGAAGCGGAATCGATCGTTTCGTCCATGTTCAGCTGAAGAACAGGCCGGTCTGCGGCGAGGAGGCCGAGGCGTAGCGGCGTGGCGCCATGCGCCCGGCGAGGAAGGCCTGGCGCCCGCCGATGATCGCGTGGCGCATGGCCGAGGCCATCATCACCGGGTCGTCGGCGGCGGCGATGGCGGTGTTCATCAGGACGCCGTCACAGCCCAGCTCCATCGCGATGGCGGCATCCGATGCGGTACCGACGCCGGCATCCACCAGCACGGGGACCGTGGCGTTTTCGACGATCTCGCGGATGTTGTAGCGGTTCTGGATGCCCAGTCCGGAGCCGATCGGCGCGGCCAGCGGCATGATCGCCAGGCAGCCGATCTCTTCCAGGCGCTTCGCCAGCAGCGGGTCGTCGGTGGTGTAGACCATTACGTCGAAGCCCTCGGCGACCAGGGTCTCGGCGGCCTTCACGGTCTCGAAGACGTCCGGGTACAGGGTCTTCTCGTCGCCCAGCACCTCCAGTTTCACCAGGTTGTGCCCGTCCAGCAGCTCGCGTGCCAGGCGGCAGGTGCGGACCGCGTCCTCGGCGGTAAAGCAGCCGGCGGTGTTCGGCAGCAGCGTGTAGCGCTCCGGCGAGATCACGTCCAGCAGGTTGGGTTCGTCCGGATTCTGGCCGATGTTGGTGCGGCGGATCGCGACGGTCACGATCTCCGCGCCGCTGGCCTCGATGGCATCGCGGGTCTGGTCCAGGTCGCGATACTTGCCGGTGCCCACCAGCAGGCGGGAGGTGAACTCGCGCGAGCCCACGCGGAAGAGATCGTCGGCAGACGCGGCGGCCGGTTCGGTCATGGTAATTCCTTCGTTGAAAGTAGTTACGGACGGGGGCTCGGACTCATCCGCCCCCAATCGCCTGCACGATCTCCACGCGATCGCCGGGATACAGCGGGTGCGCGGCGTGTTCGCTGCGCGGCACCAGCTCCTCGTTGACCTCCACTGCCAGGCGCCGGCCACCGAGGCCGCGTGCCTCGATCAGCGTGGCCAGCGTGGCCTCGCGATCGTCGGGGAGCTCGAAGGGTTCGCCGTTCAGCTGGATCTGCATGGTTCTTCGTCCGGCGTTCAGGGCCGTTGAGCCGGAGGCCGACAAGGCCTACAATCGCCGGCTCAAGCGGGTGTAGTTCAATGGTAGAACGGGAGCTTCCCAAGCTCTTAATGTGGGTTCGATTCCCATCACCCGCTCCATCTTTTCTTATTCTATCAGGCTTCCCGGCCCTATCGATCGCCTTGACCTGTCTCCGGGGCGGGATATGGACTTGCTCCAGAGCCCTGTTATATCTTCGGAATCATGAACACCGACTCCCACAATCCGGATCTGCTGTCGGTCGAAGCGGCGCGCGAGCTCCTGCGCGAACATGCGATTTCCCCGACCGAGCAGCGCGTCGAGATTGCCCGCGTGATGTTCGCCCGCCATCAGCACCTCAGCGCCGAGCAGATCCTCGCGCAGTTGGTGCGGCATTCCTCGCGGGTCTCCAAGGCCACGGTCTACAACACCCTGAATCTGTTCGCCGAGAAGGGCCTGGTACGCGAGGTCCTGATCGACCCCGCGAAGCTGTTCTACGACTCCAACCTGAATCCGCACCACCACCTGTTCCATACCGATACCGGGGAACTGGAAGACGTGGACCCGGCGCGGATCGACATCTCCGACCTGCCCCCGCTGCCGGAAGGCAAGGAACTGCAGGGTGTGGATGTCGTCATCCGTGTGGGCAGCCGGCGCTCCTGAATCCGGTCGTCCGGCCCCGCCGGATTGTGGTCGATCCCGGCCCCCGCTATCATGTCGCGCTTCGCCGGTGTAGCTCAGTTGGTAGAGCAATCGATTCGTAATCGATAGGTCGGAGGTTCGACTCCTCTCGCCGGCACCATTTTCCCCTGCGCCCGGTGCGGCGCGTCTGCGTCAGTTTCGGCCGCCGCGCTGCGGGCGCCCGCCGCCGGAGCGCGGGCCACCCCGGCCACCTCCGCGCCGATCGTCGCGCGGCTTGCGCGGACGCGGCTTCGGTTTCACGGCATCCTGGAACAGCCGCTCGGGGTCGACGCTCGCGGTGGGGATGCGCTCGCCCAGATAGCTCTCGATGTCCGGCAGGTAGAAGGCCGAGTCCTCGCAGCCGAAGCTGATCGCGTCGCCCTCGGCGCCGGCGCGGGCCGTGCGCCCGATGCGGTGCACGTAATCCTCGCCGGACTGCGGCAGGTCAAAGTTGAAGACGTGACTGA
This sequence comes from Thioalkalivibrio sp. ALE22, assembly GCF_000381445.1. Taxonomy (NCBI): domain Bacteria; kingdom Pseudomonadati; phylum Pseudomonadota; class Gammaproteobacteria; order Chromatiales; family Ectothiorhodospiraceae; genus Thioalkalivibrio; species Thioalkalivibrio sp. ALE22. The sequence goes on from NZ_KB906499.1 coordinate 145,037, forward strand.
CCGCGGGGATGTGCAGCCCGCGCGCGGCGACATCGGTCGCCACCAGAAAGCGGTACTCCCCGGAGGCGAACTGTTCCAGCAGGGTCTGGCGCTTGCGCTGTGGCACGTCCCCCGACAGCAGGGCGGCCTTCTGCTCGTTCGCGTTCAGCCAGTCGCAGACCTTCTCGGCGCCATGCTTGGTGTTCACGAACACGATCGCGCGCTCGGGCTCCAGGTCACGCGCGAGCCCCAGCAGCAGCGGGATCTTCTCGTCGTTGGCCGGGTAGTAGATCACCTGGCGCACGCGGTCCGCGGTCAGGGTCTCGGCCTCGACCTGGACCTTCTCCGGGTTGTTCATGTGCTCGAAGGCCAGCTCCATCACGCGGTAGGACAGCGTGGCCGAGAACAGCATGGACAGGCGCTCGCCGGGGGGTGCGCAGCGGCGCATCAGGAAGCGCACATCCTTGATAAAGCCGAGATCGAACATGCGGTCGGCCTCGTCCAGCACCACCACTTCGGTGTACTTGAGGCCGAAGACCTTCTGCTTGAAGTAGTCGATGATGCGCCCCGGTGTCCCGATCAGGATGTCCGCCCCGGCCTCGAGCTGCTCGCGCTGCGTGTCATAGCCGGTGCCGCCGTAGGCCAGGGCCAGCTTCAGCCCCGTCTCCGCGCCCAGCGACTCGGCATCCTTGTGGATCTGGATGGCCAGTTCGCGGGTCGGCGCCAGGATCAGGGCGCGCACGTCCGTGGGGCGGCGGTTCGGCGAGGGCGCCTGGCGCAGCAGCCGGTTGAAGGTCGCGATCAGGAAGGCCGCGGTCTTGCCGGTCCCGGTCTGCGCCTGGCCGGCGACGTCGCGCCCGGCCAGGGCGATCGGCAATGTCTGCGCCTGGATCGGGGTGCAGGTCTCGAAACCGGTGGCGCGGATGCCCGCCTGGACGGGTTCGGGCAGATCGAGCTGGTCGAAGCGGGGCGTGTCCTGGGCGGTTTCGGTCATCGGGTTCCTCGGGTGCTGCCTGTTACTTGAACTGTCCGGCGCTGATCGTCGATAGTAAGGCCGAGCAGCCGGCGGTGCGGGCTGTTCCCCCAACCCAAGTCATGAGGGCTCGGAGTGAGCGACAAAATTGTTTACACATCGGACGCCGGTTTCGACGAGGACGTCCTGAAGGCCGACCAGCCCGTCCTGGTGGACTACTGGGCCGAGTGGTGCGGTCCCTGCAAGATGATCGCGCCCATTCTGGACGAAATCGCCGAAGAATACGCCGGCAAGGTCAAGGTCGCCAAGCTGAACATCGACGAGAACCCGTCCACGCCGCCGAAGTTTGGCATCCGCGGGATCCCGACGCTCATGCTGTTCAAGGGCGGCGATGTCGAGGCCACCAAGGTCGGTGCCCTGTCCAAGTCGCAGCTGACCGCGTTCCTGGACCAGCACCTGTAATATCCGCGCCTGGCGGTCCGCCGCCAGGCCCAGCAGGCGCATGGCTTCGCCGGGCTTGCCCCGCGCCGCCGCCTCGCTTACCATCGAACGAGTTCGAGTGGCCGCCAGGCCATTCCCTGCCTCCTTCCAGTCAATCCGTGCGGCCACCCCCGGTCGCCGATCATCCACGTTGAATACAGCACCCCACGCATGAATCTGACCGAATTGAAGCGGATGTCCGCTGCCGATCTCGTGGCCTTCGCCGAAGAAAAGGGCATCGAGAACATGTCCCGCGCGCGCAAGCAGGAGATCATCTTTGCCCTGCTCAAGGCCCACGCCAAGAGCGGCGAGGCCATCTACGGCGACGGCGTCCTCGAGATCCTCTCGGACGGCTTCGGCTTTCTGCGCAGCGCCGACAGCTCCTACCAGGCCGGCCCGGACGACGTCTACGTCTCGCCCAGCCAGATCCGCCGCTTCGGCCTGCGCACCGGGGACACCATCTCTGGCAAGATCCGCCCGCCCAAGGACAACGAACGCTACTTCGCACTGCTGAAGGTCTCGGAGATCAACTTCGAGCCGCCGGAGAACGCCAAGCACAAGGTGCTGTTCGAGAACCTGACCCCCCTGCATGCCAACGAGCGCATGCGCATGGAGCGCGGCAACGGTTCCACCGAGGACATCACCGCCCGCGTGATCGACATCGTCGCGCCGTTCGGCAAGGGCCAGCGCGGCCTGATCGTCTCCCCGCCCAAGGCGGGCAAGACGCTGATGCTGCAGAACATCGCGCAGAGCATCGCCGCGAACTACCCCGAGTGCTACCTGATCGTGCTGCTGATCGACGAGCGCCCGGAGGAGGTCACCGAGATGGACCGCATGGTCCAGGGCGAGGTCGTCTCCTCCACCTTCGACGAGCCGGCCCAGCGCCATGTGCAGGTCGCCGAGATGGTGATCGAGAAGGCCAAGCGGCTGGTCGAGCACAAGCGCGACGTCGTCATTCTGCTGGACTCCATCACCCGCCTGGCGCGCGCCTACAACACCGTGGCGCCGAGCTCCGGCAAGGTGCTGACCGGCGGCGTGGACGCCAACGCCCTGCATCGCCCGAAGCGCTTCTTCGGCGCCGCGCGCAACGTGGAAGAGGGCGGCAGCCTGACCATCCTCGCCACCGCGCTGGTGGATACTGGCTCCAAGATGGACGAAGTGATCTACGAGGAGTTCAAGGGCACCGGCAACATGGAGGTGCACCTGGAACGCCGCATCGCCGAGAAGCGCATCTACCCGGCGATCAACGTGAACCGCTCCGGCACCCGCCGCGAGGAACTGCTGACCGCCCCGGACGAGCTGCAAAAGCTCTGGATCCTGCGCAAGTTCCTGCACGGCATGGACGACATCGAGGCCATGGAATTCCTGCTCGGCCGCATGCAGTCGTCCAAGACCAATTCCGAATTCTTCGACCAGATGAAGCGCAGCTGACCCGTCGTCCCCGTTGGTTGACTGCACCACAGAGGGCACGGAGAACACGGAGAAAGGAAGGCCGCACCGATAGCAGAGTGCGGCACACCAAGACGTTATGCGTGGCGCATTGTGGGCGGGCTCATTGGATGATCCCCTGAGCCGGCCCTATGCCAGAGTCTCCCTGCCGAGCCCGGCGGTCGCCGACGGCAGAGCTTGCATTGAATTCCTCTGTGTTCTCTGTGTGCTCTGTGGTGAATGATTAGCCCGAGACGGGTTCGAAGCTGATCAGGCGGTCCAGGCGCCACCACTGCCGGCGGCCCGCGGTGTCGCGCAGGATCAGGTATTCGGCACCGCGCCGGGTGCGCAGGTCCAGCGGGCGCACGATCGCGATCCGGTCCATCTCGCCGCGCCGCCAGTGCGTGCGCAGAAACTGCCCGCGCACGATCGCCAGCTCCAGCTCGGAGTAGCGCTCGCAGGCAATCGGGGTATAGGGCGGCGCTTCGCTCACTCGCCCTCCCGTCGGGCCTCGATGCGCGGGATCTCCTCGTCGCCGGCATCCTCGCGGCGGAACACGATCGGGGCACAGCACACCGCGCAGTCCTCGATCCACTCGCGGTCGTTGCTGACCATGTCCACCGTGGTCTCGCCGGGCTCGCCGCACCAGGGGCAGGCAAAACCGACAAACTCGACGGGACGCATCATCGACCCTCCTCCCGGCCTGCGGGCCAGGCGATCGGCGTGGCAACCGAGTCCTGCGGCGTCCCTTCCGGAAGAAAACGTTCCAGCACGTTGTTGAGAAACGCCAGGCCCCGTTCCGTGGCCTGCAGCCGTTCCGGATCCGCGACCAGCAGCCCGTCCGCGCGCAGTTCCGAAAGTGCGGGTTCCAGCATCGCCAGTGGCAGGCCGCAGCGCGCCTCGAAGCTCGCGGCCGGCACGCCCTCCACCAGCCGCAGCGCGTTCAGCAGGAACTCGAAAGGCCGCTCCGCCGTGTCTACGGCCTGATCCTTGTGCGTCTGCGGCGCGGCCAGCCAGGCCTCGGGCTGGCGCGGCTTCATGCGGCGCAGGATCGCGCCCTGATGGACCTGCGTCAGCTTGCCGTGGGCCCCGGCCCCGATGCCGAGGTAATCGCCGAAGGTCCAGTAGTTGCGGTTGTGCCGACATTCCTGCCCCGGACGTGCATAGGCGGATACCTCGTATCGAGTATAGCCAGCCGCCGCCAGATGGGACTGGCCGCGGGCAAACAATTCCTCGATCGTCGCATCCTCCGGCAGCTCGGGCGGGCGCGCCGCGAACAGGGTGTTCGGTTCCAGGGTCAGTTGATACCAGGAGATATGTCCCGGGTCCTGCTCGATCGCCGCCTGCAGATCCGCGATCCCGGCCGCGACCGACTGCCCCGGCAGACCGAACATCAGGTCCAGGTTGATGGCCTCGAAGCCGGCGGCACGGGCATGCTCCACCGCGCTCAGGGCCTCCGCCGCACCGTGGATGCGCCCCAGGCGCGCGAGCATCGCGTCGTCGAAGCTCTGGATGCCCAGCGACAGCCGGTTGACCCCCGCCTCGCGGTAGCCGCGGAAGTAGGCGCGGTCGGCGGTCCCGGGGTTGGCCTCCAGCGTTACCTCGCAGTCCGGTCGCAGCGGCAGCCGGGCGCGCAGGCCGGAAAGCAGAGCATCCAGCGCCTCCGGCGGGAACAGGCTGGGGGTGCCGCCGCCAATGAAGACGCTCTCCAGCCGCCGGCCCCAGATATCCGGCAGCTGGCCTTCCAGGTCGCGCAGCAGCGCGTCCACGTAGTCATCGAAGGGCGGCTCGCCGCGCGGCTCGTGCGAGTTGAAGTCGCAGTACGGGCACTTGCGCACGCACCAGGGCAGGTGCACATACAGCGCCAGGGGCGGCGGATGGGTCAGCGCGGCAGTCATGTGCGAAGCATAGGCGAGGGGGCGGGTGGCGTCGAAAGGACCCAGTCCCGCCATTGCGGCCTTGCGCGCCGGTGGTCCCCTGCCGACCGCCACAGCGCTGCGCGCCTCGCGATGACGGGGACAGGAAGCACAGTCATCGCGAGCGCCGCAGGCGCGTGGCGATCTCCCCGGCCTGGCCCCGACGCGGGTCCGAACATGCGCCGGGGTGTCGTCGGGAGGTTGCCACGGCCCCTGTGGAGCCTCGCAACGACGGGAAGTCCCCGTCATCACGAGGCGCGCAGCGCCGTGGCGATCTCTCCGGGTGGCCCCGGTGCCGGACGGCGTGGGTTGTCAGGCCGGCGGGTTGCCCATGCGCTCGCGCAGGGCGCCCCCGAGTTCTTGCAGGGCCTGACCGCGATGGCTCAGGCGGTTCTTGGTCTCCGGGGGCAGCTCGGCCGAGGTGCAGCCCTCCTGGGGCACGAAGAACAGGGGGTCGTAGCCAAAGCCCTCGGCGCCGCTGGCCTGTTCCGCGATGCGCCCGGGCCACACCCCCTGGGCGATGATCGGCGCCGGATCCTCGGCATGCTCCAGGTACACCACGACCGCGCGGAACCGTGCGCCGCGCTGTTCCGGCGGGACGCCGGCCAGTGCCTCCAGCAGCTTGGCGTTATTGGCCGCGTCGTCGCCATCGGGGCCGGCATAGCGCGCGGAGTAGATCCCCGGCTGGCCGTGCAGGGCATCGACCTCCAGCCCGGAGTCGTCGGCGATCGCCGGCAGTCCGGTGTGGCGGGCGGCGTTGCGCGCCTTGAGGATCGCGTTCTCCACGAACGTCAGGCCAGTCTCGTCGGCCTCGGGCACGGCGTGCTCGGACTGTGCCTCGACCGTCAGCCCCAGCGGTTCCAGCAGGGCGCGGATCTCGCGCAGCTTGCCGGGGTTGCCGGTGGCCAGGACGACGCGGCGCGCCTCACTCATGGTTCAGCCCTCTGCGAGCACGGCGCGCTGGGCCTCGCAGATCTCCTGGATGCCCTTCTCGCCCAGGTCCAGCATCTGGTCCAGCTCGTCGCGGCGGAAGGCGTGGCCCTCGGCTGTGCCCTGGATCTCGATCACGCCCCCGGCCTCGTTCATCACCAGGTTCAGGTCGGTCTCGGCCTGCGAGTCCTCATCGTAGTCGAGGTCGAGTACCGGTTCACCGCCGCAGATGCCCACCGAGATCGCGGCGACCTGGCCGTGCAGCGGATCCTTGCGGATCAGCCCCTGTTCACGCGCCTTGCGGATGGCGTCGTACAGGGCGACGTAGGCCCCGCTGATGGAGGCGGTGCGGGTGCCACCATCGGCCTGGATCACGTCGCAGTCGACGATGATCTGGCGCTCGCCCATGGCCTCCAGGTCCACCACCGCGCGCAGCGAGCGGCCGATCAGGCGCTGGATCTCCATGGTGCGGCCACCCAGCTTGCCGCGCGCGGCCTCGCGCACCATGCGGTCATGGGTGGAGCGCGGCAGCATGCTGTATTCGGCGGTGACCCAGCCGCGGCCCTTGTTCTTCAGCCACGGTGGCACGCGCGACTCCACCGTGGCGTTGCACAGCACCCGGGTGTCCCCGAACTCCACCAGTACGGAACCCTCCGCGTGGCGGGTGAAATGGCGGGTAAAACGCACGGGGCGCATTGCGTCGGCTGTTCGGCCACTGGGTCGCATGCTGTGATCCTTGCTAGATTTGGGTGGGGCGCAGTATACGGGCCGCCACCGCCACACGCAGCAGGGATCACCATGGAGGGACGCATGATCACCAGTATGACCGGATTCTCCCGGCACGCGATGAGCCTGGACGCGGGCGTGTTCGACTGGGAGCTGAAGAGCGTCAACCACCGCTATCTCGAGCTGCGCGTCCACCTGCCCGATCACCTGCGCTCGCTGGAGGCCGAGGTGCGCAGCCGCCTGAAGGCCCGCCTGGCGCGCGGCAAGGTGGATGCGGTCCTGCGCGACCGTGGCCAGGCCGACAACGCCCCGGAGGCCTTCGATCACGAGCGCGTCCGGGCGCTGATCGGGGCCTGCGCCTCCATCGAGCGCATGATGCCGAACCCGGCGCCGGTCTCGCCGCTGGACGTGCTGCGCTGGCCGGGTGTGCTCCAGGGCAACGCCGATGTCGGCGAGAGCCTCGCGCAGCCCCTGCTGGCGGGCTTCGACGACGCGCTGGAGGCCCTGGTCACGATGCGCACGACCGAGGGCGCGGCCCTGGCCGACGGCATGCGCTCGCGCCTGGACGCACTCGCCGAGCACGCCCGGACGATTCGCGCGCGGCGCCAGCCGATGCTGGACGAGCAGCGCGGCCGCATCCTCGCCCGGATTCACGAGCTGGACCTGAATCTGGATCCGAAGCGTCTGGAGCAGGAAGTCGCCCTGCTGGCCCAGCGCATGGACATCGCCGAGGAGCTGGACCGCATCGACGGCCATGTGGCGGCCGTGCACGAGGTCCTGGAACAGGGTGGCCCCAGCGGGCGGCGGCTCGACTTCCTGATGCAGGAGTTCAACCGCGAGGCCAACACCATCTCGTCCAAGTCGCATGACCTGGAGATCACCCGCGCCACCGTGGAGATGAAGGTCCTGATCGAGCAGCTGCGCGAGCAGGTGCAGAACCTGGAATAGCCCATGCGCCGGTTTCGCCTGCGTCTGGCCATCTCGCGCCAGGAGATGGAGGACTACTACACGGGTCGCGCCGCAGTGGTCTTCGCCCAGGCCGACAGCGGCGAGAGCGTGCAATTCCCCGCCCGGCTGCTGCGCAGCCACCTGGATCAGCGCGGGGTGCACGGCGTGTTCGAGCTGGTCACCGACGACGACTACAAGCTGCGCGATTTTCGCCGTCTCGCGTAACGGGTATGCCCCCAGGCCCTTGAAAACGCGGGATGTGTCCCTACGTCTATGGGTGAGTCAGATGACACCCGCACAAGGAGGGAACGCCATGACCATGACCCGTTACGAACCGTTCAGCCTGCTCGGCCAACTGTCGCGCGAACTCGGTCGCATGCCGGACATGCCCGGCACCGAGGACTCCGCCGCGACCTCCGACTGGGCCCCCGCGGTGGATATCCGCGAAGAGACCGATGCCTACGTGCTGCATGCCGATATCCCCGGGGTGGACCCGAAGGATATCGAGCTGCACATGGAGAACGGCGTGCTGACCCTGCGCGGCGAACGCAAGCACGACAGCGAAGAGGAGAAGAACGGCTACAAGCGCATCGAACGCGTGCGTGGCACCTTCTTCCGCCGCTTCTCGCTGCCGGATACAGCCGACGCCGAGAACATCTCCGCGCGCAGCGAGAACGGCGTGCTGGAGGTGCGCATTCCGAAGCAGGCCCGCGTGCAGCCGCGCCGGATCCAGATCGAGAGCTGATCCGGCCCCACCGGCCCGGCAGGATATCCCTGACCGGGCGCAACATGGGCGCTGCCCCGGGGCTTCCCGTGGTGGCGCCCGGTTTTTTAGGCCCCGAGGAGGCGCGGTTTCGTGTCTCCCTGGGTGACAGCCGCATCCCGGCTATCATGATCGCCATGACCGCAGGCGGGATCCGGGTGTCACCCGAGGACGCAATCGTTCGAGGAACGCAATGGAATACAAGGACTACTACAAGATCCTCGGTGTGAGCCGCGACGCCAGCCAGGACGAGATCAAGAAGGCCTACCGCAAGCTGGCGCGCAAGTACCATCCGGATGTCAGCAAGGACCCGGACGCCGAGACTCGCATCAAGGAGGTCAATGAGGCCTACGAGGCCCTGGGCGATCCGGAAAAGCGCAAGGCCTACGACCAGCTCGGTTCCAACTGGCGCCAGGGCCAGGACTTCCGCCCGCCGCCCGGCTGGGACGGCTGGACCCAGCACGGCGGGGCCCGCGGGGGCGCCGGAGCCGGGGCCGACTTCGGCGGCTTCTCGGACTTCTTCGACTCCATCTTTGGTGGCGGCGGCATGGGCGGTGGTCGCCGCCGTTCGGGCGGGGCCGGCTTCAACATGCGCGGGGCCGACCGCGAGGGCCGGGTGGAGATCACTCTGGATCAGGCGCTCAAGGGCACCGAGGTGTCGGTCAACGATGCCGAGGGCCGGGTACAGCGCGTGCGCATCCCCGCCGGGGCCCGGGACGGCTCGCGCCTGCGCGTGCGCGGCCAGGGCGACCCGGGGGTCGGCAGTGGCGGCGCCGGCGACCTGCTGCTGGAGATCCGGGTCAAGCCGGACAGCCGCTACACCCTGGACGGCCGCAACCTCTACCGCGAGATCCCGATCACGCCCTGGGAGGCCGCGCTGGGCGCGACCATCGAGGTCCCCACGCCGCATGGCTGGGTCAATCTGAAGGTTCCGGCCGGCTCGCAGTCGGGCAAGCAGATGCGCCTGAAGGGCAAGGGCCTGCCGGGCAAGCCGCCGGGGGATCTCTACCTGAAGCTGATGGTGCAGGTGCCGCCGGAGGAAGAGGCCGGCGACTGGTACCGCAAGATGGCCGAGAAGTCGTCCTTCGCCCCGCGCGCCAACCTGGCGCCCTGATAACCGGAACCCCGTTCGAGGAGCGCCCATGCGTCGGCTTGTTCCCCTCCTGATCCTGGCCCTGACCCTGTTCGGGGCCGCACCGGCCACCGCCCAGCTACCGGCCGCGGTGGACGGCCAGCCGCTGCCATCGCTGGCACCGATGCTCGAGCGGACCATCCCCGGCGTGGTCAATATCGCCACCCGCGCCCGCGTGGTGGAGTCGGTCAGCCCGCTGTTCGACGATCCTTTCTTCCGCCGTTTCTTCGATGTCCCCGAGCGTTCGCGTGAACGCGAGCGCCAGGGCCTGGGCTCCGGGGTCATCGTGGATGCCGGGGCCGGCACCATCCTGACCAACAGCCACGTGATCGCCCGCGCCGACACCATCCTGGTCACGCTCTTTGATGGCCGCCAGTACGAGGCCGAGGTGGTAGGCACCGACCCGGCCACCGATGTCGCCGTGATCCGCATCGACGCGGAGGACCTGAAGGCGATCCCGCTGGCCGACTCCGACGCCCTGCGCGTGGGCGACTTCGTGGTCGCTATCGGCAACCCCTTCGGCCTCGGCCAGACCGTGACCAGCGGCATCGTCAGCGCCCTGGGCCGCAGCGGCCTGGGTGGCGCCGGCTTCGAGGACTTCATCCAGACCGATGCCTCCATCAACCCGGGAAACTCCGGCGGGGCGCTGGTCAACCTGCGCGGCGAGCTGGTCGGCATCAACACCGCCATCCTCGCGCGGGGCGGCGGCAACATCGGCATCGGCTTCGCGATCCCCGCCAACATGGCCAGCCAGATCCAGGAGCACCTGCTGGCCGAGGGTCGGGTCGAGCGCGGCGCGCTGGGCGTGGAGATGCAGGACCTCACCCCGGCGCTGGCCCAGGCCTTCGGTCTGGACCTCTCGCAGGGCGCCGTGATCACCCGCGTGGTGCGCGGCTCGGCCGCCGAGCGCGCCGGCCTGGCCCACGGCGACATCGTCCTGCGGGTGGACGGCCAGACGGTGCGCAGCGCGAGCGACCTGCGCAACCGCCTGGGCCTGCTGCGCGCCGGGTCCGAGGTGGATCTGGACATCCTGCGCGACGGGACGGAACGGCAGATCGTCGCGCGACTGGATCGCCCGGAAGAGCGGCGCATCGAGGGGGCGGCCATCCACCCGCGGCTCGACGGCGTACGCCTGTCCGAGACCACAGGAAACGACGGCCGCAGCCGCGTGGCGGTCATCGCGGTGGAGCCCGGCACCGCCGGGGCGCGGGCCGGGCTGCGCCCCGGCGACGTGCTGCTGGCGATCAACCGCCAGCGCATCGAGCGCCTGGCCGACCTGCCGCAGCAACTGGCCGCCCACCAGACCCTGGAACTGCAGCTGCGCCGCGGCAACCAGACCCTCTACCTCACCCTGAGGTAGGTGAGATCACTACCGGCGACGGCTTTTGTGGGAGCGGGCTTGCCCGCGAATGCTCCTGCCAAAGCCGGACGCGGGCGGGGGCTTCGCGGGCAGGCCCGCTCCCACAAGGGCACACCCACAATGCCCACTCCGACCGGTCGGTTCAGAAGCCCGGGGTGTTCTTCTCCACCCAGCGCTGGGTGCCGTCGGTGAGGGTCTCGCGCTTCCAGAACGGGGCCTCGTGCTTCAGGCGTTCCAGGATGTCGCTGCAGGCGTCGCGGGCGGCCACGCGGTGGGCCGACCAGGTCGCCACCAGCACCAGGGCGTCGCCGGGGCGCACGTCGCCCACGCGGTGGGCCACATGCCAGCCCAGCAGCGGCCAGCGCGCCTCGGCTTCGGCGACGATGCGTTCCAGCTCGCGCTCGGTCATCCCCGGGTAGTGCTCCAGGAACAGCCCGGTCACGTCCTCGTCCTCGTTGAAATCGCGCATGCGGCCGACGAACACGCTGGCGGCGCCACGCGCGTTCGCGGGGATGGCCGTCTCGGCCTGCCGGACGATCTCCCAGGGGTCGAAGTCGTCGGTGTGGATCTCGACCGCCACCCTAGCCCCCGGTTACCGGCGGAAAATAGGCGACCTCGTCCCCGTCGCGCACCGGCGTCTCCAGGCTGGCCTGTTCCTGATTGACCGCGGCCATCAGGCGTTCCGGCGGGGCCTCCTGATGGAGGTGCTGCCACAGCCCGCCAACGGTCGTTTCGCCGGCGGGTAGTTCCGCCTCTTCGTTCGGGCGGCCCAGTTCCTCGCGCAGACGCGCGAAATAGTGAACGTGTACGGTCATTCCGGCCCCTGTAAACATGGCTGCGAGTCAAGCATTATAGCCATCATGAACGAATTCACTCACTTCGATGCCGCAGGCCATGCGCACATGGTCGATGTCGGCGAAAAGTCCGTCACCCACCGCGTGGCGGTCGCCGAGGGGCGCATCCATATGCAGCCGGATACCCTGCAGCGCATCCGCGAAGGCCGCCATGCGAAAGGGGACGTCCTCGGCATTGCCCGGGTGGCTGGCATCATGGGGGCCAAGAAGACCGGCGACCTGATCCCGCTGTGCCACCCGATCGGCCTGACCCGGGTGGCCCTGGAGCTGGAGACGGAAGACACCGCCGTGCGCGTACAGGCCACCTGCGAGGTGCACGCGCAGACTGGCGTGGAGATGGAGGCGCTGACCGCCGTGTCCACCGCGCTGCTGACGGTCTATGACATGTGCAAGGCCGTGGATCGCGGCATGCAAATTGATGGTGTTCGCCTGCTGGAGAAACGCGGGGGCCGCAGTGGCACCTGGCGGGCCGAACCGAAAGGAGATTCCGAATGAAATGGATCAAGCGCCTGCTGGGCCTGATTGCCGTCCTGATCCTGCTGGCCATCATCGTGGCCGCGTACCTGCTGGTCACCTTCGATGCCAATGACTACAAGGAGCGCATCGAGGCCGAGGTGCAGGAGGCCACCGGCCGTGAACTGACCCTGTCCGGGCCGATCGGTCTGACCCTGTTCCCCAGCCTCGGGCTGCGCCTGGAAGAGGTGCGCTTCGGCAACGCCGAGGGCTTCGGCGACGAGCCGTTCGCCGAGGTCGATGTGGTGGATGTCGCGGTCGCGGTAATGCCACTGCTGCGCCGCGAGCTGGAGGTTCAGCGCGTGGAGGCCGACGGTGTGCGCCTGAACCTGGCGCGCGACGAACAGGGCCGCAACAACTGGGACGACCTGCTGGATCACGCCGGCGCCGCCCGCGACGAGGCCGTGGGCGCGGATGACGACGAGCGCACCGAGACCGAGACCCGTCTGGCCCTGCAGCGCATCGACGTGGCCGGGATCTCCCTGACCAACGCCCGCGTGCACTGGGATGACCGCGAGTCCGGCATGCAGGCGACCCTGGAGCCGTTCGAGCTGCAGGTCGGGCGCTTCCGCCCGGGTATCGAGACGCGCCTTGATCTGGAGGCGGTCGTGCGTGCCGAGGGCGGCGACCTGGCCGAACCGGTGGAGCTAGCCCTTGATCTGGGCGGGTTGATGAACGTCGACCTGCTCAATGAGCGCTATTCCGTGCGCCGTCTGAACGCGACCCTGGGCCTGGATGGCGGTGGCCTGCCGCGCGCCGTCGGCATGACGCTGGAGAGCGACGTGGGGCTGGAGATGGCCGACGCCATGACCCTGCGCTTCGAACGCCTGACGCTGGGGGTTTCCGATCTGCGTCTGACCGGGTTCGCCGAGCTGTCCGATCTGGATGGCGAAGTGCCGCAGGTGCGCACCGAGATGCGTACCAACACCGTCAACCTGAAGGACGTGCTGACCGACCTGGGCCTGGAGGCGCCGCAGACCAACGACCCCGACGCGCTGGCGCGCGTCGCGTTCGATTTCTCGGCCAGCGGCAGCTTCCAGGCCCTGGAGATGTCCCCGTTCCTGGTGACCGTGGACGACACCATGCTGAGCGGCTCCGCCGGCTGGGATGGCCGCGGTGAGCGCCCGAAGATCACCTTCGATGTCTCCGGCGAACGCCTGAACCTCGACCGCTACCTGCCGCCGGAGGTGGAAGAGGCGCGTACCGACAACGGCAACGGCGAACGCGATGCCGACGAGGACTTCGCCATCGAACTGCCGCTGGAGGCGCTGCGCAGCGTCGACGTGGACGGCCGCGCTGCGCTGGACCGCCTGGACGTGATGGGCATGGTCCTGCGCAACATCGAACTGCAGATCCGGGGCGAGGCGGGCGACTGGAACATCGAGCCGCTGAACGCCGCCGCCTACGACGGCGAGCTGACCAGCCGCCTGCGCCTGGACGCCCGCCACGATGCCCCGCGCTACGAACTGGCCGCCGACCTGCAGGGCCTGGATATTGGCGCCCTGCTGGAGGACTTCCAGGGCGATGACGCGCGGTTGATGGGCACCGGCAACCTGGAGCTGGACATCAGCACCCGCGGCGAGCTGCTGAGCGAGCTGAAAGGGGCCCTGAACGGCTCCGGCAACATGCGCTTCGAGGACGGCGCGGTGCGCGGTATCAACGTGGCCCAGATCATCCGCCGCGCCGAGGCGCGGCTGCGCGGCGAACAGCTGGAAGAGGACGAGCCCAACCAGACCGACTTCAGCGAACTCGCCGGCAGCTTCACCATTCGCGACGGCGTGGTCCGCAACGACGACCTCGCCGCCAGCTCGCCCCTGCTGCGGGTGCGCGGCGAAGGCCAGGCCGACCTGAACGACGACACCCTCGACTACCGCGTGAACACGACAGTGGTAGGCACGCTGGAAGGCCAGGGCGGCCGTGAACTGGACGACCTGCGCGGCGTGACCCTGCCCATCCGCATCAGCGGGACCTTCACCGACCCGAGCTTCCGTCTCGACCTGGAGGACGCCCTGCGCGGTCGCTACGAGGACGAGGCCCGCGAGCGGGTGCGCGAGGAAGAGGAACGCGTCCGCGAACGCCTGGACGAGGAAGAAGATCGCGCCCGCGAGCGCATCGAACGGGAGTCCGACCGGCTCCTGGACCGCTTCCGCAGCCGCTGATCACCGCCGGTGCCCGCCTCCCGGGCGGGCGCCGCCATGCCCGGCCCATCCATGAACGCCTTCGCCGAGCGACTGCTGGCCTGGTTCGACCGCCACGGCCGCCAGGATCTGCCGTGGCAGCACCCGCGCACGCCGTATCGGGTGTGGGTCTCCGAGATCATGCTGCAGCAGACCCGGGTGGAGACCGTCGTCCCCTACTTCCTCCGCTTCATGGAGCGCTTCCCCGACGTGCAAAGCCTCGCGGCGGCGCCGCAGGATGCCGTGCTGCACCAGTGGTCGGGGCTTGGCTACTACGCCCGCGCGCGCAATCTGCACCGCGCCGCGCAGGTGGTGGTCGCGGAGCACGGGGGTGTCTTCCCCGCTCGCCGCGAGGGCCTGGAGGCGTTGCCCGGGATCGGCCGCTCCACCGCCGCCGCGATCATCGCCCAGGCGCATGATGTGCCCGAGGCCATCCTGGACGGCAATGCCAAGCGCGTGCTCGCGCGCCACGCCGCGATCCACGGCTGGCCCGGCAGCCCGGCCGTGCAGCGCGAGCTGTGGGCCGAGGCCGAGGCGCGCACCCCGACTACGCGCTGTGCCGACTACACCCAGGCCATCATGGACCTGGGCGCCCTGCTCTGTACCCGCAGCCGGCCCGACTGCGACGCCTGCCCCGTCCATCAGGACTGTGGTGCCGCGCAGCAGGGCCTGACCGCTACGCTGCCCTCGCCCCGGCCACGCCGCGACCTGCCCACCCGCACCCGCTGGGCCGCTTGCCTGCGCGCGCCCGAGGGCATCGCCCTGGTGCAGCGCGGGCAGGACGGCATATGGGGCGGGCTCTACAGCCTGCCCGAGGCCGAAACCCCCGAAGCCCTGGAGGACTGGGTGCTGGCCCAGTGGCCCGGCGCCGCGCCGGCCGCCACCGATCACGGTCTGCAGCACAGCTTCAGCCACTACCGCCTGGATCTGCGCATCCGCCCCTTCGACCTCCCGGCTGGCGCGTGTGGGATCATGGAAGGCGACAGGGTGATTTGGTATAAACCCGGCACATCACGGGCGGTCGGCATCCCGGCCCCCATCCAGCGTTATCTGCACGACGACAAGGATCCCGGCAATGGCACGAACCGTTAACTGCGTAAAACTCGGGCAAGAGGCCGAAGGCCTGGACTTCCCGCCCTATCCCGGCGAGATGGGCAAGAAGATCTACCTGAACGTGTCCAAGGAGGCCTGGCAGGCCTGGCTGAGCCACCAGACCATGCTGATCAACGAATACCGCCTGACCCCGGTCGATCCCAAGGCGCGCAAGTTCCTGGAAGAGGAAATGGAAAAGTTCCTGTTCGGGGAAGGCTCCGAGAAGCCGGAAGGCTTCGTCGACCCGAACGCCTCCTGATCCGGGCTTTTCAGCGGCGACCGGCCCGGCATGCTTGACGTGGCGGCGCCGGGCCGCTTTAATACCGCCCTTCGTCCGCAGGACGAATCCCCCCGCAGTATGGCCGGGTAGCTCAGTTGGTAGAGCAGGGGATTGAAAATCCCCGTGTCGGCGGTTCGATTCCGTCCCCGGCCACCATTATCTTTCCCGTAGCACCATCCTCCCCATAAGCGTCCGCCGTATCCTGCCCGTGGATACCGTGATCTGCGTCGTATCTGCGACGCCGCACCGTATCCGTCGCTCGCGGTCGTGGACAATCAGGGTGTTTCTTTTTGTCGGTAGTGATTGACTTCTACCGTCATAACGGAACAGCATGCCGGCATGGGCAATAGCGCAGAAGCCATCCTCGATCTCGCGCGCAAACGCGGACTGATCCGGTCGCGCGACCTGGAACCACTGGGCCTGCCAAGAGTTGCGCTGACGCGTCTCGTCCGTCAGGGCATGCTCGCGCGGGTTGCGCGCGGCCTCTATGCGCTGCCGGACCGTCCTGTCTCGGAACACACCGCGCTGGCCGAGACCGCGCGCAAGCATCCGCGAGCGGTGGTGTGCCTGCTCTCGGCATTGCGTTTCCATAATCTCACCACCCAGTCGCCATTCGAGGTCTGGCTTGCCATCCCCAACAAGGCCCGCGCTCCCCGGATCGACTACCCGGCCCTGCGTATTGTCCGCTTTTCCGATCCTCTTCTTGCCGAAGGCGTCGAGGAACACTTGATCGAAGGGGTTCCGGTACGCGTTACCGGTATTGCCAGGACGGTCGCGGACTGTTTCAAGTACCGCAACAAGATTGGCCTGGATGTCGCTCTGGAGGCCCTGCGCGAGGCCTGGAGTGAGAAGCGGGTGCGCATGGACGAACTCTGGCAGTTTGCCAGGCTGTGCCGGGTCGGCAATGTCATGCGCCCTTATCTGGAGAGCCTGACGTGAGTCCCAAAAACCCCGCCGCCTCGGTGCGTGCCCGACTGCTCGAAAACGCCCGAAACCACAAGCAGGACTACAACCTCGTACCAGGGAAACCCTGGTCCATGTACACGCTCGCGCTCGAGTCGCTTTTGCGTGCGAACAAGGCGCGGCGACTGCCGTGCAGTCATTCTGCACAAGGGAGCCGCAACGCCGTTCCCGCGCAAAAGCGGCCGAGCCCCTCGGGGTTGGCACCCCAGGTTCCCCGATCCTGCATTACGCCGCTTGCGGGTAGAGCCACTACCGGCTGCGCACCGCGCCTTGTCTCGGAAAACCTGGGACACCAACGCGAGCGTGTACATGGATCAGGGTTTCCCTAACCCGCTATGCCCTTGAACGGTTCCTGTATCGCCTGAGCACCTCCTCCCATGCAGACCAGTTCCTTCTCAAGGGCGCCTTGCTGTTCGATCTGTGGTTCGACATCCCGCACCGACCGACGCGTGATGCCGACCTCCTGGGCTTTGGGTCAGCCGAGCTGCCACATCTTGAGGCTGTGTTTCGGGATGTCTGTTCGGTGGAGCAGGACGATGGAATCCATTTTCAGGCCGACTCGGTACGGGCGGAGGCGATTCGCAAGGAGGCCAGCTACTCCGGTGTGCGGATCACGTTGATAGGGCTGTTGGACGGTGCGCGCTGTCACACGCAGATCGACGTGGGTTTTGGCGATGCCGTGACACCAGGCCCCGACGCCATCGAGTTCCCGGTGATCTTGCCCGACATGCCTGCCCCCAGGCTTCGCGCCTATCCCCGCTCGACCGTTGTCGCCGAAAAGCTGGAGGCCCTGGTGTCGCTTGGCATCGCCAACAGTCGTATGAAGGATTACTTCGATCTCTGGGTCTTGTCGCGTTATGCCGATTTCGAAGGCGAAATTCTGTACCAGGCCATTCACGCGACATTCGAACGCCGCATGACACCGCTGCCGGTAGGTACCCCGTTCGGCCTGAGCGACGACTTCGCACAGGACCGATCGAAGCAGATCCAGTGGCAGGCATTCCTGAAGAAAAACACCCTGGCACACCTCCCGCTTTCCGATGTAGTAACGGATCTGCGAGCGTTCCTGTCGCGTCCGCTGCGCGCGATCAAACAACGTGCGGTGTTTCGGGAAACCTGGCATGCCGGGCATGGCTGGACGCCTTCCAGCTAACACGCGATTCCATCGCGCATCTCCCGCAGCAGCGGAAGATGCGGCGCCGTGGCACCATCGTTTCCATGAGCATTCGCCGTATTCTGCGCATGGGGCACCCCGATCTGCGTCGCGTCTGCGACCCGGTACCCGACTCGGACTTTGACAGCCCTGGGCTGCACGCCCTGGTGGACGACCTCGTCGATACCATGCACGCCAGCGAAGGCCTCGGCCTGGCTGCTGCCCAGATCGGCGTTCCGCTACGCGTAGCCGTGATCGAGATCCAGCCGGGCAATACCCGTTACCCCGGAGCCGTGCCGACCGGCCGCTTGGTCCTCGTCAACCCGACCGTGACCGTGCTGGACCCAACCCCGCAACGCTACTGGGAAGGCTGCCTGTCCGTACCCGGGCTGCGCGGGGAGGTTGCCCGGCCGCGCCACATCGCCGTGGACTACTACGAGCCCGACGGCACGCCCCGCCACCTGGAACCCGAAGGGTTCCTCGCCACCGTCTTCCAGCACGAGATCGACCACCTCGATGGCACCCTGTTCATCGACCGCGTCACCGACACCACCCGCCTCGCCTTCCTCGACGAATACCGCGAGTTCCACGCGGCACCCTCGTCAAAGCCCACGTAAGCCCGCCCCTGCTGGCCATCCGAATGGGCCCGACTTCCTCCGGCTACTAGGACGGTACCGTCGATCGCCGATACAGGATGCGTCGGTAGTCGACCTCGCACTTAATAGTGATATCGGCAGGAGATGATCGTGATAGACGAATCCTCCACCGCATACACAAGTCGATTGGTGTCATCAATCCGACGCGACCAGAAACCCGCCAGGTTCTCCTTGAGGGCTTCCGGCTTGCCAATGCCTTCAAATGGAGACCGCCTCACGTCTTCTATCAACTTGTTGATCCGCTTCAGGGTCTTCTTGTCCTGACGTTGCCAGTAGAGGTAGTCAGTCCATGCTTCGTCGGTCCAGCAAAGCAACCGACTACTCATCCCCACCTACCAACGCACGCTCGGTCGCCTTTCCTGCCTTGTATTGCGTAATGGACCTGTTGAGGTGCTCTGCATTGGCAGGGGAACGCAAAAGATGCACCGTTTCCATCAGGCTGTTGTAGTGATCAAGCGACATGACCACTGCATCCTCCGAATCACGGCGCGTAATCACCGTGGTGTCGGCATCGTTGACCACCCCATCCAGTACGGCCTTGAGACCGTTGCGAGCCTCGGTGAATGAAACAATCTTCATGGCGCCTCCTGTACCTTGACTTGTACAAGTATAGGCCGGCCGGCCCACATGTACAACCAACTGTGCAGGTTGTGCTATCGCGTCGCCGAGTGAAATACCGGTTACCTGACAGCCACTCGCCTGACGCTGGTGGACCCCGTGTTCACCGCGCGGGGCGCGAGCCTGCTGCCTCGGGCCACCTCGACGGTACCCTGTTCATCGATCGCGTCACCGAAACTACCCGCCTCGCCTTCCTCGATGAATACCGCGAGTTCCACGCGCAGGCGTAGGGATCACGCCCCGTGGAGGCGCGGCCATGCGTTGCGCACCACCTCCGCCCCCAGCGCGTCCAGCAGCGGGTGGGCCGCCAGGCCAAGCAGGCCATCGGTCAGGGGATTCTCCTCGCCGCAGCGCACGGCCAGTTCCAGATGCGTACCGCGCGCGCTCGGCGTCAGCCGGTAGCAGCCCTCGCAGGACAACCCAGCCAGCGCGCGCCAGCCGAGCAGACGCGGCGGGACGGCGACCAGCACCTCCACATCGAAGATCAGCGGCACCCCGGCCACCCGCACACGCCAGCGGTAGCGCTCGGGCCCGACGCAGGTGATGGACTCGATGGCCTCGCTGTAGGCGGCGAACGCCTCCACCCGGGCCATCAGCTCGAACACCGCCTCCGGAGCGGCGTCGATCTCCATCTCGTGGTGGATCACCGACATCGCCCACCGGTCCAGGTTGAAGAAGCGCCGCCGGTCGGACCGACGGCCCAGGCCCGATCAGTCGTGCACGATGATACGGGAGCCCGCGGCGTCGATATCCACGCGGGAGCTGGAGTAGGCGCAGGCCTTCGCGATGTCCTAAAGGGAAACACTGACCCATGTACACGCTCGCGCTCGAGTCGCTTTTGCGTGCGAACAAGGCGCGGTGACTGCCGTGCAGTCATTCTGCACAAGGGAGCCGCAACGCCGTGCGCACACAAAAGCGGCCGAGCCCCTTCGGGGTTGGCACCCCAGGTTCCCCGATCCTGCGTTGCACCGCTTGCGGGTAGAACCACTACCCGCTGCACGCCGCGCCTTGCCTCGGAAAACCTGGGGTACCAACGCGAGTGTGTACATGGGTCAGTGTTTCCCTCCGGGCATCTCATTGAGCTCCGCCAGACGATGCAGCAGGCTGCCGCCTTCACAATCGCGCGGGACACCGTTGTCGTCCAGCGTGCAGCCGAATTCGCCGCCATTCACCGACCAGTCCATGTCGGCCGGCATCTTCAGCACCACCGGCTCCTCGTGCATCACCTGGAACTTCGCCCGCATGGCGTTCTTGCCGTCCTGCCAGTCGAGCACCGGCATGTTGTCTACGCTCCGCATGGTGTGCCTCCTTCGCGATCCCGCGAGGTTGCGACGGATTTCGCCGGGCCGTTTCCTGCCCCTTCCCTTGGACGCTAGACCGCGTTCCCGAGGCGGTCAAAGGTGACCCCGGAAGCGATGGGGAAGAGCTCAACGAGTCGCTCATCATAGGCATGGTGGAATGCTTCACTAGGCGAGAAACCGCTGCGCAAAGGGCAAGGTTTGACCCCAAAGTTCCGAAGGGCAAGGTTTGACCCCAAAGTTCCGAAGTTCCACGTTTCAGAACCGAGCACGTCCAAGCGGAGTGCGGACCCCACAAGCCACACCTCCGCCGCCGTCTCGAGTCTAGAACACCTCAACACCCTTCGCCGGCCTGCGAAGTCCAAAGGTAGACCCCGTGGTCCGCGGCGTGACGTAAGGAGCGTCCGGTTGAGCGGGGGTTTGTCTCAATACCGCTGCTTTAGCCATCTGGTAGCCTCAAACCGTCGCATACACGGCTCGGATCGGACTTCGTTCAAAAGGTCCCAGTAACAAGTTCTCGCGAAGTCACTAGTGACAAACTCCGGGATCACATAGTGATAAGCTGGCGACCCCATTTCGAATTTAACGCTCGCCTTATACTCGGGATTGAGGTACTCGTAGATCCCCCAACGTATATTATTCAATAATTCGGCCAAGGTGCTTGCATGATAGCTAAGAATGTCTGTGTGGAACCGCTCATAAAAGTCACCCAACGCGAGAAGCGCTTGGTCGAGGGTGATTTTGTGGCCGGACTTGTCCAACAGAGACCTTAACGCTTCTGCAAAACCAGCGGACCGAAGGAAACTGTGCTTGGTCACATTTCCGCAGAGTTTTAGAAACTCTACGCGACGCATCTTGAGCTGAGATTGTACGTCAATGCTAGGCATCCACGCCTCTACTTCGATTTCACTATCCAGCCACAAGGAAAACTCCTCCGCGCACCGTCTGAGCTCGGAGACTGAGTCGTGGGTCCCAAAGTTAGGGGCACTAGATATTGAACGCAACCCGCCTAAGAAGGAAACCTGCTGAACCGGCAGTTTTCGATCAGTGCGTGAGAGGAAATCCACCAACAAAACATTGAAGTAACGCTGATGAATGTGGGAGTGGAGTCGGACTTCTGAATCCGGGTCATTTCCTCGAAGATCGAGCAACGAAAAGTTGACCATGTCGTCAACAATCTCCCACGCGCCACGTAGAAGTACGATTTCGTCGTCGGCTGTTAATGGGTGATCAGACATAACGCCGCGCTCACCGGCAATTTTGGAGCGCAGCGGAAAAATTGTCCGAGTGCAGCGCTTTGTTATGTACTGCTTGCACGCTTGTATCCCGTGGCCTTCTCGGCAATTCCGAGACTAAGTTGACCATCAGCGTTTGTCGTCTCCCTAGATCCTACATACTCCATATATTCATCCAGTAACCCTAAATATCTGGCTACTTCTTTTAAGGAAAGGCGCCTTAGTATTTCAGCAGTAATTGGTCTTTTCTCTTCCCAAAAAATGCTCGCATCGTAAAATTTTCTAGCCGGTTCAGACATAAGGAGAGAGTGTACGAATTTAGCTTCACTCTCTGTCTTAAATGAAAGAAAATTGACGGTGTCGTCGAAGATAACCGGCTTTCCATCAATTGGACCAACCAGACAAAAATTTAATTTTTTGTATAGCCCTGATATCGCCACTTTCCAAGGAAGGAAAGTGTATCCCCCAACACCAAAGATGGAAAACTTTGGCTTTCCACGGTATATCGAGCTTTTTCTAGAACTCAATAAATCAGCATGGTTTTCGAGATACTCGTATGTTTTAGGAGCCTCAAATTTTATTCTATCGGTATTTTCACCTACAGATCTTTGGGTAACCACTACCCAGCGTCTGCAAATATCTGTTCTTGAGTTACCAATATCGGAGCTCTTCAGAAGTGGGTAAACGAATGTCGGCTCAATATCTATTTTAGCTTTGAAGCCATTCTCATAAGCCTCGTTCTGCTTGGCTAGCTCCATAACTTTCGAGCAATCATGTTTTACTCCTGAGCGCCAAATATAGACTGAATCTTGGCCGCGAAGACTTCTGTATTTTTCATAGGTTTCGATATCTCTGACGACAAAACCATCCCTTTCCCCAATGATATAGGCTGGCTGAGTTGCGTCGAGACTGTCAAAAACCTCACAATCCGCATTGCCTACATCGGTTGTAAGAACAAACAAACATGCGTCAACAGCAGCCGAGAAGTACGTCATCGCGTCAATTGAATAGATATGCCCAAAGAGACGATGCTCCTTGTTTTGGCGTAACCTGCGCATAATTTTACGCGCGACGGAATACTTACATAGCATTGCCAACGCGCCATCATGCTTTTCCAGCCAGTCAACATGCCGAAGCAGCATCCACTCAGATATATCAAAATTACCTGAACCTGTGATAGCTTCGATCCCACGTCGTCCTTGGAAGTTAGTTTTTTCGGGCAGATTTTCGCTATTGAGAATGCCTAATTCACTGCTAGTCACCCATGGTGGATTACCGAGAATTAAAAGGCTGCCTTTATTTTGATTTAGCACTTCTTCCCAATCTAATAGAAAGAAGTCACCTTGCTTAATAGAAACTCGTTCGGCCTGGTCTGGGTCAATTGAAGCTCTAGCATCCGAAACGTACTCTGGACTTACTTCATACGCTACGACTTTAGATTCAGTGAAACCACTTAAAGCAGCTCTCACAAATGCGCCTTTTCCGCAAGTTGGCTCAATTATCAAATCGGGCGCAATATGATGATTCCTTTTTAGAACTTCAACGACCCGCGTGGCTAGGTCGGTTGGAGTTTGAAAATCACCAAACTGCCATTTGTCTAATGTCTTTGCCATATCATCTAATCCTTAGAACGCCGTCGACGTCACCGGCCTTGTCGATAACTCTTCGATATTGAAGCCTCCACTGCAAAGCATTAGATATAGTTAAATACCCAATCCTGGGCGGATGTTTAAGGATTCTCTCTGCCAGATCGTTTGCACTAATTTCGTCAAGTGGGAGATTTCTTTCAACCAAAAATGCACTGATATCATCAAGATTCCCATCTCTATCGAGAATATCTACAAGTCCTTTTGTCGTCTGATAATCAGCGGTTGCATGTTTCTCAACGAAAATGGTGTGCTTCATATCCAGCCTGCCAGTGCGATTCTCGTGATCGTCATACTTCTCGTAGACAAATACAAGCAGACTGTATCCCAACCCATAAACTTTTTGAGTGGCCGACTTGAAAGGGCACGATGATTGAGGCTGTTTAATGCTTGTAACCTTTATATCCACGCCCAATCCTGGCAAATCAATGCCCGATGCAGAGTTGCCTTCTTGATAAGAGTAGTTCTCAGCAAGGTAGGCTGTAAATTTGTGCTCCAGGTAAGTTCCGACCGCCTTTCCGTCAGTAACCCCATATAGCGTAGGCTCGTCATACTTGGTCTCAATTTCCGAGAATTTCGCAGCCTCTTTGCCAAGCTGATCAATAGTTAATTCTTTCTTCATGTTACCTCTGGTGTGAGTTGTACATAACAGTAGATCAGACAGAATCTGTGATATGGGTGATATACAGATTCTGCATATTATCCGGGCGTTCGCTTGTCTCTGGTACGGCACCAAAGAAAAACCATGCGTTTAGCATGGTAGTTGGCGTGGCGTCGAGTGGCAGGGAGCCTTAGCCGCCAGGACGAACAACATTCGGCTCGTGGTCAACGACGGGATCATGGGGTCAGACCTTGCCTTTTGCCCCTCCCGTTATACGGGGGAAAAGGCAAGGTCTGACCCCTGCGATCGACCCCGACCCCCCCTGCGATCGACCGCCGTCCTTGCAGCGGTCAAAGGTGACCCCGGATGCGATGGGGAAGGGCTCGCGCCGTGCGTCACCGACGCCATGGTGGAATGCGTCAGCAGGTGGGGCACCGCAGGGCAGAAGGCAAGGTTCGACCCCGAAGTACGACACATTCATGAGTTTTCATCTAAGTCTCGCTATGAATTCAGACGGCTCGAGTTTGCATCGGTCTTCAAGCCGACCGTGCAGCGTGAATAGGCGTGGAAATTCGCGAAACATAAACAATCGATAAAGATGATAACTTGATGCATTTCTATCGGAAAATCGGAGCTCATTCGGCGTTACAAAGAATGGTGTGTTCTTCCCGTACTTCGTTGTTTTTGCTTCGATGAACCGGTCCGTTCCGTTGGTCTCGTATGACCTTATATCGAAGCCAGCTGACGGGCCAACTGTAGCTGAGACTTGTTCGACGCGGTCCGCGAGTTCCTCTTTTCCACACCTTATAAGTCGGGCGCGCTCGAAATTTATAATGAATTTCTCTCCGGCATCTCCCAATGATTGGTTCCGGGATTCTCGTTCGAGGTAGTTAACGCCGCTAGGATTGTAGAGGCCACTCGTTTCTGCGACGGCCGCAGATTTGTGAACATCAGGCGTCGGCGGGTCTTCCCAAGCGCTAAGAAGGTCGTCAACAGACGGTATGGGGGGTGTAGCCTCTGAATCAGCAGCAAACAGAGCTTGGAATTCTGTGTGTTTCTTAAGGAATTCGGAGACAGCAGATGGAAGGAGGGAGCGCTGATAATTAAAGCGCGGCTTGTAGCCGGAAATATATGGTATTCCCATTTCAATTAGAACGGCGCTGATGTTCTGGTGTTTTAATTCTACCGAACCTGCAGAGCGGTTTTTGATTTTCGCCATCAAAGCTTTGCGATGCTCGGTCTTGTTATAACGATGACCCAAGAGCTCGAGGCGGAGCATTTGGAAGTAAGCCGCGACGGCAGCTTCGACCTCGTAATCTGACCAGTGATTAGCCATGTCAATACGTCAATCTAGGCATGAGGACCAAATAAATTCTTTGATTTTGGTGAGAATTGGTATCTTCGCATGGTCGCGATAGCTCTCGCCTTCGTCGCTTCCCTCACGCTAATCCTAACGCGAGGCGGTGGTGGGGAAAACTGGGTTTGCGGTTGCGCAAGAGGAAAGGTCGCGGAAAAGATTTACGGAGGCTGATTGGTAGAGAGGCATCGCCCAAATAGAAGTTCGCTTTTGGGGATGGGTAAGTTCCAGGATGATCTCAGTGCTCTGATGCTATCAGGGGCGCCAGTGCTTTCGCGAACCGGCCGAGCGCCTTGCCGAAACTGTCGTGGACGGTGGTCAAAGCGGGATTCCCTCGCTCTCGATTTCCTTGCGCAATTCATCGCTGACCTCGGTCATGTCAACCAGGTCGAAGGTGTAGAGGGTGCGCAGGTCCTCGATGCGCCCGCGGAGTCGGCCCCAGTCGCTGATTGAAACCTGCCTGGCAGGGAGTACGGCGAGGTCGATATCCGAGTTCCACCGCGCGGTGCCGCGTGGCCACGACCCGAACCAGAACACCTGTGCGTCTTTGCCGAACTCTTCGCGCACGAGTTCCGCGGCCGCATGCGCGAGGCTGGTCACGCGTTCGCGGGGCGGGAGGGCCTCTGCCGTGTTGCCGGTGCTGGCGTGGAGGGTCGATGCCATGTTTCGGACCGCCTGGGGCTTTGGTTCGACTATAGCATTCGGTCCTCAATGCCTGGGAGGCGCGGATCAGGCGGTCTGTAGCGCGGTCTTCTGTTCCCAGGCGAGGGCGTGGCGGACGATCTGGTCGAGGTCGGCGTATTGCGGTTCCCAGGCGAGGGTCTGGCGGATGCGGCGGGCGTCGGCCATCAGGGTGGGCGGGTCGCCTTCGCGGCGCGGGCCGAGGGTGACGGGGAAGTCCACGCCGCTGGCGCGTTTCACGGCGTCGATCACCTCGAGCACGCTGTAGGCGTGACCGTAGCCGCAGTTGAGCACCTGAGAGTCGCCGCCGCCGTCGAGGTGTTCCAGGGCGCGGACGTGGGCGGCGGCCAGGTCTTCCACGTGGATGTAGTCGCGTTCGCAGGTGCCGTCGCGGGTGTCGTAGTCGGTGCCGAATACGGTGATGCCGTCGCGCTGGCCGGTGGCGGCCTGGCAGGCGACCTTGATCAGGTGGGTGGCGTCGGGCGTGGCCTGGCCCAGGTGGCCGTCGGGAGCGGCGCCGGCCACGTTGAAGTAGCGCAGGCTGACGTAGCGCAGGTCCGAGGCGGCGCCCAGGTCCATCAGCATGCGCTCGGACATCATCTTGGAGGCGCCGTAGGGGTTGATCGGCTGCAGCGGTGCGTCTTCCGCAACCGAGACGGTGTCGGGGATGCCGTAGACCGCGGCGGTGGAGGAAAACACGAAATGGCGCACGCCGGTATCCGCACAGGCCTGCAGCAGATTGAGGGTGTTGCGGGTGTTGTTGCCGTAGTACTTGAGCGGATCGGCGACCGATTCGGGCACGACGATATGCGCGGCGAAGTGGAGCACGCCGTCGAACCCGCGTTCTAGGGTGTCGCGCAGGCCTTCGGTATCGGCCAGGTCGCCGACCACCAGCTCGGCATCCCCCACGGCCCAGGCGTGGCCGGTACTGAGGTTGTCGTACACGGTGACCGTGTGCCCCGCCCTGCGCAGGTGCTGCAGGACATGGCTGCCGATATAGCCGGCCCCGCCCGTTACCAGCAGTTTCATCCATCGCCCCCGGTCGCTGTGGATTGGGGCTGGCCGGGCGCGTCAGGGGTCGGATGGTGCCGGGTGACGGCCGTATTGCCAGCGATACCACAGAATACCGAGGTACTCGTGCATGGCGAGCCAGCTCGTGCGCATGGCGTTAGCCTGGGGTTTGAAGGCGCCTAACGACAGCCGCGTGTCATGCGCGACGAACGCCCCGGTCGGTGCCGGGATGGGTTCCAGCCCGGCGCGCTCGAACGCGGCCGTGGCGCGCGGCAGGTGGTGGGCATGGGTGACCAGCAGGACGCGTTGCAGGCCGTGTTCCTGCAGCAGCGCGGCCGAGTGGCGGGCATTGCCTTGCGTGTCGCGCGCCTGAGGTTCCTGCCACACCGGCGATACCCCGAACTCCTCCAGCACCTCGGCCATCCAGCGGGCCTCCGGTTCCCGATCGTCCGGGCCGCCGCCGGTGGCGACCACCGGCAGGCCGGTGCGCCGGTGCAGGGCCGCGGCATAGCGCAGGCGCACCAGGGCCAGGTCGTTCACCGTCTCGCCGGAGAACTCGACGGCACCGCTGCGGTAGCCGGCGCCCAGCACGACGATCGCCTCGGCGCGTTCCAGCGCCGCCGCGTCGGGGGGTGACCACGGCGCCTGCAACGGGGCCATCAGGGCGTGGCTGACGGGCGGGAGGCTGAAGGCGTAGGTCAGCAGGAGCCCGGTGATCAGCAGCGCCTTGCCCGCGAGGGTGCGCATCAGCAGCAGGCCCGCCAGGGCCAGCAGCAGCGGCCCGCTGGGCGGGAGCAGCAGCCAGTCGGCCACAAAACGCAGCGACAGAAAATCCACGGGGCATCCTTGTTGGCGGTAGCAGGACGGCCCGGCGACGCCGTAACGCGAACGTTAGTCAGGAGCCGCCGGGAATGAAGGCCTTACGTGGACTCTGTTCACATCCGGGGCCTAACATCAAGTTGCTTGTGGAATCCGGTATTCCCGGTAAGCGTAGCCAGGTATCGCGGCCTTCGGGGTGCGGTGCGGGCCCGGTTCCCGGTCGGGTGAAGCCTCCAAACAACCGCCAGAAATGTCCAAGGGGGAGTCGCGATGTCCCTGATCCATGCTTCAAAGGTCGGGCCGAAGTTCGGGTTCGCCTTCCTGCTGCCGGCCCTGATCCTGGGCGGCTGCGCCACGACCGATTTTCCGGATGCCCCGACCTCCATCGAGCGCACGGTGATCGAGCAGTACATCATCGGTCCCGGGGACTCCCTGCAGGTGTCTGTGCGCGGCAACCCGGATCTCTCCACCAACGTGTCTGTGCGCCCGGACGGGCAGATCACCACCCCGCTGGTCGAGGATGTCCAGGCCAGCGGCCAGACGCCCACCGAACTGGCGCGGGCGATGGAAGAGGAGCTCTCCCGGTTCCTGCGCGATCCGATCGTCACGGTGATGGTGACCGGCTTCGCCGGGCCCTACAGCCGCCAGATCCGGGTGATCGGGCAGGCCGCCGAGCCGCAGGCGCTGCAGTACCGCGAGGAGATGAGCGTGATGGACGTGATGATCGCGGTGGGCGGTATCACCGACTTCGCGGCCGGCAATCGCGCGGTGATCGTGCGCAACGAGGACGGCGAGCGCAAGCAGTACCGGGTGCGCCTGGACGACCTGGTGAACGGCGGCGACATCTCGGCCAACGTGGACATGCTGCCCGGCGACACGCTGATCATTCCGGAACGACGCTTCTGACGAGCCCGGGGCGCGACGGGCGGGTTCCGGGCGCGCGGCGCTGAGGCGCCGCCGGGGAATCGTCGCCGCCACGCTGCGGGATCGGGGACGGTAGACATGGACCCCCTGACAAGGACGCACAACCCCGCTGCGCAAGCGCCTCGGCGAGAGGGCTAGTCGTGCGCATCTTCGGCCACTACATACGCCGCCGCGTGCTGATGCTCGCGACCGCGGAACTGCTGGTGGCGTATCTGTGCCTGTATCTGGTGCTGAGCCTGCCGCCCTTCCAGCCGGAGGCCCTCAGCCTGCTGGACCCGGAGCTGGTGGCGGCGACGCTGGTCGTCCTGCTGGTGCTCACCCTGGCGGGCCTGTACGAGTCGGACTATCTGGCCACCCGCAGCACGCTGCGCTCCCTGTTGCGCCTGGTGCCGGCGCTGCTTTTCGTGGGCGGGCTGCTGCTCCTGTATGGGGCCCTGGTGCCGGCGGCACTGTTTTCGCCAACGGCGGTCGGCGGCGGGGTGCTGCTGTTGCTGACCGGGCTGGTTGCCGAGCGCACCCTCTGGTGCAATTTCTCCGACGCCGACGCCTTCAAGCGCCGCATCCTGGTGCTGGGTACCGGCAGCCGGGCCCGCGCGATCGAGACGGTCCACCCGGACAAGGCCCCGGACGACCTGCCGTTCCGGGTGCTGGGCTACATCGCCACCGAGGGCGAGAAGGACTGCCCGCAGGATCCGGCGCGCCAGTTACAGCTGGGCTGCGATGCGAGCCTGCTGGAGATGGCGCGCGAGTTTCGGGCCCACGAGATCGTGGTCGCCATCCGCGACCGACGGGGCAACCTGCCCGTCCGGCAGCTGCTCGAGTGCAAGCTGAACGGGGTGGCTGTCACCGATGTGTCCAGTTTCTTCGAGCGTGAACAGCAGCGGGTGCAACTGGACTCGCTGAACGCCAGCTGGCTGATCTTCGGCGAGGGGTTCCGCCAGCACTGGTCCCGCAACGCCATCAAGCGGACCTTCGATGTGCTGGCCAGTTCGACGCTGCTGCTGGCCACCCTGCCGGTGATGCTGGTCACCGCCCTGGCCATCAAGCTGGAAAGCCGCGGCCCGGTGTTCTACTGGCAGACGCGCGTGGGGCTGGGGAATGTGCCATTCGAGGTCTGCAAGTTCCGCAGCATGCGCGAAGACGCCGAAGTCGATGGCGTGGCGCGCTGGGCGGTGCGCGACGACGACCGCGTGACCCGCGTGGGGCGCATCATCCGCAAGCTGCGTATCGACGAGCTGCCGCAGGTGATCAACGTGTTTCAGGGCAGCATGTCGTTCGTCGGGCCGCGCCCGGAGCGGCCCGTGTTCGTCGAGCAACTGACCGAGCAGATTCCCTATTTCCCGGCGCGTCACTCGATCCGCCCCGGCATTACCGGTTGGGCGCAGGTGCGCTACCCCTACGGGGCCTCGGTCGAGGACGCGCGGCAGAAGCTGCAGTACGACCTGTACTACGTGAAGAATCACACCCTGTTCCTGGATGTCCTGATCCTGATCGAGACGGTCAAGGTCGTCCTGTTCGGCCGCGGCGCGCGCTGATCCCGTAATGACCAGTGTTCCCCTGGCCGCGATCGGCTACCTGACAGCGGCACTGGCGTTCCTGGTGCTGGCGGTGGTGACCCTGGTGCGCTGGCGCAACCGGCCCTCGGGCCTGTGGGTGGTCCTGGCCGCGTTGCTGTCGGTGGGCTGGGCGGGCTACCTCGGTTTTCTCGCCTGGCAGTACGGGACCAGCGCGGCGATCTCCGGCGGCGTGATGGAGGTGGCCCGCAATGCCGGCTGGTTCGCGCTCCTGCTGGCGTTGCTCGCGGGCAGTGGAAGCCGCCCGGGGGTCGATCCGCGCGCCCTGCGCTGGTGGGCCAGTGGTGTTGCGGCCTTTCTGCTGTTCATCCTGGTGCCGATGCTGTGGCCGCAGTTGCTGGGCGCGATCTGGCCGGGGCTGGCCACATTGCTGATGGCGATCGCCGGGCTGGTGCTGGTGGAGCAGGTCTACCGCAATACGCCGCCGCAGAACCGCTGGGAGATCAAGTTCCTGTGCCTGGGTCTGGGCGGCCTGTTCGCCTTCGACCTGTTCCTGTTCGCGGACCTGGTGCTGTTCCAGACCATCGACAGCCCGTCCTGGCAGGCCCGCGGGTTCGTGAATGCGCTGGTGGTCCCGCTACTGGCAATTTCGGTGAGCCGGCGCCTGCCGCAGCGCGAGGGGCCCACGGTTTCGCGCCACCTGCTGTTTCACACCGCGTCGCTGATCGGGGCCGGGCTGTACCTGCTGGCGGTCGGCGGCGCGGGCTACTACCTGCGCCACCACGGCGGCGACCTGGGTGCCCTGCTGCAGGTGACTCTCCTGTTCGGGGCGGTGCTGCTGCTGGCGGTGGTGCTCTTCTCCGGCAGCGTCCGCGCCCAGCTGCGGGTATGGCTGGCCAAGCACTTCTTCAACTACCGCTACGACTACCGCCAGGAATGGCTGCGCTTTACCGGAACCCTCGCGCAGACCGATGACGAGACCCCCTTCCGGCAGCGGGCGATCCAGGCCATCGGCGAGCTGGTCGAGAGCCCCGGTGGCCTGCTCTGGGTCCATCGCGACGACGGCCGCTTTGCCCTCGACGGCGTGCTGAACCTGGGCGAGCCGGAGTACCCGGCGCTGGAACCGGACGACCCCCTGGTGGCATTCCTGATGCGCTCCGGCTGGGTGATCGACATCGACGAGTTTCGCCGCGATCCGGCGTTCTATCACGGGCTGGAGCTGCCGGCCTGGCTGGTGGACAACCCTCGCCACTGGGCCGTGGTGCCGCTGCTGAAAAGCGATGGCCTGGAGGGGTTTGTCGTGCTGGCCCAGCCACGTGCGCGGCATCGCATCGACTGGGAGGAGCGCGACCTGCTGAAGACCGCGGGCCGCCAGCTCGCCGTGTACGTGGCGCTGGTCCAGACCGACGAGGCCCTGCTGGAGGCGCGCCAGTTCGAGACCTTCCATCGGCTGGCGGCGTTCCTGGTCCACGATCTCAAGAACGTCTCTGCCCAGTTGTCCCTGATCAGCGCCAACGCCGAGCGCCACCGCGACAATCCCGAGTTCGTGGCGGATGCCTTCCGCACCGTGGGCCATGCCCGCGAGCGCCTGGAGCGCACCCTGGCCCAGCTGCGCAAGGCCCAGCCGGGGGCCGACAGCCCGCGTCAGGCGATCGAGGTGGACGCCCTGCTGGAGGAGGTCGCGCACGACAGCCGCGAGGTTCGGCCGGTGCCCCGGGTCACGGTCGAGGCCAGCGCCGGAGTCCTCGGAAACCGCGACGCACTGCGGAATGTGCTGCTGCACCTGGTGCGGAATGCACAGGAGGCCACGCCGGATAACGGCGATATAACCATGACCCTGAAAACCCGGGATCAATGGGCCATCATCGAAATCGAGGACAACGGGGCGGGCATGGACGAGGACTTCGTCCGGCGGCGGCTCTTCCGCCCCTTCCAGACCACCAAGGGAAACGCCGGCATGGGCATTGGCCTGTACGAGGCCCGGGACCTGGTGGTCCGGATGGGTGGGCGGATCGATGTATCCAGCCGCGTTGGCGAGGGGACCGCCTTCACGCTGCGTCTGCCACGGTACGGCACATGAGGCGTCTTCGTGCCGTTCACCATCACGTCCTCCCGGGGCCGGGTGCAAAGTAATGGAGTCGATGCTCAAGCTGCTGATTGTCGAGGATGACGCCGGCCTGCAAAGCCAGTTGCGCTGGTGCCTGGACGGCTACGAGATCCTGCAGGCCCAGGATCGCGCGAGCGCGATGGCGCATATGCGCCGGCACGAGCCCGAGCTGGTCACCCTGGACCTCGGCCTGCCCCCCGACCCGGCCAACGCCACCGAGGGCCTCGCGCTGCTGGAGGAGATCCTGGCGTTCAACCCCGGGGTCAAGGTGATCGTGGTCACCGGCAATGACGATCGCGAGAACGCGCTGAAGGCCGTCGCCCTGGGGGCCTACGATTTCTACATCAAGCCCGTGGATGCCGAGCTCCTGCGCCTGATCGTGGACCGTGCCGCCCGGCTGTACGAACTCGAGGAGGAGAACCGCCGGCTGGCCCGCGGCAGCACCTCTTCGCTGTCCGGGATCATCACCTCGGATCCGCAAATGCTGCAGGTCTGCCGCATGGTGGAGCGCGTGGCGCCCTCCGACGCGACCGTCCTGCTGCTGGGCGACAGCGGGACCGGCAAAGAGGTCCTGGCGCGCGCCGTCCACGACCTCAGCAACCGCGCGAAGGAGCGCTTCGTCGCGATCAACTGCGCCGCGATCCCGGAGAACCTCCTGGAGAGCGAGCTGTTCGGCTACGAGAAAGGTGCCTTCACCGGCGCGACGCGCCAGACCATCGGCAAGATCGAGCATGCCGACAAGGGCACGCTGTTCCTGGACGAGATCGGCGACCTGCCGCAGAGCCTGCAGGCCAAGCTGCTGCGCTTCCTGCAGGAGCGCACGGTCGAGCGCCTCGGCGGGCGCAACGAGATCCCGGTGGATGTCCGCATCATCGGCGCCACCAATCAGGACCTCCAGGCCCTGATCCGGGCGGGCGACTTCCGCGAAGACCTGTTCTATCGCATCAGCGAGATCAGTATCGACATCCCGCCGGTGCGCGAACGCCAGGGGGATGCGACCCTGCTGGCCCACGCCCTGCTGGAGCGCTTCGCGCGCGAGCAGGGCAAGCCGCGCCGCGGCTTTACCGCCGACGCGCTGCGCGCGATCGAGGGCCACCCCTGGCCCGGCAATGTGCGCGAGATGGAAAACCTGATCCGGCGCGCCGTGATCATGGCCGACGGCAACCTGGTGACCGCGGAGGACCTCGGGCTCGAGGACCACGACCAGGAAGCGCCGCCGGAGCGTCTGCGCGAGGCCCGCGACCGGGCCGAATACCAGTCCGTGATCAAGGCGATGGGCCGCTGCAACGGCAACATCGCCCAGGCGGCCGATACCCTCGGCATTACCCGTCCAACGCTCTACGGCCTGCTCGACAAGTACGGGCTCAGATGAGGCACACCATGGTGACTACCCGATACACGAAACAAGCATCCGGCCCGGCCCGGCCCCGTCACAATGGGATACTGCCGGGACGCCTGAAGCCGCTGGCACTGGCGGTGGTCCTGGCCACCGGCGTGGGCCTGGCGGGCTGTGACCAGATCGGGACGGCCAGCGAACAGGACTACCTCGACCGTGCCCAGGCCCTGCAGGAACAGGGGGACTACCGGGGCGCCCGCATCGAGTATCGCAACGCCCTGCAACTGAACACCGATGCCCCGGCCACGCGCCGCAGTCTCGGCGTGGTGTATCTGCAGCTGGACAACCCGGAGGAGGCCCGCCGCCAGCTGGAACGGGCGCAGTCGCTCGGTATCCCGGAGGCGCAGGTGGCGCTGCCGCTGGCCGAGGCGTGGTTCGCGACCGACCGCTTCGCGCGGATCCGGGCGCATTCGGTGCCGGAGGATCTCGCCGCCGAGGAGCGGCCACGGCTGCACGCGCTGCGGGCGGTCGCCTTTGCCGCCGTGGGCGAGCGCGACGCCGCGGAGGCCGAGCTGGCACAGGTCGAAGCGTCCGAGCAGGCGCCGCTGCAGGCCCTGGCGCATGCCCATCTGGCGATGGCCGAGGGTGATGCCGAGCGGGCGATGGCCTCCCTCGAACAGGCGCTCGATCAGGACCCCGAGCTGGCGCATGCCTGGAGCCTGCTGGGCGAGTACCGCCGTATCACCGGCGATTCCGAGGGCGCGGAAGAGGCCTTCACCCGGGCCATCGAGGTGCGCCCGGCTTCCGGACGTGACTACATGGCGCGCGCGATGGTGCGCCTGAATGCCGGCGATTATGAAGGGGCGCGGGCGGACGTCGACGGCCTGATGCAGGGTGGCTCGTCGCATCCCGGCGTGCATTACCTGGACGGGATGCTCCTGATGCAGGAGGAACGCTACAGCGACGCGCGCGCGAGTTTCGAACGGGCCGTGGCCGGAAATCGCACCTACAGCCCCGCATTGCTGGGGCTTGGCCTGGCGCATCGCAGCCTGGGCAATCTGGAGCAGGCCGAGCACAACCTGAACCGGCATGTGCAGGAGAGCCCGGGATCGCTGCAGGGCATCCGTACCCTGACGGCGATCTATCTGGAACAGGATCGGGTGGAGGATGCGCTGCGGTTCGTGGACCGGGTCAGCCGCGACTACACCGGCGATCCCGCCGACATGGCGGAGCTGCGCGGGCGCCTGCTGCTGGTGGCCGGCGACTCCGAAGCCGGGATCGAAGCCTTGCGCGATGCCGTGGCCGCGAGCCCCGGCTCTCAGG
Source organism: Thioalkalivibrio sp. ALE22 (assembly GCF_000381445.1). Classification (NCBI taxonomy): domain Bacteria; kingdom Pseudomonadati; phylum Pseudomonadota; class Gammaproteobacteria; order Chromatiales; family Ectothiorhodospiraceae; genus Thioalkalivibrio; species Thioalkalivibrio sp. ALE22. Next base: position 179,830 of record NZ_KB906499.1, read on the forward strand.
GCCTGCAGGAACTCCTGGCGGTGGCGCTGCTCCGGGGTGGCGAGACCGAGGAAGGCCTGGACGTGATGCGTGCCGCCGGTGGCGGCGAGGTTACGGCGCAACAGGTCGATACCACCATGGTGCTCTACCTGTTGCAGGCGGGTCGCTATGACGAGGCGCTGGAACGCGCCCAGCGCCTGCAGGAGCTGCAGCCGGAGGCCGCCGGCCCGCTGAGTCTCCAGGGCGCCGCCCTGATGGGACTGGGCCGGACCGACGAGGCGCGCGCCGCGTTCCGCGAAGGGGTCGAACGGGACCCGGACGATATCTCCGTGGCGATGAACCTTGCCAGCCTGGAATTGCAGGCCGGCAACCGTGGCGCGGCACGGGAGGTCCTGGAAGCGATTCAGGATCGCCACCCCGGGCATGCCCGCTCCGCGCAGCGCCTGGCCAACCTGAGTCTCCAGGACGGGGACCAGCAGGGCGCCGCCCGCTGGTTTCGGGTGGCGATCGAGTCACAGCCCGAGATGCTGCCACCGCATCTCGCGCTGGCCCAGATCCAGCTCCAGGGCGGCCGCCCCGAGCAGGCCCTGGAGACGCTCGAGGCTGCGAGTGAGCATCATCCGGACAATCCCGACCTGCTGTATGCGCTGGCCGATGTCCAGCAGACGCTCAATCGGCCCGATGCCGCGGTCGCCAGTCTCGAGGCGGCCGTCGAGCAGGCGCCGGACAATGTGAACCTTCGGCTTGCCCTGGCCCGCGCGCATGCGCAGGCCGGTGACGAGGCCGCCACCGAGGCCACGCTGCGCGAGCTGCTGGAACGCCAGCCGGAACATTACCGGGCCCGCGTGCTGCTGGCTCGAGGGCTGGTCAACCAGGAGCGCACGGAGGACGCCCGGCCGCATCTGCAGCGGCTGGAAGAACGCTTCGAGGATCGCAGCGAGGTCCAGGCCCTGCTGGGACGTGCGGCCCTGCAGCGGGATGATCCCGCGGCCGCCGTGCGGCATTACCGGGCCGCGCTGGCGGACCCGGGTGGCCAGCGCCGGGACTGGGTCCATGAACTGGCCCGAGCGCAACGGGAATCCGGCGAGTTCGAGGCCGGCCAGGCCACGCTGGAAGACTGGCTCGACGAGCACCCGCAGGACCTGGCCACCCGGCACATCTATGCGGCGCAGCAAATGGCAACGGGCGACGAGTCGGGCGCCGTGGCCTCGTACCGCCGCATCGTCGAGCAGGATGCGGACGACGTGATCGCCCTCAACAACCTGGCCTGGACCTTGCGTGAACGCGAGACCGAAGAGGCGCTCGGACACGCGCGCCGGGCCGCCGAACTGGCCCCGGAGGCGCCCCCGGTGCTGGATACGCTGGCCGTGGTGCTGATCCACGCGGGCGAGCCGGCCGAGGCCGCGGATATCTTGGGTCGCGCGCACGCGCTGGCTCCGGAGGATCCGGGCATCCAGTACCACCTGGCCTGGGCGGAAAGCGAACAGGGCGAGTCCGCAGCTGCCGCGGAGCGTCTGCAGCAACTGCTGGAGGCGCACGAGGCATTCCCGCAGCGGGCGGACGCCGAGGCCTTGCTCGAGCGCCTGTAAGCCCGAAGACGTCCGACGTTCGAAGGGGCTGCCACAGGCAGCCCCTTTTTTCATGCCTGCCCGTACGCCTGCACGGCCGGGATGACGGTGTGTGGGGGTATGAGGCCGGGAATCTGGATGCCCTGTTCCGTCCCCTGTAGGAGCCTGCTCGCAGGCGAATGCTCCTGCCCGCGTCCGGCTCTGGCAGGGGCTTCGCCTGCAAGCAGGCTCCCACAAGGATGTTTCCACCGCGCACCCCTCTGTCGTCATCCCGGAGACCGCGCAGCGGTTATCCGGGATCTGCCGGGGGCTGGCGCGGCGTCGGTGGCGGGGGTGGGAGATCCCGGCTCTTCGCTTCGCTACGGCCGGGATGGCGGAGTGTGGGGGAGTGCAGCGGTGGGGAATCCGGATGTCCTGATGTGACCCCTTGACCCCTGTGGGAGCCTGCTTGCAGGCGAATGCTCCTGCCCGTGCCCGACTCTGGCAGGGGCTTCGCCTGCAAGCAGGCTCCTACAAGGATGTTTCCACCGCGCACCTCCCTGTTCGTCATCCCGGAAACCGCGTAGCGGGTATCCGGGATCTTCAGGGCTGGCGTGGCGTTGGTGGCAGCGTCGGGAGATCCCGGCTCTTCGCTTTGCTGCGGCTGGGATGACGAGGTGTGGGGGAGCGCTGGACCTGGGGTGACGCGGGTGTGTGGGGGCGTGGTGTCCGGGGCGGATTGAAGGGCGTGGGGGAAGGCTCTGACTGGGGTGTAGATGATGGTGGTGCGTGATGGTTGGTATGCCCAGGGCTGGGCGTGGGGTTGCCGTATGGGCCGGGGCCGGGCAGAAAAAAGGGCTCCGCGGAGGGAGCCCTTAACTCGGTGACCCCACAGGGGGGGGGGACACCAAGGCTGTTGGTGGTGCGTGTTATGCGGCCTGGCGGTGGGTGCTGTTGGAGCGGCGGCGCATGCCACCGACTCCGATGAAGCCCGCCAGGATCAGCAGGGACAGGCCCATCAGCGCCAGGGTGCCCGGTTCCGGCACCGCGAAGCGCAGGCTGCCGTCGTGGGTGGACTGGGTTTCGCTGAACAGGGTCTGACCTTCACGCTCGTCGCCGTAGACGTCGTTGATGTCATCGCCGAAGAAGGTTTGGGGTGGCGGGGTCTGGATCGTGCCGGCGCTGGCGAAGGCCGAAACCATGAACGTCGGGGCGCCTTCCTCGTCTTCGATCAGATCAGCGAAGTCGATGCCGTCAGCGGTGAACCAGAAGCCCGGGAGCACGCTCACGACCTGGAACTCAAAAACGAAGTCCCCTTGGATGAAGTCCCCGCCCTGGCTGTCGAACTGCAGGGCGCTACTCCCGGACTTAAGGGCCAGCTCCATCACCTGCTCGCCGGCGCTGTAGTGGGCCGCCGCCGCTTCATAATCCTGACCAAAGCCTGAAGTGAAGTCAGACATGAACAGCTGGAAGTTGTCGGTGCCCACCGAGGTGTAGTTAGCGTTGACCACCCAATTGCCACCGACTTCACCGGCGCCGGTGACCACCCCGCGGAGTTCATCCCAGAGCAGGCCCATCGAGTAGTCAACGCCCAAGCTGTCACCTGTTTGCGGGGCAGGGCCGATGGTTGTCCGGTAGGCCGACGCATCGCCATAGCCGCGGTCGTAGAACACATCGCCCACCTGTACGGGGTTGTCCGCGTCTTGCACGTACTGGAAGGTCTGGGTGTTCAGGTCGAACTGGATGCGGCGGACGTTTTCGACCGAACCGCTGTAGTCCGCGGTGGCGTCGAGGTTGATGTCGAAGTCGATGATCTCTGCTGCTGTCGCCGTGCTCGCGCCGGCGGCGAACATGCCGACAAAGAGCGAAGCGAGAAGTACTTTTTTCGCGTTCATGGGGCTCTCCTGATGCTCAATTTACAGCGATTCAACCATCGCCGGGGTCTGGCCTGGTGGCCGTGTCTGTTGCTTTCGGTTGAATACAAAGCAGGCTCCGTGCCAATTTCCAGGCTCAGGGCGGACGGGTCGCAAGGCATTGAAAAGAAAGGAGAAAATTGGGGGTCAGCTGCTGGGCCATGGACCGCGTGATCGCAGGAGGGTCTTCTGGCCGGGGAACTGTAAAGGGTGTCGACGAGCGGGCCGGCTGGATGAGGCCGTCAGGACGCCCGAAACCGGAGAAACCGGTAAAGAATGTGCAAAAACAGAGGGTTGTTCGGATTACTTGGCTTGTAAAGCATCTCGACAGGCCGGCCGCCAGAGGCGCGACCGGGGGCTCGGTCAGGCCGCGCGGGCCCGCGCGAGCCGGTGCCCGACGACCAGCAGGGCCGGGAGGACCAGCAGGTCGAACAGCAGCGCCGCGATCAGCCCGAAGGCGGTCAACCAGCCAAAGGCGGCCGTGGGCTGGAAGTCGGACAGGGCCAGCAGCAGGAACTGGCCCACCAGCACGATGGTGGTGGCGGTGATCGCGCGCCCGCTTCGGCGGAAGCTGCGGGCGAGCGCCCAGGCGACCGGACTGCCCCGCCCGCGGCGCTGGCGATAGTTGTGCAGGATGTGGATGGTGTCGTCCACGGCGATGCCGATGGCGACACTGGCAATCATGGCCGTGGCCATGTCCAGCCAGATGCCGAGCAGGCCCATCAGGGCGAAGATCATCGCCACCGGTGCCAGGTTGGGGATCATGCTGAGCAGCGTCAGCGGGATCGAGCGCCACATCAGCAGCATCAGCAGCGTGATCATCGCGGCCACGGCATACAGGCTGTGCAGCTGCCCCTCGATCAGCAGGCGTTCCTGATCCGCAAAAAGTCGGGCCATCCCGGCCATGTCCCATTCCAGGTCGGCCGGCGGGTTGGCTTCCAGGTGGCCGCGCAGGTCGTCCATCAGTGCGTTGATGGCCCGCGCCCCGTGGGCGTTCAGGTTGAGCAGGATGCGGCTGCGTTCGAAGTCGCGGTCGACGGCATCGAACAGGTCGCGGCCGTCGTAGATGAACAGGTACTGGGCGACCAGGTTGGGGTCGTCCGGGATGCGCCGGAAGGCCGGGTCTTCCTCGTTGAAGGCCCAGTGCATCTCGGCGACGAGATCCGGCAGGGACAGGCTGTAGTCCACCTCGGGGCGCTGGTCCAGCCAGTCCTGCACGCGCTGGATGGCCAGCATGCGATCCGGATCCTGCAGGCTGTCCCAGTCCGGCCCGTCGAACACCACCTCCAGCGCCATTACCCCGGAGAGTTCGCGCTCCACCGCGCGGGTCGCCTGGGTGATCGAGTGGTCGTCGTCGAAGAAGGCGTAGAGGTCGGTTTCGACCTCGACCTGCCGGATCTGCGGGATCGCCAGGGCCACCAGGATGGCGGTGGCCAGCAGGACCCAGCCGGCCCGACGGATCGCAAGGTGTGCCGCCAGCGCGGTGAAGCGGTCGAGCAGGCGCAGGCCGCGCTGCGGGGCGAGCCAGTCGCCGCGATCCCAGCGCACCATGATCGCCGGCAGGAGCAGCAGTACGACCGCCGCGGCGAGGAGCACGCCGAAGGCCCCGATCAGACCGAAGGTCTCGATCGGCCGGATGCTGCTGACCTGCAGCGACGCCAGCCCCGCCGCGGTGGTCAGCGCCATGAACGCGGTGGGACGGGCCACGGCGGCCAGCGCCGCCTCCACGCGCGCGCGTCCCCGGTGGCCGCGCTGCGCGGCATGCAGCAGGGCGTTGAAGAAGTGCATCAGCATCGCCACCGTCAATGCGGTCAGCAGGGGCGGCAGGATTGCGGAGATCAGTGTGAACGGCCGGTCGAGCAGGATCAGCAGGGCGATCGCGGGCCCGGTGACCGCGCTGATCGTGGCAGCGGACAGCACGACCACCAGCGGGCGCCGGAACAGCCACCACAGCAGCAGGAGGCTGATGGTCATGGTGCCCGGAACCAGGAAGGCGAGGTCCTTGACCATGGCCCGGAGCTGCGCGACATCCAGGGCGATATGGCCGGCGATGGCGGTCAGCTCGCCTTCCAGGTCGTGCTCGGCGATCCGGTCGCGGAGCAGGCGTTCCAGCTGCAGGCGCTGCAGGCTGTTTTCCAGCGCGTGCGGGCGCACGACCACTGCCAGCGCCTCGCCGCCGGGGCCGGCCACCAGGCCGGGGGCGAAGCGGTCGCGCAAGACCCGCTCGCGCCATTCATCGGCCGTGCGTTCGTGCAGTGCGCGGCCGTCCACCAGGCGGTCCACGGTGAAGCCGTCGGTCGTGGCCCGGATGTGGTCCAGGGTGGTGACCGACAGGACCCGTTCGACGCTTGGGTCGGCCTCCATGTCGCGCACCAGCGCGTCGATGCGTTGCAGGAAATCGGCCTCGAACAGCTCGCTGCCGGTAAACAGGCCGACCAGTACCTGATCCTGAGGGAAGCGTTCGCGCAGTTCGCGATCGAAGGTGACGGCCGCGGCGTCCTCGGGGAAATAGGACTCGGGGGCGTTGTCCAGGTTGACCTGCAGGAGAACGGGGCCGGGCAGGAAGAGCAGCAGGGCCAGGATGCCCAGTGCCAGTCGCGGGCGCCCCAGCAACCAGCGCATCAGAACTGCCCCCGCCAGCCGGTGACGAGCATGCGGTTATCGCGGTAGAAGCCCCCGGCCGTGCCCTCGGCCCCGTCCAGCCAGTGCAGGCCGATATAGAATTCCATGGGTTCGCGGGCGATCCATGCCAGTTCCGGGTTCAGGTAGACGTCGCGGCGGTTGAGCCCGATCGAATAGCGCAGGCGCGCCCGCCAGTTGTAGTCGGCAAACGGGCTCTCCAGTTCTCCGGTCAGGAAGTAGCTTTCGCGCGCATCCAGCATGTCGCCGGCGTTCAGCAGGTGCTGGCCGGCCAGCTGGGTGGTCATGCGGAAGTCCCCGTCTCCGGGGAAGCCCTCGGCGCCGACCACCCAGTCGACCCCCTCCACCGTGGTCTGGCGCAGGTCATCCGCGCGGGTCACCGGCACGTCGCTCAGCCAGGCGGCCTCGGCGCGCCAGGTCCAGGCGCCGGTGGCAAAGGCGGTGTCGCCGCCCACCACCCAGGTGCGCGGGTGGACGGCCTCCAGCGTCGGGTCCCCGGGTGGCTGGCCGGCCAGCATGGCCTGGCGGGTGTCGGTATCGAAGCGGTAGTAGGGCTGCGAATGCCGGGCCCGCTGGACGGTGACGGCGAAATCGGCGCCGCGGCCGGAGCGCCCCAGGCGCACGCCGGCGCCGCCGTTGCCGGAGACATCGTCGTCCAGCGCGGCCTGCTGGATCACCGGCGCCAGCGCCGGGTCCTGTGGCAGCCCCAGCAGGCGTCCCCGGTTGCGGTCCACCGGGTGCCAGAGGCTGTCACGGTCGGGCAGCTCCGCCGGACGGAACAGGGGCAGGAAGACCAGGTCCGCATGCCACGGCCCCTGGAAGAATTCCGCGCGGATCGCCGGGTTCGCGCGGCGCCGTTCGCCGTACGGGTCCAGGCCGAAGCGGGTCAGGTCCTTGGTGCTGAGCCGGTCGGTGGGCGGGATCTCGTCCACCCGTCCCCACAGGATGCGCTGGGTGCCCACGGTGACGCGCGTACGATCGCCCCGGTAGCGCAGGAAATTTTCGTCATAGTCGGCGCGTGCGCGGGTGGTGCTCGGGTAGTCGCCGCCCTGCTGGGCCTGGATGTCCGCGCGCGCGCCCAGGCGCAGCTCCCAGGCCTCGTTCAGGTCGCGGCGGGCACTGACCACGCCGCGACCGTGCTGCACATGGTCCACGGGGCGCCCGGATGTGCCCAGCACGCCCAGTTCGATGCGGGCGTCCTCTACCCGCAGGTCCCAGGCGGCGGCGCCGGTCTGGGTGTCCGCGTCCGCATCCTCGGCCGACTCCTCGCCGAATACGAACGCGCGCTGTGCTTCGTCTTCGGCATCACCGTTTGGGGTGTCGCGCGACGGTGCCGGAGTGTCAGGCGCGGCGTCGCTCGCGGGAGCGGAAGATGCGTCGGCGACGGCGACGGGCGCAGCGGCGGACCCAGCCGTGGGCATGTCCGGGACCTGCAGCACCGCGCCGGCGCGCAGGGTATGCACGTCGCCGTCGAAGGCGTGCGGATTGTGTTCGAACAGGCGCTGGACCATCTCCCGAGTGGGGATGCGCGGGTCCGGACGCAGGCGCTCGGCCACGCTCCACAGGGTGTCGCTGGCGCGCACGGTGTAGCGGGTGCCGGCGCCCGGGGTGGGCTCGGATTCGGTGCGCGCAAGCTCGTCCGGCGCGGGCGGCTGGAGCGTCGCCCCGGCCTTCAGGCCCTCGGGCCCGCCGTCAAAGGCATCCGGGTTGCGGGCATACAGCGCCTGCGCCATGGCCTGGATGCGGACGGACGGATCGGGGCGCAGATCGCGGGCGATGCTCCAGAGGGTGTCGCCCGGCTGCACGGTATAGGGGGCCGGCGCCGCGGCGGCCAGCGGCATTGGCCCCAGCACCAGCAGCCCGGCGAGCACCGTGGCGCGCCATCCCCTGGGCCGGGGCGTGGGCGCTTCATGGGCGATAGGGGCGCGCAAGGCTCGGGTCCGACAGGCCGCGGAGGGTGAACAGTTCGTCCGGGAGGCCGCTGTTGTAGGTCACGTCCTCGACCTCGAGGATGGTGGTGCGGCCGCTGGCAAGATCGGTCATGGAGCTGCGGGTTACCGTCCAGTAGCCCTGGATCTCCTCGATCCGCTGTACCTCCAGGCGCTTCGCGGGCTCGTCGCCCCCTTCGTACAGGTCGATACGCAGCGGCAGGAGGGTCTCCTCGTGGATCCAGCTGACCCGCTTGCTGTAGACGGAGTTGCCGCTGTCCACGGGCACGCTCTCGAGCACGGTGACCGGGGTGCCCTCGTAGGTATCCTCGCCCAGGATGCGGTGGTGGTCCTTGTGCGGTTCGCGGTCTTCCAGGTCCTCGAAGTAGAGCTCGGACTGAACGAAGCTGCCACCCCGGTTCTCGCTGCTGATGCGGCGCTCGCGCTGGATCGCGGGCAGGTAGAGCCACTGGTCGACATCGCCGCCCGGGTGGTTGTGGACCAGAATGGCCGTGTCGGCAATGTTGCGCGGCGACGTAAAGCGAATGAGGTTGCGGCTGGCACCGGGCTCGTCGCCATCCAGCCGGTACTCGTAGCTTTCGCGCACGCGCTCGCGGCGGCCGCCGCCGGTGAGTGTCATGATCCCCCGGGTGACGGCATCGTCCCCGTCCGGGCGCTCGTGGACGGCGCGGGCCAGCTCGCGCGCCGCGGATTCCTCCGCCAGGGCCGCGGCCGGCAGGGTGGCGACCGCGAGCAGGAGGCCCGCGCCGAGCAGCATGGCGGTCCGGTTCATCATGGCGTCATTGTACCTCCGGGTTCGCGGCCCGCTGGTGCGCGCGCTGGGCGCGCAGTCGCCGGCGGGCGATCCGGATCAGCAGGCGGTGGAGCGGGTTGCGATTGCCCCCGGGGCGCCAGGTGCGGGCGAGGCGCTGGCGGTAGGCGTCGAAGTGCACGCCCCGCGGGGCCCAGGTCAGCGTACCGCGCCCCAGCAGCAGTTTGAGCACCTCGGTGCCCATCACCCCGGCGCACAGGTCGCAGGCCATCGGCGTGGAGGGGCCGCGGCGTGCCGCCAGGTCGACGGCTGTCGGGTCGGCCAGGTAGCCCATCTGCAGCATCGCGGGCGCCAGGCCGATCATGAAGCGCAGGGCCAGTTCCTCGTCGTCCAGGTCGTCGTGCAGGTCGAAGTAGGCGTCGAAGCTCATCCCGTCGGGGCGGAAGTTCAGCAGGGCGGCCCCCATGCCGAGCGGGGCCACCGTGACGGCGGGGATGCCGCGCTCGGCACAGGCCCGGAAGACCTGGCGCCGGATGTTGAAGGCGAAGAAGTCGAGGCCGTCCACGTAGACATCCACGCCGTCGAGGAAGGCCGCCAGGTTGTCCGCGTGGACGCCCTGCGCAAAGGCGTCGATCTCGAGTTCCGGGTTGATGTCCCGGGCCATCTCCTCCAGCACCTCGACCTTGGGTCGGTCCAGCCGCGACAGGGCCGCGCCGACCTGGCGGTTCATGTTGTGCAGCTCGAAGATGTCGGGGTCGGCGATGCGGAAATGGCCGATCCCGAGGCGCACCAGGGTCAGCAGGTGGGCGCCGCCGACCCCGCCAAGACCGGCGATCGCGATGCGGGCGCCGCGCAGCCGCTGCAGTTCGGCCGGCGTCACCCAGCCAACCGTTCGGGCGAAGGCCGTCTGGTAGTCGAACCCGGAACTCAATGTGCCAACCCGTTGAGTCCCGGTTGCGAGCGTGCCGGTAGCGGCAGGCGTGTCCGGCCGGTCGGGCGGACGACAGGGCACCCGGGCGCGCCCGGGAAGCGGAGCATCTGCGCGGATGTCACGGCCGGGGGGACACGCGGGGCGCGCAGCAAGGTCGACTCCACGTGCCGGCACAGCTCGCTCAGGGCGCTCGATCGCTGGATGCTTTCGTGTGCCTCGCCGGAGTCGATGTAGAACGCCGCGCGCTTGCCGTGATAGTGCACGACCTCGCCGATCTGGGTGAACTCCAGCCCGGTATGCCGCAGGATGCGAGCAAGCGCCGGCTCCATCATCGCGAAGGCATGCTGCTTGCGGTAGTGCACGCAGAGCAGGGTTGCGGCCACGAACAGGCTGACCGCGAGGATCGGGAACACGCGGATCTGGTCGGGCGAGAGTTTCAGGGCCTCGATGTCCCCGATGGGGGTGGCGGCCTCGCCGTTACGGCGGCGGAACATGCTGTGCACGGCGAGCCGGGACACCTCGCAGACGTTGTCGCGCTCCAGCCGGTCCGGGCGCCAGGGGGTGTCGAAAAAGCTGTCGTGGCAATGGCGCTCCATGGGCAGCTGTCCGATCGGGTCCCGGGTGTCGACATGCACTACGCGCACACAGCCGGCGGCCATCCCGCTGGGCTTGTGCTCCAGCAGGCAGTGCCAGGCCTGGGCGTCGTACGCGTCGACCTCCTTGTGGCCCGGGCAATCCTCCTCCCGCTCGAAGCCGAACTCCTTGCAGTACACCTGGTAGCGAAGATGCTGGATGTCCTCCAGGTGTTCCCCGGTGCGCTGGGAGAGGTCGAAGTACCGCTTGAACCCGCTGACGATCGAGTCGCTTTCCACGACTAGTTTCCTCCTGCTGCAAGCCCCGCCACGTCCGGTGGCGGCCCCCACGCGGCGGGCACCTCCGTCGGATGCGGCGCCCCGCCCGTGGCGGGCTCTTCCCACGCAGTGTAGTGGGGAATCTCCGCCGCTGCCGGGAGTTGCAGGCGCTCTCGCCAGGCGCGCAGGGCCGTGCCCGCGGTCTCCGTGTGCGCGAGGCACGGGATGCGGGTACCACGATGACGGTGGGGGGCGCCGCACACCTCGATGGGCAGGCCGTGGCGTCGCAGCAGTCGCACGAGTGCCGGGCGCACCAGGAAGAACATCCGGCGGTAGCCGTGGCGCCGCGCGTACTCCTGCGAGGCCTGGCACAGGTGATAGAGCACCTCGGGCGAAGCCCCGCGCACGATCAGGCGCGACACCTCCAGCGCGGGTTCCCGGGACTGGGCTGCCACCTCGGGAAACAGCCGGCAGTTCGCCGTGGTCGGCAGGGGTTGGTTCCCCGGCAGGATCAGGCGCATGGCGCCCACCCAGCGAGCGTCCGGCGGGCGGCCTTCGTGGCTGATCAGGAAATGCTCGGCATGCTCGTCGTAGGCATCGCGCTCGATGCCTTCCGGGTGCTGTTCGGCGGGTTCGAAACCGGTTTCGCGGCAGTACACCTCGTAGCGCAGGCGGAAATGGATCCGTCGGGCGGCCTCCGAGCGTGCGAGATAGGCGCGGAACCGTCCGGCCCTATTCACGCGCAGAGCCGTATCCGGAACCGGATGCGGCGGGCGGTCGAGGGGGTGTATCCGTACTTCGGTCGGGTGTCGAGTCCGTATTCGGATAATGCATGTTTCTGCTCCCATGGTCCGAGATTGAATGCCGCACCGTTCAGTGCGCGGCATTCGCGAACTGCAGACCGACCCCGCGCGGACTGGAAAACACCACCACGCCGTCGCGCACGCTGCCCTCCGCCACCATGACCCGGATGGGCGTTCCCGGGGGCAGTCGCGGCTGGTAGCGCAGCGGCATGACGCGTGCGCCGTAGCGCGAGATGTCCACCAGCCGGCAGCGCGCCGGTCGTCCCTGCACCCACATCTCGGTGAGTCGGTTGACGATCTCGCGCGGCCAGCGCCGCCGTTCCTCAGGCATCGGGGTGGTTGCCCCGTCGTCCTGTCCCTCGCCGAACTGCCATGCCATGGCCGCGCCCCAGTGCCGTTCCTCCGACGAGCTGGCGTAGATCTGTGCCTGCGCCGGATGCGTGATCGGGGGTGACCCCAGTCGGTCGATCAAGGCCGCCACGAAGCTGGCGGAGACCTGTTCATACTCGCCGACGGTCTCCAGATCCTGGTACAGCTGGCCGTGGACCTCGTCCAGGATGCGCAGGCGTTCCTCCCAGGGTTGATCCGCGATCGCCGGGAACCAGAAGTCCGCGAGCTCCAGTGCCAACTTTTCGTGACTCATCAGCGATCCTTGAGGGTCGGTGCAGGGGCCGCTGCAGGCTTACGACTCTACCCAGTGACCCGGTAGCAAACCCTGTACCAGTTCACAGAACCGCCCGGGATTCATTCGCCTCCGTGCGATCGCCCGCGCCGTGATCTGCGCGTCAGTTCGCCGTGTGTAAACAATCCCGACATCTGTGGACAGGTGTGCGCAAACCCACTTGAATGAACCTGGGATTTCCCCAAACCCGGCGGGACCGGCACGACGGTGCCAGAGCCGGGTGGTCCCGGCGCAACGCAGGCGCGTCCGGGGGACAGGTATTCGCTGCAGATCGGCCCGCGGGCGCTCCCATGCGCCAGTGCGGTCGGCGGGAAGCTGGGCCGTATGGAAAAGATCGTTCAAGAGCTCTGGCAGCATGTGCGGGGCACCTGGCGCAAGCGCTGGTGGATCCTGCCGATCGCCTGGCTGATATCTATCGGTGGCTGGGCCTACGCCCACAACCTGCCGGATACCTACCAGGCGGATGCCCGAATCTACGTGAACACCCAGTCGGTGCTGGACCCGCTGCTGCGCGGGATGACGGTACGCCCGAACACCGAGCAGCGCCTGCGCATGATTACCCGCACCCTGCTCAGTCGCGACAACCTCGAGGAGATCGCCCGCGAGAGCGATCTCGATGTGCTGACCGGGAGCGCCAGCCTGGATGCCCAGGTGGCATTGCTGCGTTCGCGGCTGACCCTGGAGGGGGGCGAGCGCGACAACATTTACAGCGTCCGCTTCCGCCACAGCAACCCCGAGGTCGCCTACCGTGTGGTCCGCGAGACGGTCGACCTGTTTATGGCCCGCGGCATGGGCGACTCGCGCCTGGATCTCACGACCTCGCAGCAGTTTATCGAGCGCCAGCTGGAGAACTACGAACAGCAGCTGCAGGAGAAGGAGGCCGAGATCGAGCAGTTCAAGCGCGACAACGCGCGCTTCCTCAGTGGCGATGGCAACTTCTACTCGCGGCTCGAGCGCACCCGTGACCAGTTGCAGCAGGCCCGGCTGCAGCGCCGCGAGGCCGAGAGCCGGTTGCAGACACTGGAGCGGCGGGCCCGTGAAGGCCGGGCCAGTGGCCTGGGGGGCTACGAGAACTCGGAACTGGACCGGCGCATCAGCGAATTGCAGGAGAACATCGACGCGATGCGGCTGCGCTACACCGATGAACACCCGGACGTGGTGTCGTCGCGCCGCATCCTCGTCGAGCTGGAGGAGCGCCGGGAACGGGAGGCGCAGGAGTTCGCGCGCAACCCGCAGGCCATCCAGCGCCCGGGCAGCAGCAACGAGGCGCTGCAGAACGCGATCTCCGAAACCGAAAGCGAGATCGCCTCGCTGACCACCCGCATCGCCGAGTTCGAGGAGCGGGTGGCGCGGCTGGAGGGCGATGTGGACCGCGCGCCGGCGGTGGAGTCCGAGCTGACTTCCCTGACCCGCAACTACGACGTTCTGCGCAATTCCTACCGCCAGCTGCAGGACCGTCGCGAGCAGGCGGTGATGTCCGAGGCCGTGGAGAGTCAGACCGACGCGGTCGATTTCCGGGTGCTGGAGCCGCCGCGCCAGCCCACGGCGCCGGCCTCGCCGGATCGGCCCATGCTGGCCACCGCCGTCCTGCTGGTCGGCCTGGGGGCGGGCACCGGATTTGCCTTCCTGCTGTCGCAGCTGCGGCGAACCATCAGCAGCAGTCAGCAGCTGGCGGCGGTGACCGGCCGGCCGGTCCTCGGCAGTGTGTCGCGCGTGCGCACCCCGATGACCCGGCACCGGCGGCTGTCCGAGCTGGCCGTGTTTGCGGCGGCACTGGGGACCCTGGTGCTGGTCTACGCCGTGGTCATGGGGCTCTACGCGACCGGGTCCGAGTTCCTTCTGGACGAGCTCATGGGATGGCTGCGATGAGGGTGCCGGGCGGGTTCGCCGGGCACGTTTCCGGTCATCGCCGGGCGCACCGACTATCTTTCAGGGAACGGGCCGATTCGACGCAATCGGTTGCCAGCAGGGGGCAGACAGCGCGATGAGCATTATCGAGAAGGCACTGGACAAGAACCGGGCGCGACAGCCGGTCCCCGAAGCAAGGGCGGAACAGGCGCCGACCCCCGAAACCGCGACACCCGAGCCCGAACCTCAACGGGCGCCGGTATCACAGGAAGTCAGCATCGATTTTGCCTGGCTGCGCAAGCAGGGGCTCATCGTGCCCGGGGATCAACGCTCCAGCGTGGCGGAAGAGTTCCGCATGATGAAGCGCCCGCTGCTGAACAACGCCTTCGGGCGCCACGCGGCAATGCGCGTGCCCCGCGGTCGGCTGATCATGATCACCAGCGCCCTGCCTGGGGAAGGCAAGACCTTCACCAGTGTGAACCTGGCCCTGAGCATGGCGATGGAGCTGGAGCGCACGGTGCTGCTGGTGGATGCCGATGTCGCGCGCCCGGCCGTTCCCCGCACGCTAGGTTTCAAGGCCGACCTCGGGCTGATGGATGTGCTCAGCGAGCCGGATATCCAGATCCCCGATGTCCTGCTGCGCACCAACGTGGAGAACCTGACCGTTCTGCCCGCGGGCCGTCCGCACGGGCGTTCGACCGAGATCCTGGCGAGCGACGTGATGCGGGATCTGGTCGACGACCTGCACGATCGCTACGAGGACCGGATCATCCTGTTCGACTCCCCGCCCCTGCTGGCGACCAGCGAGCCGGGTGTGCTCGCGACCCACATGGGACAGGTGGTGATGGTGGTCGAGGCCGATCGCACGCCGGCCAGCACGGTGGAGCGGGCCATGCATCAACTGGATTCCTGCGGGGTCGTGCTCACCTCCCTCAACCGTGCGACGCCCGGTATCGGCATGGGGGGGCAGTACTACGGGGGCAGCTACTATGGCAGCGAGCGTGATCATGTCGCCGGCGCCCCGTCCCGATAGCCCCCGGGGCCCGGCGATGGCCCGTCGGTGGTGGCTCGGCGCGGCCGTGGTCGTGCTGGCGGTGCCCGGCAGTGCGCAGGCCGTCGACTGGACGTTCACTCCGCGGGTCACGGTATCCGCGGAGGTGACCGACAACGCCCGCCTGGCCCCGCGGGGGCAGGAGGAGGCCGACCTGATCGGCACGGTCGCGCCCGGGTTCACGCTGCGCGGCGAAGGCGCGCGCAGCGACACCCGCATCGACTACCGCATGAACTCGCGTTTCTATGCCGACGATACACGCCAGGACCGCACGACCCATTCCCTGCGCGGCCGCACGAACTGGGAGCTGGTGGACGACACCTTTTTCGTCGATGCCGGGGCCTCGCGTACCGAGCAGGCGGCCTCGATCCTCGGGCCGGTCGGGATCGGGGGCAGCACCCCGCGCGAGAACCTGCAGGAGACCACCACCTACAGCGTCTCGCCGATGCTGCGCACCCGCTACGGCAGTTTCGCCACTCAGGAGATCCGCTACACCTACGGCGAGAACCTCTACCACCGCAGCAACCGCCAGGACAGTGACTTCCACCGGGGTGAATACGTCCTCGACAGCGGGGCCGCCTTCAACCGCCCCTTCTGGCAGGTCGCCGGGTTCTACGAGAAAGAGCGCTTCGAGGATGGCCTGGAGGGCGAGTTCGGACAGGTCAGTGGGACCCTGGGCTACCGGTTCGGGCGGTCCCTGCGCCTGTTCGGCGTGGTCGGCGAAGAGTTCAACGACTATGCCACCACCCGCGAGGACGATGATGGAAGTTTCTGGCAGGTAGGGGCGGGTTGGGCCCCAACCCGGGTCACCAACATCGAGGCCCGCTACGGCGAGCGCTATTTCGGCAAGAACCGGTCGCTTTCGGTGGACCACCGCAGCCGCCGCGCCACCTATCGCCTCAGCTATAACGAGGGCATCAACTCGACCCGCCAACGGGGCGGCCGGCAGTGGGATGCCCTGGCCGATGAACTGGGTGTGTCCGTTGACGAGCTGTTCTTTCTGGCAGGGGTCTTCGGTCCGGACTTCATCGATCTGCTCCTGGCAGACTTCGGCCTGACCGATGAGGCATTCGTGGAAGGCTTCTACCTGACCCGAACCTGGCGCGCCGGCTGGAGTTACGACACCGGTCGCAGTGTGTTCGGCGTCAACCTGATCCAGACCGAGCGCGAATCCGAGACTCAGACCAACGTCGGCCTGTTCGAGGACAACCGCACCCAGCGCGGGGCCAGCGCGTTCTGGCAATGGCGCTACGGTCCGCGCACGACGACCCTGCTGACCACCGGCATCAGCCGGACCGACTTCACCGACAGCGATCGCGAGGATGACCTCTGGTTCCTGCGCGCCAGCGTCAGTCGTCAGCTGACGCCGGATACCAGCGCCAGCCTGGCCTACCGGCACCAGCGCCGGGATTCGAACGCCGCGGCCAACGAGTACCGCGAGAACGCGATCATCGGCACGCTGACACGGGAGTTCTGAGGCATGTACGAGGAATTCTATGGTTTCACCGGCCGGCCCTTCGCGCTGAGCCCCGATCCGCGGTTCTTCTACGCGAGCAAGGGCCACAGCCGGGCGATGGCCTATCTCGAATACGGCGTGCAGCTGGAGGAAGGCTTCATCGTCATCACCGGCGAGGTCGGGGCCGGCAAGACCACCCTGGTGCGCAGCCTGTTCGAGACCCTGAGCGACAAGCCCCTGGTGGCGGCCCAGCTGGTGAGTACACAGCTGGACGCCGAGGACCTGCTGCGCTCGGTCTGCCTCGCCTTTGGGCTGGAGGATGCCCCGAATCACAAGGCCGGGCAGCTGCGCCGCCTGGAGTCCTTCCTGCACGACACGCGGGCCCGGGGCCAGCGCGCGCTGCTGGTGGTCGACGAGGCACAGAACCTGGGCCCCGACGCCGTGGAAGAACTGCGCATGCTGTCCAACTTCCAGGGCGAGGACGGCCCCCTGCTGCAGAGCTTTCTGCTCGGTCAGCCGGAGTTCCGGCGCCTGCTGCGCAGCGAGAACATGCAGCAGCTGCGCCAGCGGGTGATCGCGACCTACCACCTCGGCCCGATGGACGAGGACGATACGCGCGCCTATGTGCAACACCGGCTCGCCCGGGTCGGGTGGAACGGCCGGCCGCATTTCGACGCCGACATCTGGCCGCGCATCCACGACTACACCGGCGGCATCCCGCGCAAGGTGAACACCTTCTGCGACCGCCTGCTGCTGATGGGGTATCTGGAGGAATGTGCCGATCTGGATGCGGCGCGGGCGCAGCAGGTGATCGACGAGATCGAGGAGGACCTGGAGGGCGTGCTGCTGGACGAGACGCCACCCGCCGCCGGTTCATCGGGGCCGCGCCGGGAGGCGCACGCGGGCACGGACGACCAGGGCGACCAGGGCGACCCGGATCAGGCCGTCGCCAGCCAGGTCTCCATGCTGCGCATCGAACAGGATCTCGAGGCGCTGGAAGAGCGCCTGCACCGGATCGAGCGCAACCTCCTGGTCAACTTCCGCGTGACCCAGGAGGTGCTCAAAATCGTGCGCGACGAGGGCTACGAGCCGGAGTCCTTGTCCCCGGTTCCCAGCGCCGTACGGTCGTAGGGGCGGAGCCTCGTCATGCAGCCGAAAAACGCCCATCGGCCCAATGCTCTGACCGTCGATGTCGAAGACTACTTCCAGGTCTCCGCGCTGGCGCCGCAGATCCCGCGCGACTCCTGGGATTGTCGTGAGTGCCGTATTGAGCGGAACCTCGATCGCATCCTCGACCTGTTCGAGCGCCGTGGGGCGCACGCCACCTTCTTTACCCTGGGCTGGATTGCCGAACGTTACCCTCAGGCCATCCGGCGTATCGTCGAGGCCGGGCACGAACTCGCCAGCCATGGCTATGGCCACCAGCGGGTAACCGACCTCAGTCCCGAAGCCTTCCGCGCTGACGTTACCCGCGCGCGCGGGATACTGGAGGATCTTTCCGGTTCCCCCATCCGGGGCTATCGCGCGCCGAGCTTTTCCATTGGGGAGGGCAACCTGTGGGCGCTCAGAATTCTGGACGAGACAGGGCATGACTACAGCTCGAGCATTTATCCGGTTCGCCACGACCACTACGGCATGCCGGACGCCCCGCGCGAGCCCCATCGCCCGTTGGAAGGCGGTATCCTGGAACTGCCGCCCGCCACCCTGCGCATGGGCGGCCGAAATCTGCCGGCGGCCGGCGGCGGTTACTTTCGTCTCCTGCCCTACGCCATCTCGCGGCGCGCCCTGCGTCGGATCGAGCAGGTGGATGCGATGCCCGCGGTGTTCTATTTCCACCCCTGGGAGATCGACCCCGGCCAGCCGCGTATTCCCGGCATTACCGCCAAGACGCGTTTCCGGCACTACGTGAATCTGCACCGTATGGAGGCGCGTCTGGATCGCCTGCTGCAGGACTTCACCTGGGATCGAATGGATCGCGTATTCGCTGTCCCCCTCGATTTGCAGGCCCCCGCCCTGACGTCCTCGGAGGGCGCCCGTGTATCAGTCGCCTGAAGACCAGGAACGGATGGCGGCTACGCTGCCCATGCAAGTGTGCACACTCGACGCGACCGGGCATGGGCGCTGGGATGCCTTCGTCGATGGCTGCCCGCAGGCCACGTTCTTCCACCGCGCCGGCTGGGCAACGGTCATGCAGCGCGCCTTCGGGCATCCCGTCTGGTTTTTCTACGCGGAACAGAACGGGGTTATCCAGGGCGTGCTGCCGCTGGTGCGGGTGCGCTCGCGCCTGTTTGGCGATGCCCTGGCCTCGATCCCGTTCGGCGTTTACGGCGGCATTGCCGCGCAGACGCCCACGGCCTTCGAGGCCCTGGATCGGCGTGCCCGGGCGCTTGCCGAAGAGCTAGGGGTGGATTATCTCGAATACCGTCACCTGGAACCGCAGCACCCGGACTGGCCAACCAAGGACGATCTCTATTTCACCTTCCGCAAGGTCATGGAGCCGGAGGTCGAGGCCAACATGAATGCGATCCCCCGCAAGCAGCGCCGCATGGTGCGCAAGGGGATCAAGGCCGGGCTGACCAGTGAATTCGAGTCCGATATCGAGCGCTTCTACCCGATTTTCGCGGCCAATGTGCGCCGCATGGGGACGCCGGTCTTCAGTCGTCGCTACTTCGAGACTCTGCTCGACGTGTTCGGCGACGAATGCCGGGTGCTCACGGCGCTGCACGACGGTGATCCGGTCGCCAGCGTCGTGACCTTTTTCTTCCGCGAAGAGGTGCTGCCGTACTACGGCGCAGGTACGCCCGAGGCGCGCCAGGTCGCGGGCTATGACTTTCTCTACTGGGAGCTGATGCGCCACGCCTGCGAGGACGGTTACCGCATCTACGACTTCGGTCGCAGCAAGCGCGATACCGGCTCGTTCAGTTTCAAGAAGAACTGGGGCTTCGAGCCGCAGCCGCTGTACTACGAGTATCACCTGGTGCGAGCGCGCGAGATGCCCGACGTAAACCCGCTCAACCCCAAGTACCGCTATTTCATCAAGGCCTGGCAGCGCCTGCCACAGCCCGTCGCCAACTGGCTCGGCCCCAAACTCTCCCGCTCCCTCGGTTGAAGGGCCTTCCCGCCACCGAGGCCACAGCCAACACCGAGCAGGTCAAGGTCAAGGGCGGATTCACCACGAAGAACACGAAGACACGAAGGCATGCCAGGGCAAGTTCAAATGCAGAGCAGGCCTTGCCACGGGGTACACGGAGAGGGGGGTGATTGCAAGAGCGGGGTCAAGGGCGGATTTACCACGAAGAACACGAAGACACGAAGGCATGCCAAGGCAAGTTCAAATGCAGAGCAGGGCTTGCCACCGGGGCCATGGGGCACACGGAGAGCGGCGACTGCAAGAGCGGGTTGACCGCGAAGGCACGAAGGGAAACCAGAAAGTGATTATGGGGGAGAAATGGAATTCGACCCGCTATCGAAGAAGGCCATTGGAGTGGCGATCGAGGTACATCGCGAGCTTGGGCCGGGGCTCTTGGAGTCGGTTTACGAGAAATGCCTGGTGCACGAAATGCTGGAATCCGGCCTGTACTGCGTGTCCCAGGTTCCGATCCCGGTCACGTACAAAGGGCGGGAGCTGGATTGTGGCTACCGTATCGACATCCTGGTCGAGGACAGACTGATGCTGGAGCTGAAAAGTGTGGACGCCCTGCAAAGGATTCACGAGGCCCAAACCCTCACATACATGAAGCTCGCGAATGTTCCGCAAGCGCTGTTGATCAACTTCAACAATGTGCGCCTGAAAGACGGTCTCAAACGACTAGTCCTTTGAAGTGAAGGCCCTTCTTCGTGCCTTCGTGACCTTCGTGGTGAATACGCCCTATGGATGATCTTCTTTATCTGGTGCATCGGATTCCGTGGCCGCCGAACAAGGGCGACAAGATTCGTTCGCACCACATCCTGCGCTATCTGGCGCAGCACTATCGTGTGCACCTGGGTACGTTCATCGATGACCCGGCGGATGCGGCGTATCTGCCCGAGCTCAAGCGTATCTGCACGACGGTCTGTGCCCGTCCGCTGCCGCGCCGGCGGGCCCAGTTGCGCGCGCTGACCGGCTTCCTGAGCGGCGAGCCGCTGACCGTGCCCTGGTATCGCGACCGCGAACTGGCACGTTGGGTTAGGACCACGCTGATCCGCCAGCCGGTCGCCTGTGCCGTGGCCTTTTCCTCGGCGATGGCCCAGTACCTGCCGGAAGGGGGCGGGCGAACCCGGGTGGTCGACTTCGTGGACGTCGATTCCGACAAGTGGACGCAGTACGCACCGACGCGGCGCTGGCCCATGAGCGCGGTGTATCGGCGCGAGGGCCGTCGGCTGCTGGACTACGAGCGCCGGGTCGCGCAGGCCAGCGATGCCAGTCTGTTCGTGTCGCCGGCCGAAGCAGACAGCTTCCGCCAGCGCGCCCCGGAGGCGGCGGACCGGGTGCATGCGCTGAACAATGGCGTTGATGCCGCCTTCTTTGCGCCCGAGGCGGTGGCGGGTTCCAACCCCTATGCCGACGGCGCCCGCACCATCGTATTTTCGGGCGCGATGGATTACTGGCCCAACGTCGATGCGGTGGTGTGGTTCGCCGATCAAGTCCTGCCCGGCTTGCGTGCGGAACACCCGGGTGTGGAGTTCTGCATCGTCGGCAGCCGGCCGGCGCCGGAGGTGGCGGCCCTGGCGGCCCGGCCCGGCGTGACGGTGACCGGCTTCGTGGACGACGTGCGTCCCTGGATCGCGCACGCCACGCTCGCGGTCGCGCCGCTGCGCATCGCGCGTGGCGTGCAGAACAAGGTCCTGGAGGCGATGGCGCTGGGGCGTCCGGTCGTGGCCAGCCCGCAGGCCCTGGAGGGGCTGACCGCGACCCCCGGGCACGAGGTCGTCGCGGCGGACGCCGAGCCGCGCGCGTTCCTGGAGGCCGTCTCCGGGTACCTGCGCGCCCCGGACCCGGCGCTGGGGCAGGCGGCCCGCGCCCGGGTGCTGGCGGACTACGACTGGGCGCGCAATCTCGCGCACCTGGGCGAGATCCTGCGGCGTCGCCCGGGCCGCGTGTCGGGTACGGTGTCGATCGAGGAGGCCGCACATGGTCGCTGACGCGCTGAATTCCCGAACACGCGCCCGCGGTTCCTCCTGGTGGTTTGCCGCGCCGGTCCTGGTGCTGGGCCTGGTCGTGCTGGGGTGGATGTTCTACCCGACGTTCGCCTCCATCGTTACGATCTGGAACCGCTCGGACACCTTTGCGCACGGGTTCCTGATCGTCCCCATCGTCCTGTTCCTGCTGTTTCTCAAGCGTCAGGAGGTGCTTGCGCTGGAGCCGCGCCCATCCTGGTGGGCGTTGTTGCCCCTGGTGGGGCTGTCCCTCGTCTGGGTGGCGGGGGAGTTGGTGGATGTGGTGTCGGTGCGCCAGTTCGCGGCCGTGCTGATGATTCCCGCGCTGTTCTGGCTGGTGCTGGGCAACGCGATCACCTGGCGCCTGCAGTTCCCCCTGGCGTATCTGCTGTTCGCGGTCCCGTTCGGCGAGTTCCTGGTGCCGCCGATGATGGATCTGACCGCGGATTTCACGGTGACCGCCGTGCAGCTGACCGGGATCCCGGTCTATCGCGACGGGCTGTATTTCGATCTGCCCACCGGCCGCTGGTCGGTGATCGAGGCCTGCAGTGGCGTGCGCTACCTGATCGCGTCGGTCGCGCTGGGCACGCTGTATGCCTATCTCATGTACCGCAGTCCCTGGCGGCGGATCGTGTTTGTCGGCGTGTCGATCGTGGTCCCGATCGTTGCCAACGGCCTGCGCGCCTACATGATCGTGATGATCGGCCACCTGAGCGACATGGAGCATGCGGCCGGGGTGGATCACCTGATCTATGGCTGGATCTTCTTCGGCGTGGTCATCGCGCTGATGTTCGCGATCGGTGCGTTGTGGCGCGAGGACATGGAGCCGTTGCCGACCCCGACGGTGCCTCCCGCGCAACCCGGGCGCTCCGCGCAGGCGGGTTCGTTCGTTGCCGCCGCGGTGCTGACGGTCGTCCTGGCCAGTGCGGCGCCGCTGTATGCCGAGTGGATGAACCAGCGTGATCTCGGCCCCGTGGCGGGCCTGGGTACGGGCCCGCTGGCACCAGTAGGCTGGCAGGTCCTGGAGGAACAGGATGCCGCCTGGGAGCCGGGGTATCGTGGCGCCCGCGACGGTCGCGGCGGCCTGGTGACGGCCGCCGACGGCGGCGAGCCGGTGGGTATGCATGTGCTGTTCTACCGCGAGCAGTACCGGCACGGGAACATGGTGGGCTGGAGCAATACCCTGGCCGGGCGCGATCGGGCGCTGGAATGGTCGCAGTCGCGTCGCGGCCGGGCCATGCTGGAGGGATACCCCAACCCGGAACGCTTCCTGCTGAACGGCCCCGGGCAGCGGTTCCTGGTGTGGCGCTGGTACTGGGTGGATGGCCGCCTGACTACCCGGCCGCATGAGGTCAAGGCGCGGGAGGCGCTGAATCGGTTGCTTGGTGGCCGGGACGATGCCGCGCTGGTGGTGCTGTATGCGCCGCTTGAGTTCGACAACGGCACCGATGCGGCGGAGGCGGCATTGCGGACCTACGCCGCGGATGCCCTGCCCGAGCTGCTCGAACAGCTCGACCACGTCGCGCGGCAGTGACGGGCGCCTCCGTACCCGTGGCCCGGGAGGGTGATCAGCGCCCCTGTGTGGCGCACATCATCCATCGCCTGGATATCGGCGGGATGGAGAACGGGCTGGTCAACCTGATCAATCACATGCCGGCCGATCGCTTCCGCCACGCGATCATCTGCATGACGGACTACACCGACTTTCGCCGACGCCTCCAGCGGGATGATGTCAGCCTGCACGCCCTGCACAAGCGCGAAGGCAAGGATCCGCGGGTGCACCTCCGCCTGTGGCGGCTGCTGCGCCGCCTGCAACCGGACATCGTGCATACCCGCAACTTCGGCACGCTGGAGGCGCAGGTGACCGCCGCGCTCGCCGGGGTGCGGGCGCGGGTGCACGGCGAGCACGGCTGGGATGTCGGGGACCTCGACGGCACGCGTGATCGCAACCGCCGCCTGCGCCGTCTGGTGCGGCCGCTGGTGGGGCATTACATCGCCCTGTCGCAGCACCAGACAGGCTATCTGCGGGAGGCCATCGCGGTGCCGGCGGCGCGCCTGTCGCACATCTTCAATGGTGTGGATACCGGCCGCTTCGCGCCGTTACACGAGGGCTTTGTGTCCCCGTTGCCGCAGGGATTCCGGGACCCCGGCACGTTCGTGATCGGTTCGGTCATGCGCATGCAGGCGGTCAAGGCGCCGCTGGATCTGGCGCGGGCCTTTGTCGCGCTGCGCGAGCTCCTGCCCGAGGCCTTTCCGCGCCTGCGCCTGGTGATGATCGGGGATGGGCCTTTGCGCGCCGAGGTCGTTCAGTTCCTGGAGCAGGCCGGGGTCGCGCACCAGGCCTGGCTTCCCGGCGCTCGGGAAGACGTCGCCGACTGCCTGCGGGCGCTGGACCTGTTCGTGTTGCCGTCACTGGCCGAGGGGATCTGCAACACCATCCTCGAGGCGATGGCGACGGGCCTTCCGGTGGTCGCGACGGATGTCGGGGGCAACCCCGATCTGGTGCAGCCCGGGGTGACCGGGGCACTGGTGCCGGCTGGGGACCCCGACACGATGGCCCGCGCGCTGATGGTCTATCCCGCCGATCCCGCGCGGACCGCGCGCGAGGGGCAGGCCGCCCGCGCCCGGGCCGAGGCGGCGTTCAGCATGGAGGCGATGGTCACGGGCTACATGGCGGTATACGACCGGGTACTGGCCCGGCGTTAGTTGTGGCGCTAACGCCAGCCGCCCCGCGGCGCGAATCGCGGGCGCTCGGTGGCGGGGTTGTCGTTTATTCTGGATTTTCCGTGATGGTGCGAGGGCCCGGCCCGAACCGGTGTCCGCCCGGCGGCATCGCCCAGTGTCGACCTGGCCGTGGATCGCCCGAATTCGACCGACGCCCAGGCAAGGAAGCAATCAGGATCCCTACATGTGCGGTATTACCGGCATCTTCGATCTGCGCGACCGGCGGCCGGTCAATCGGTCCCTGCTGGAGGCGATGAACGAGACCCAGTTTCACCGGGGCCCGGACGAGGGCGGTGTGCATCTGGAGCCGGGTGTGGGGCTGGCGCATCGGCGCCTGTCGATCATCGACCTGGCCAGCGGGCAGCAGCCGCTGTTCAACGAGGACGAGACCGTCGTCGTGACCTACAACGGCGAGATCTACAACTTCCCCGAGTTGACCGCCGAGCTGCAGCAGGCGGGCCATCGCTTTCGCTCCCACTGCGATACCGAGGTGATCGTGCATGCCTGGGAGGAGTGGGGCGAGGCCTGTGTGCAGCGCTTCCGCGGCATGTTTGCCTTCGCCGTCTGGGACCGCAACCGGGATACCCTGTTCCTGGCCCGCGATCGTCTCGGGATCAAGCCCCTTTATTACAGCGCGCTGGCCGACGGGCACCTGATCTTCGGTTCGGAGCTCAAGGCGCTGATGGCGCATCCGGGGCTGCCCCGGCGCATGGATCCGCATGCGGTGGAGGACTACTTCGCCTTCGGTTACGTGCCGGAGCCGCGCAGCATCTTCCGCGGCGTGCACAAGCTGCCACCCGGCCACACGCTGACCGTGCATCGCGGGCAGGGCAACCTGAGCGAACCGCGCGAATACTGGGACGTGCCGTTCGCGGACAACGGCGTCACGCACCTGGACACGGCCGCCGAGGAACTCACCGCCCGCCTGCGCGAGGCGGTGGACATCCGCATGGTGGCAGACGTCCCGCTGGGCGCGTTTCTCTCCGGCGGGGTCGACTCCAGCGCGGTGGTTGCGATGATGGCGGGGCTGTCCGACGATCCGGTGCGCACCAGTTCCATCGGCTTTGCCGACCCGGCCTACGACGAGTCTCGCTACGCGCGCCTGGTGGCCGAGCGCTACCACACCGATCACCACACGCAGGAGGTCGATCCCGACGACTTCGCGCTGCTGGATCGGCTGAGCGGGCTGTACGACGAACCGTTTGCCGACAGCTCCGCGCTGCCTACCTACCGCGTCTGCCAACAGGCGCGCCGGCAGGTGGTGGTGGCCCTGTCGGGGGATGGCGGCGACGAGAACCTGGCGGGCTACCGGCGCTATCGCCACCATCTCGCCGAGGAGCGTCTGCGCGCACCGTTGCCGCTGGGGCTGCGGCGCCCGCTGTTCGGCACGCTCGCAAATGTCTATCCCAAGGCAGACTGGGCCCCGCGCCCGCTGCGCGCCAAGGCCACCTTTCAGGCGCTGGCCAGGAATTCGGTCGAAGGCTATTTCCAGGGCGTCTCCATCCTGCGCGATGATCTGCGCGCGCACTTGTTTTCGCCGGCATTCCGGCGCTCGCTGCAGGGCTACGGCGCGCTGGAAGTCCTGTGCCGGCACGCGGAACGCGCGCCCACCGAACACCCGCTGTCCCTGGTGCAGTACCTGGACATGAAGACCTACCTGCCGGGCGACATCCTGACCAAGGTCGACCGCGCGAGCATGGCGCATGCGCTGGAGGTCCGGGTCCCCATCCTCGACCACCAGCTGGTCGAGTGGATCTCGGGGCTGCCGCCGGAACTCAAGCTGCGCGGCCCCGAGGGCAAGTTCGTGTTCAAGAAGGCCATGGAGCCCTACCTGCCGGAGGAGATCCTTTACCGCCGCAAGAAGGGGTTCTCCGTGCCGGTTGCGGAATGGTTCCGCGGCCCGTTGCGCGAGCGCATGCAGGCCCAGGTCCTCGGCCCGCGCATCGCCGACTCCGGCATCTTCGACATGGACTTCCTCAAGACCCTCGTGAACCAGCACGTCAGCGGCGCCCGCGATCACAGCCCGGCACTGTGGTCGCTGCTGATGTTCGAGGGCTTTCTGGCGCGCTCGGCGGCCTGATGCGGGGGTGATGATGAAAATCCTGCACGTCCTTGATCACTCTATCCCGCTGCACAGCGGGTATACCTTCCGCACCGCCGCCATCCTGCGCGAGCAGCACCGGCTGGGCTGGGAGACGTTTCATCTGACCAGCCCCAAGCAGGGGGCGGTGGATGCGGACGAGGAGGATGTCGACGGCCTGCACTTCTACCGCACGCGTTATCGCCCGCGGACCCTGCCGGGGCTGGGTGAGTGGGGCCTAATGCGTGCCCTGACCCGACGCCTCGAGACCGTAGCCCGGGAGGTGCGGCCGGATGTCCTGCATGCGCATTCCCCGGTGCTCAACGCGCTGCCGGCCTTGCGGGTAGGGCGGCGTCTCGGCATCCCCGTGGTTTACGAGGTCCGGGCCTTCTGGGAGGACGCCGCGGTGGATCACGGGACCAGCCGCGAACACGGGCTGCGTTACCGCCTGACGCGCGGCTTCGAGACACACGTGTTTCGCCGGGTGGACCATGTGACCACCATCTGCGAAGGCCTGCGCCAGGACATCGTCGCCCGGGGCATCCCTCCGGACCGGGTCACCGTGATCCCCAATGCCGTGGATGCCGAGGCCTTCCGCCTGGGCGGGGCGCCGGATGCCGAGCTGAAGGCGCAACTGGGGCTGGGAGACGCCCGCGTGCTCGGTTTTATCGGCTCGTTCTATGCCTACGAGGGGCTGGACCTGCTGCTGGAAGCGTATCCGCGCATCCGCGAGCAGGCGCCCGATGTGCGCATCCTGCTGGTGGGTGGCGGCCCGCAGGCGGAACGCCTGCAGGAGCAGGCCCGACGCCTGGGCATCGCAGACCAGGTTGTTTTTGCGGGCCGTGTGCCGCATGACCAGGTACAGCGCTACTACGACCTGGTCGACCTGCTCGTGTACCCCCGGCACTCGATGCGGCTGACCGAACTGGTCACCCCGCTCAAGCCGCTGGAGGCGATGGCCCAGGGGCGACTGCTGGTGGCCTCGGACGTGGGCGGCCACCAGGAACTGATCCGGCACGGCGAGACCGGCTGGCTGTTTCCGGCCGACGATTCCGAGGCACTGGCGAACACCGTACTGGACACCCTGGCCCGCGAGCCCGAATGGGATGCGGTGCGCGCCGCGGGGCGCCGCTTTGTCGAGCGGGAACGCACCTGGGCGAGGAGTGTGGCCCGCTACCAGGCGATTTACGAACGTCTGCGGGGTGTCGTGGAGCCCGCCCATGCCCGGTGATCGGCGTCATCCGGGCCGACGTCCACGGCTCGTGGTCTTCACCCGTGTCTATCCGAACGCCGCGCAGCCGAACCTCGGCCTGTTCGTGCGCGAACGCATGCGGCGGGTGGCCGGACACCTGGATCTGGTCGTCGTGGCACCGGCCCCGTGGTTTCCGTTCCAGGGATTGCTCGGGCGTCTCAGGCCGCATTCGCGCCCCCCGCTGCCGCGCTACGAGGAGCAGGACGGCATTGCGGTCTACCACCCCCGGTTTTTTTGTTTCCCCGGCGTGCTCAAGTGGACCGACGGGCTCTTCCTGGCGCTGGGCAGTTTCCGGTTGATGCGGCGGTTGCGGCGTGACTTCGGATTCGACGTAATCGACGCGCACTTTGTGTATCCCGACGGCGTGGCCGCCCGCTGGCTGGCGCGCTGGCTGCGCTGCCCCTACACCATCACCCTGCGTGGGAGCCTGACGCGCTTTGCGGGTAGCGCCCTGCATCGGCGCCAGATCAACCGGGCGCTGAGCGCGGCCGCCCGCGTGTTCTCGGTGGCGGACTCGCTACGCCAGGATGCGATTGCCTGGGGGCAGGCGCCCGGACATGTCCAGGTGGTCGGCAACGGCGCGGACCTGGCGCGTTTCCGCCCCGAGGACCGGGCCGCGGCCCGGCAGCGTCTGGGTCTGCCGCAGGAAGGCCGTTTCCTGGTGTCGGTGGGCGGGCTGACCGAGCGCAAGGGTTTTCACCGGGTGATCGCGACGCTGCCCGAATTGCTGCACACGCAGCCCGACCTGCATCTGGTGATTGCGGGCGGGGCGACGCCCGAGGGCAACAACGAGGCGGAGTTGCGTGAGCAGGTGCGGACGCTGGGTCTGGAGGCGCGGGTGTGGTTCCTGGGGCAGGTGGCGCCCGACGATCTGCGCTTCGTCTATTCGGCGGGCGATGTGTTTGTCCTGGCCACCCGGTTCGAGGGCTGGGCCAACGTCTTCCTGGAGGCCTCCGCCTGTGGCCTGCCGATCGTGACCACTCGTGTCGGTGGCAACGCCGAGGTGGTGAATTCCGATCAGGTCGGCATCGTGGTCCCGTACGGTGACCATGACGCGCTGCGTGGCGCTCTCAAGGAGGCCCTTGAACGCGACTGGGATCGCAAGGCCATCCTGGCGCATGCGCGGGAGAACGCCTGGGAGACGCGCATCCCGCAACTGGTCGCAGCCTTCGAGCAGATCGTGGCCCCAGATCGTGCTGCGGCCCCCGGGGCCGCGCGCTCCGGCTGAACATGGGGCTCTACACGCAATGCGTCGCGCGGGGGCTGTTCCCGCTGCAGGAACGGCTCAAGGGCCACCCAACCGTGCGCCACCTGCGGGCCCTGGAGGCAAGCCAGTGGTGGACAGCTGAGGGCCTGCGGCACCTGCAGGACCAGCGGCTGCGGCACCTCGTGGAGCAGGTTGCACGGCAGGTGCCATTCTATCGGGAGTGGTGGGCGCAGCAGGGAGGGGCGCCAGCCGATTTCTCTGGCATCGATGATCTCCAGCGCCTCCCGGTCGTCGACAAGGTGCTGATCCGCGAACAGGGCGTGGCCTGGCGCGCGGAAGGCGCGGGGAACCTGGAAGAGCACCACACCAGCGGATCATCCGGCGAGCCACTGAGCTTCTGGCTGGGCGCCGATCGTATCGGGATGGACATTGCCGCTCGCTGGCGAGCGACGCGCTGGTGGGGTGTGGATGTGGGTGATCGCGAACTCGTGCTCTGGGGGTCCGCGGTCGAGAACGAGGCCCAGAATCGCGTACGGGCCTGGCGCGATCGCCTGTTCCGTTCGCATCTGGTGCCAGCCCGTGACCTGAATCCGGATCGGCTCGACCGGATCATTGAGCAGATCCGGCTGCGGCGCCCGCGCATGTTGTTCGGCTATCCGTCGGCGTTGTCCCGCGTCGCCTGGCGCGCGCGCGAGCGCGGGCAGCGACTGGACGACCTCGGGATCCGCGTCGCCTTCACCACCTCGGAGGTCCTGCGGCCGGAGTGGCGCGAGGTGATCGGCGATGTGCTGGGCTGCGGGGTGGCCAACGAATACGGTGCGCGCGACGCGGGGTTCATCGCCCGTGAGTGTCCGGCGGGTGGGATGCACATCACGGCCGAGGCCCTGATCGTCGAGATCCTGGACGACGAGGACCGGCCGGTGTCACCCGGCGAGTCCGGCAACATCGTCGTCACCAACCTGACGGGGCCGGAGTTCCCGTTCATCCGTTATCGCACGGGGGATCGGGGGGCGCTGGACCCGCGACCCTGCTCCTGCGGACGCGGCCTGCCGCTGCTGCGCAACATCGAGGGCCGCGCCAATGACGGTCTGATCGCGGTGGATGGCGCCTGGGTGCACGGCAGCCGCTTCAACTACCTGATGCGCGAGTTGCCGGGCCTGCGCGCTTACAAGGTCATCCAGCACGACCGGAATCGCGTCGAGGTTCTGCTGAACCTGGCCGCTCCATTGCCGACCGAGGTGGAGGAGCGACTGCGCCACGCGATTGTCGACGCACTGGGCCAGGCGATCCATGTGGAGGTCCACGTCGTGGATGTCATCCCCCCGGAGCCCAACGGCAAGCACCGCCACGTCGTCTGCCGCGTTCCCGCCCCCGATCGATCCGGGTGATGTCGTTCCCCGTGCCGACGTGGATTTTTTGCACCACAGAGGGCATGGAGCACACGGAGGGGAAAGATTGGGTTCACCACGAAGCGCACGAAGGCACGAAGAAGGGCTCGTTCACAGGAAGCGAGGGAAGAAGGGAAGATTTGTGAGAGTGGTACCGGGGTATGCCGGGTGAGCGGGGTAACCACCCGCGCGACGTATGCAGGTGAGCTGCGAAGCCGGTGTCTTGTGCGTGGACGTGGTCGAGGCCGCGATGCGTTTTGTTGCGCTAAAGGCATCCTGCCCGCTACTGCGTACCCGGTGCCGTCATCCCGGAAACCGCGCAGCGGTTATCCGGGATCTCGTTGGGGGTTGCGCAGCGTGGGTGCCAGGGCCTGGAGGTCCCGGCTCTCCGCTGCGCTGCGGCCGGGATGACGATGGTGGTGCGCTGCGGCAAGCATGACAGCTTCTTTCCGTCCAAAGCCTTCCCGCTCTTCCCGTCTTCCTGTTACCCGTCCTTGCGGCGAACCCGGCTCAGGCAGTCTGTTTCCATGAGCTGAATTCGCGGATTTGTTCCAGTTCCGTCTGTTCCGATTGCTGGGCCTTGAATAAATCCCACCGCACCTGAAGATTCAGCCAGAAATCGGGCGACATGCCGAAAAAGCGTGCCAGACGCAGCGCCGTGCTTGGGGTAATGCCGCGCTTCTGGTTCACCAGCTCGTTGATGCGCTGATACGGAACATGGAGCGCATCCGCCAGTTGGCGCTGGGAGATCTGCATCGGCTCCAGGAACTCTTTCGCCAGCATCTCACCGGGGTGAGTCGGCTGCCGGTAGGTAGGGATGCGGACCATGATTCTGCCTCAGTGGTAATCCGTGATTTCGACCTGGTCGGGCCCGGCGTCTGTCCAGGCAAAGCAGACCCGATACTGCTCGTTTTTCATGCTATGCCAAAACCGGAAGAGGGCGTAGCGTGGGTGCCATGGTCCGGAGATCCCGGCTCTCCGCTGCGCTGCGGCCGGGATGACGATGGTGGTGCGCTGCGGCAAGCATGAAAGTTTTTTGCCGTCCAAAGCCTTCCCGCACTTCCCGTCTTCCTGCGACCCGACCTTGGCCTGCAGGGATTGAATTCACCACGAAGCGCACGAAGGCACGAAGAAATTCTTGTGATGACCTTACAGCACGCTGCGACACCCCGGTGCCGGACAGTGCCATACAGGACGCGATCACCAGACCTACCCACCTTAATCCAGCCCTTCTCCGTGCCCTCTGTGTCCTCCGTGGTGTAACCGCCCTTGACCTTGCCCTTCTTCGTGCCTTCGTGCGCTTCGTGGTGAACACATCCAGGCAGACGCTGATTTAATCGCACGTCCGCGCGCCCGTTTTTGATAAAAACGGGCTGTGATGTACTATGGTATGCGCGCATACCACTGGATATTCCATTATGACCATACGTACAGGAGATACCCGTCAAACGGCTGTCCGGCTCCCGAAAGAGACGTATGGGCGCCTGAAAGCTCTGGCCGAAAAGACGGGCCGCACGACCACATACTACATTCGAGAAGCCATCGAGGAGCACCTGGAAGACCTGGAGGACATCTACCTGGCCGAGCAAACGCTGGAACGTATCCGGAGCGGCGAGGAAGAGGTAATCAGCTCCCAGGAGTTCTGGCGTGACCTGGAGGATTGAGTACGCTCATTCGACCCGGAAGGCGGTGCAGAAACTCGACCGGAAGGCCCGCCAGCGCATACGCCAGTATCTGGAGGAGCGTGTAGCCCATCTGGATGATCCGCGAGAGCTCGGGAAACCGCTCAAGGGGCGGTTTACCCAGCTATGGCGTTATCGGGTTGGGGGCTACCGTGTGATCTGCGAGCTGCGTGACGAGTCATTGGTGGTACTGGTTGTGCGGATTGGACACCGGAAAGAGGTTTACGATTAATGGCAGACAACCCGTCTGGTTCCTGCGACTGGCTGGCTCTCATTGCTAATCAGGTGCCCTGAAGAGGTTGTTTCACCACAGAGTGCACGGAGTGCGCAGAGGGAAAAGACCGGGTTCACCACGAAGGACACGAAGGCACGAAGGAGGGCTTGTTCACAGGAAGTGAGGGAAGATTCGTGAAGGTGGTGCCGAGGCATGCCGGGTGATCGGGGTATCCCCAGCGCGGCGGATGCAGGCGACCACCGAAGCCCACAAGGACTTGAGTCCGAACTCCGCCGCCCAGATGTCATCCCGGAAACCGCGCAGCGGTTATCCGGGATCTCCGACGTCGGGGCTTGGTCGGGCGCCTGGGGCAGCTTCTATGTGGAAGCTCCCGGCTCTTCGCTTTGCTGCTGCCGGGATGACAATGGTTGTGTGCTGCGGCCCAGATGAGGGGAGATGGAAACCGGTGCAGACGGGTGAGTTCCAGGCAGTCGACGCCGAGTCATTTCAGCCTGAGCCTTCCCTTCTTCCCTTCTTCCCGTCTTCCTGTGACCCGCCCTTGACCTGAAGGGATTGAATTCACCATGAAGCACACGAAGGCACGAAGAAATTCTTGTGCTGTCTTTACAGCATGCCTGCGACACCCCGGTGCCGGACAGTGTCAGACAGGACGTGATCACCAGACCTACCAACCCTAATCCAGCCCTTCTCCGTGCCCTCTGTGTCCTCCGTGTCCTCCGTGGTGTAACCGTCCTTGACCTTGCCCTTCTTCGTGCCT
Source organism: Thioalkalivibrio sp. ALE22 (assembly GCF_000381445.1). Classification (NCBI taxonomy): domain Bacteria; kingdom Pseudomonadati; phylum Pseudomonadota; class Gammaproteobacteria; order Chromatiales; family Ectothiorhodospiraceae; genus Thioalkalivibrio; species Thioalkalivibrio sp. ALE22. The sequence continues at coordinate 212,692 of NZ_KB906499.1, forward strand.
TCGTGCGCTTCGTGGTGAACAAATAGCGAGCGCAGGCGGCTAGCGGGCGGCGGGGTGCGACTCCAGCCAGAGGTCCAGCATCATCAGGATCCAGACGAAGTCGCCGTAATAGGCCGCGTGGCCTTCGCGGTGCAGACGGATCAGTTCGTCGATGAAGTCGTCGCGCAGGAAATCGCGGCCTTTCAGGCGTAACAGGCTGTCGTAGGCCAGTTCCTGTAATGGGGCGTGCTCCTGCATCCAGACGCCGAACGGCAGGCCGAAGCCGTGCTTCTTCTTGTCGATGATGGCGTCGGGCAGAAAGCCGGTGAACGCCTCCTTGTAAAAGTGGCGCAGGCGACCGTTCTTCAGCTTGAGGTCCGACGGCACGCGACAGGAGAACTCCACCAGGTCGTCGTCCAGCATCGGAAAGGCGACGTCTACCCCGGCCAGCTGGCACATCTCCGCGACCTTGCGCAGGTCGTTGTCGGCCAGGGTCTGCTGCCAGTCCAGGTACATCATGCGGTTGAGGGATGATGCCGAATCTGGCTCAGAGTAGATCCGCCGCATCAGCTCCCAGGGGCCCTCGGTGTCCACCGCTGCGAGAAACTCCGGCTCGAACATCGTCTCCGGCGCCAGGCGATGCAGGTAGTTGTAGGTCTGCAGGCGGTCCGGCAGCGGGATGCGTGCCTGTTCCACGTAGCTGCGGGCCTTGCCGGCCAAGGGCAGGCCGCGCGGAAGGCGGGTGAACAGCGGGTCCAGCAGGTGGTGGCGCAGCGGCGCGGGGATCCGGCCCCAGTGTTCGAACACCCCTTGCTTGGCGTACCGCGCATTCCCGGCGAACAGTTCGTCACCACCGTCGCCGGCGAGCAACCGGGTGACGCCGGCGTCCTTTGCCATGCGGGCGCAGAAGTAGGCCGGCAGCGCGGAGGAGTTGCCGAAGGGCTCGTCGTAGCTGGCGGCGATCCGGGGCACGGCCTCGACGACGTCTTCCGGCGTCACGTAGTACTCGTGTGCCTGGGTGCCGAAGTGCTGCGCGGCGATGCGCGCATACTCCATCTCGTCGTAGCCGGGCGCGTTGAAGCCGATGCTGAAGCTGTCCGCCCCGGGCTGGATGCCGGCGAGCATGCCGGTGACCGTGGAGCTGTCCAGGCCGCCGCTCAGGAAGGCGCCGGTTCGCGGCGAGTCCGCGCGCCGGTCCACCGCGATTTGTACCCGTTCGCGAAGCTCCTGTTCCAGCGCTGCCGGCGCGGCGCTGCCGTCCTCCGCGAAGACGGGGCGCCAGTAGGCGTTCACTTCGGCCCGGTCGCCGTTGTGGATCAGGCAGTGCGCCGCGGGCAGCTTTTCCAGTCCGGCAAACAGACTGACCGGGGCTGGCAGCATGTGGAAGAAGCAGTAGTGGTAGAGCCCCTCGCGCGTCACCTCGGTGGCGACCGCTGGATGGGCAATCACGCTCCCCGCGGTGGTGCCGAAGGCCACGCCGCCATTCAGCCGTGCAAAGTGCAAAGGCGTCTGGCCCAGACGATCGGTGCCGGCTACCAGGTGCCCCTGGCCTGCATCCACGATGACCAGCGCGAAGTCGCCGGTTATCTGTTCGAACAGGCCGCTGCCCTGTTGCCGCCAGGCCTCCAGCAGAGCCTGCGCGGGGTCGCGTTCGCGCGCACACTCCGCCAGCGCGGGTTTGCGCCATTGCGGGTGGCCGGTGATCGCGGCGATGACGTCCCCTTCCTGCGCGGTCCAGCCGCCCCGTACAAGGCAACCACCCAGGCGGTTCGTGCACCGGGATTCACGTGCCCCGGGGAGCCCCGTGAGGGCCGCTCCCTGGGCCTCGAGGGCGTCGCCCGGGGATGCGGCATTGACCGCGAACCATCCACAAAGTCCCGCCATCCGTCCGCCTGTTGCCTGGTCGGTCCAGGGAAACGCTGGTTGATGTACGCACCCGGGCGTGGGCCCGGCGATCCGTGCCGTATGGGTCCCCATTCTACGTCCGGGGTCGGGCGTTCGAAGGCGGGCCGGGTGCAGGAGGTTAACGAGCCGATCACGCGGGGCCCGCGGCCTGTCGGGGACGATCTGGACAGCCTGTGCAGATACGGTAACCTGCCAGGTAACCCGCATCTCCGGTCGGGCACGGATACCCGCCTTCAGGAACCTTCATATGTCGACCCTCGATCACACCCGCAATCTGCTGGACAGCGCCCTCAGCCTGAATGGACGTGCGCAGCAGTTCGACCGCAACACCACGCTGCTGGGCGGCGTCCCCGAACTGGACTCCATGGCAGTCGTCTCGCTGATCACCGCGATCGAGAGCCACTTCGACATTGTGATCGATGACGACGACGTCAGCGCCGAGACCTTCGAGACGGTTGGCACCCTCGCTGATTTCATCGACGCCAAACTCGACTAGCTCGGTCATGGAAGCCGGGTTCCTGGAGGGCAAGGCCGGACCGGTGTTCCATGTGCTGCATCGACCGGAAGGCCCTTCCGTCCGTGGCCGTGTGCTGTTTTTCCCGCCGTTCGCCGAAGAGCTCAACAAGTCCCGCCGCATGGTGAACCTGCAGGCTCGCCGCATGGCGCAGGCCGGGTATGCGGTGCTGATCCCGGATCTCTACGGATGCGGCGACAGTGGCGGCGACTTCGGCGATGCCGACTGGGACCTCTGGCTGGATGACCTCGCCCGCTGTAATGACCACCTCGAGGCCTGCTGCCCGGCCCCCCTTCTGGTCTGGGGCTTGCGCGCCGGCTGTCTGCTGGCGGGCGATTTCCTGGCCGCGCGTGCCGAACAGGCCGCCGCCGCGATCTACTGGGCGCCCGTCACCAATGGCGAACAACACCTGACCCAGTTCCTGCGCCTGCGCATGGCCGCCGGCATGATGGGCGGGCAGAAGGAATCCACCGGTGATCTGCGTTCGCGGCTGCGGGATGGCGAAGCGCTGGAGGTGGCGGGCTACACCCTGGCGCCTGCCCTGGCCGAGCGCCTTGCCACCGCCCGCCTCGAGCAGCCCCGGGCGGCATCCGTCGCCTGGCTCGACATCGCAGCACAGGACGATGCCCCGCTGCCGCCGGCGGCCGAACGCCTGATCGAGCGCTGGCGCGAAGATGAGGCGGCCGTAACCGCAACGATCGTGGGTGGCGACGCCTTCTGGTCCACCCAGGACATCATCGAGGTGCCGCAATTGCTGGAGGCGACCACGCAGCGCCTGGAGGCCCTGGCATGAGCGAGCGCGCCGTTGTCTTCCGGGTGGGGGAGGAGGAACTGCTGGGTATCCTGCACCCCGGCGCGGAGGGCGCCCGGCGTGGTGTGCTGATTGCCGTGGGCGGGCCGCAGTACCGAGTGGGCAGTCACCGCCAGTTCCTGCTCTTGGCTCGACACCTGGCGGCGCAGGGGATACCCGTGTTCCGCTTCGACTTTCGCGGCATGGGGGACTCTTCCGGTCGTCAGCGGACGTTCAAGGAGGTCCATGACGACATGGGGGCGGCGATGGATACCTTTTCGGCCGAGGCGCCGGAGATGCGCGAGGTCGTGATTTGGGGGCTTTGTGGCGCCGCTTCGGCCGGCCTGTTCTATGCCTGGCGGGATGACCGGGTGGCAGGCCTGGTCCTGGTGAATCCCTGGGTGCGAACCAGTGACGGGCTGGCGCGGGCCTACTTGAGGACATACTACCTTCAGCGTCTGGCCAGTCGCGATTTCTGGACCGGGGCTCTGCGTGGGCGACTGAACCCATGGAACTCCGCGAAATCCCTCGCGGGCATGGCCAGGGCCGCCCTGCGTCCGCGGGCTACCGGTTCGAGTGCGCACGACACGGGTCCCGACACGGACCATGGCCCCCTGCCGGAGCGGATGGCCGCGGGCTGGAAACGCTTTCAGGGGCCGATCCTCGTGATCCTGAGTGGCGACGACCTGACCGCCGCCGAGTTTCGCGATGTGGCGACCAACGCGCCCGTCTGGAATGGGTTGCTACAGGAGTCGCGGGTGACCCTGCAGGAGCTGCCCGACGCGAACCACACCTTCTCCCGACGCGAGTGGCGCGATCAGGTGGCGAACTGGACCGATGACTGGGTACGCGGCCTTCCGGTGACAGGCACAGAACCATGACAACGCGGGACCTCGAGAAGCCGCTGGTGTCGGTCATCATGCCGGCCTACAACACGGCCGCATACATTGCCGAGTCCGTCGACAGTGTTCTGGACCAGGATTATCCCAGCGTCGAGTTGATCGTGGTGGACGACGGCTCGACCGACGGGACAATCGAGATCCTGCGTGCATATGGCGACCGCCTGACGCTGCTGACCCAGCAGAACCAGGGCGCGGCCGTGGCCCGCAATGCGGGCATCGCCGCCGCCTCCGGCGACTACATCGCGTTCATCGATTCCGACGATGTCTGGTTGCCGGGAAAGCTCGCGGCGCAGGTGGGCTACATGGACCAGCATCCCCAGATCGGGATGACCTTCACGGCCTGGCATAACTGGAAGCCCGATCCATCCGGGACGTTTCTGAAACCCGATTCAGCCGAGGGCGTGCACCCGAAGAACCCCGATGGGAAATCGCTTGTGGAGCGCGGATCCGGCTGGTTGTACAACCGTCTGCTCTTCGGTTCGCTCCCCCATACCATTACGGTGATGATGCGGCGCGATCTGGTCGAACGCGTTGGACAGTTCGACCCCGAACTCAAGAGGGGTCAGGACTACGATTACTGGCTGCGGGCTTCGAGACTGACCGAAATCCACCAGTTGAACCTCGTGACCGCCCTGTACCGCCTGCATGGCGAAGGCTGTATTACCAAGTATCCCGACACGAACTATGAATACGAGGTGGTCCGCAAGGCGCTGCGTCGTTGGGGGCGGCTTGGTCCGCGCGGAGAGAAGACATCGCTCGGTGCAATCCGTCGGCGACTTGCGCAGACATGCTTCAGTTTCGGCTATCACCACTACTGGGAGGGGGACCCGAGACTGGCGCTGCGGTCTTTTCGTCAGTCGGCGCTCCGGTATCCCTGGTCCGCTTCTGCCTGGGCGTATCTTGCCCTGAGCGCCTGGAAAAGTGTCGGTCGCAAGGCCCACTGAATGACTGGATGGCCGTGCTCTGAATCGTCGGGGGCGATTGAGAGATTTCACTCGATCGAAGAACGTTTTCTCCGGCGAACCGTCGCCGATGCAAGGAGGTGTCCCATGAGTGCGGATCCCACTCCCGAACAGGCCGAACTGATCGAGGCCGAAGCCTACGAGAGCATGATGAGGGTGGCCGAAACCGCAGGCATTCCGGGTTTTCGGGCCGTTCGTAGTCGCTCGGGCCTCGCGCTCGTTGCGCCGGGGCTGAAGAAGATCCTGGTTTTTAACCGGGTGCTGGCTCTGGGTGTCTCGGAGCCGGCAAGCGAAGACTATATTGACGAGCTCGCGGCCCTGTACGCGCCGCATGAGCTTCCCTGGGCAGTGGAGCTCAGCCCCCATGCCTGCCCCGAGCTCATCCCCCAATGGTTGCGGGATCGCAGGATTCGCCGTGGTGCGCCTTCGGCGGTTCTGGTGCGCTCCACCCACGATATTCCCGAGGTCACAACCGACCTTGAGATTCGCCCCTGGCAGCCAGAAGATAACGATGCGGGCGCCGCGTTGGCCGCGCAAACCTTCTCCGTTCCAGAGGAGGTAACGGCACTTCTGGCGGCGCTCCCGCATGCTCCGAGATGGCGCCAGTGGCTGGTGCTCGATGCGGGGAAGGTTGTGGCAACCGGGCTGCTTTATCTTGGCGAAGGGCTTGCGTGGACCGGTTGGGCGGCAACTCAGCCGGAATATCGAGGTCTCGGACTCCACGGAGCCATCGTCTCTGCCCGGATCCAGGATGCGGCCCAACACGGATGCAGCTGGGTCGTTTCGGATACGGCGATCGGAACCGAGGCCAAGCCCGATCCCTCTTACCGGAACCACCTACGTAAAGGTTTCCGGGTCGTGCATGAACGGCACAGCTACCTGGCGGTGCCGGGGGTGGTTAAGGCCGCGTAGCTGGAGTCGCTCGCCCTGCGCAATGGAGCGTGCGTTACGCGTCTGCAGACGCAAGGCGCGCGATCAGCGCCTTGCGGTCGACCTTGCCATTCGCATTGAGCGGCAGATTCTCGAGCGAGTGAATGGTTCGCGGGACCATCACGGCGGGCAGGCGCTGGCGGAGCCGGTCGCGCAGGGCTGCCTCGTCGACTCGTTCCGCGACCACGAAGGCCACGATCCCGGAGGCGCCGCTTTCCGTTCGTGGCCATCCAACGGCCACCGCCTGGTCCGTGCCGGCGGCCTCGCGCAGCGCCGCCTCCACCTCGCCGAGCTCGATGCGTACCCCGCCGATCTTGATCTGATGGTCCAGGCGCCCGAGGAAAATGATCGGCTCGCCCGGGCCCGGGCGGCGCACCAGGTCGCCGGTCCGGTAGTGGACGCGACCGTCATCCAGGTGCACGAAGGCCTGCGCCGTGCGCTCAGGATCCTTCCAGTAGCCAGGGGTCACCTGTGGGCCGCTGATCAGTAATTCGCCCTCGGCCCCGACGGGTACCTCCTGCAGGGCCTCGTCCGCCACCCGCAGCTCCACCTGGTTGCCCGGATAGCCGATCGGGACCATGCCGTGTTCGCATTCCGCCGGTGACTGCGCCGGGTCCCAGCGGTAAAAGCAGGCATCCACCGTGCATTCGGTAGGGCCGTAGGCGTTGTCGATCCAGGCGTTGGGCGCGGCAACGGCCATTGCCTCGGCCAGTTCCGCCGACAGGGCCTCGCCGCCAAAGCGGCACAAGCGCAGGTCCGGAAAACGCCCCGGCGCCCAGCCGTTGCGACGGTTCATCCCGTGCCCGGCCGAGGGGGTGATGTCGATCACCGTAAGCGCCTTGTCCGCGATGTAGCGGTTGGGATTGAACCACTCCTTCGCGGACGGGCAGCACAGGCAGGCGCCAAAGGCCCACGAGACGTACAGATCGAACATCGACGAGTCGAAGGTGATGTCGTAGAACTGCGAGAAGCGGTCGGTCTCGTCAATGCCGAACTCCCGGTACCGCTCCAGCGACATCTCCACAAACCGCGCCGCATTGCGCTGTAGTACGCCCACGCCCTTGGGTATGCCCGTGCTGCCCGAGGTGAAGAAGAGACAGGCCAGGTCATCGGGTGATACAGCTGACGGTACCCAGTCTGTCGGTAGAGGGGCGCCTCCGGCTACCCGAAAGCCGTGCCCGGGCCAGCCCGCCTGGAGCTCGTCCAGCCGCTCGGCATCGGGCAACAGGATCACGAGCGGGCGGGAGAATGCGCTCAACAGGTCATCGAGCCGCTCCAACCCCTGATCATCCACCAACAGCGCCGACAGATCCGCCTGTTCGGCCATCGCCAGTGTGCGCTCCGTCGGGAAGCCCGGATTCAGCGGCACGAGAGTATGTCCGGCCAGCAGCGTACCCAGAAGCCCCTGGTACATCGCCAGCGAGCGCTGGGCCAGCACGCCGATACGGCAGGGCGTGCCATCGCAATCGACGGACTGCTGCAGCGCGTGGGCGGTTGCGGCAGCAGTCTCGAACAACTCCCCGTAGCTGAGTACCTGACCCTCCACATCCAGGGCCGGGCGCTCCGGGAATTGTTCTACCGAGCGCAGGAAGCCGCTCAGCAATCCGTTCGTTAGCCTGGCGTTTGGCACTGTTGCGACCCCCGCTTTGCTCGAAAATCCTTTATCCGCGCGGCTTGCCGAGCCTTCCAGCCACTTGTGGCGCGAAGCCCTCGCAGCTTGCCGCGCCCCGGAACGCCCTGAACGCTTCCCGACAAGCTTCCGTGATCGGCGCATCTCGTACAATCGAGTGCATCTACAGGCCGCATGGCCTGGCTAACGGCTGCCTGATGGCGGTTCCCCTTTGGGCCGCCAATGGCCCTCGCATGAAGGATCCGGGTCGGCGCGACATGCTGGAAACCCTGCGCAAGCTGAATGCCCTGCTGGACCCCCGCGACCGCGGGAAGGTCGGACTGTTGGCGATCCTGATGATCGTGACCGCCTTCATGCAGACCGTGGGTATCGCTTCGGTGATGCCCTTCCTCGCCGTGCTATCTGACCCAGCCATGGTCCACGACAACGACATGCTGCGCATCGCGTACGACTGGCTGGGGTTCGAATCCACCAGCAGCTTTCTGTACTTCCTGGGGCTGGCGGCGTTTGTGCTCTTTGTGACCGGAACCGCGCTCCAGGCTCTTAACCAGTGGGCCATCACTCGGTTCACGCACATGCAGCAGTACGAGCTTTCGCGGCGACTGATGGGCGACTATCTAGCACGGCCCTTCACGTTCTTTCTCAACCGCAACTCCGGCGACCTTGCCAAGACCGTTCTGCAGGAGACGACCCAGGCCATCAATGGCGCTTTACTGCCGATGCTGCGATTGGTCAGCCAGGGCTTGCTGGCTCTTTTCATCATCGGCCTGTTGGTCGCGGCGCAACCCTGGCTGGCCATGATCGTGGCCGTTAGCCTTGGTGGCATCTACGGGGGCATTTACGTTATGGCGCGCACCTGGCTGAACCGCATCGGTGAGGACCGCGTGGAGGCGAACCGCGAACGCTTTACGGCTGCAGCGGAAGCCTTCGCAGGTGCAAAGGAAATCCGCTTGCTGGGGCGGGAGCGCGACTATCTGGAGCGCTATCGCCACCCATCCAAGCGCTTTGCCAGTCACCAGGCGAACGCAATGCTGCTGCAAAACCTTCCTCAGTATGCAATCGAAGCCATCGCCTTCGGCGGAGTCCTTCTCCTAGTCCTTTTCCTCATGGCAGGCGATGGAGGACTTGCCCAGGCGTTGCCGTTGATCGGCCTCTATGCGCTCGCTGGGCGGCAGCTCATCCCCGCATTCCAGAAAATCTTCCAGCAGATCGCTTCGCTTCGCTTCAATACCGCGGCGGTGGACAACATTCTGAAGGATCTGGGGAGTCGCCCCGACAGCACACCCATGATCGAGCGCCATGACAAGCCGAAGCCCCTCGCACCGTCCATGTCCATCGAGGTGAAGGGCCTTTCCTATCACTACCCAGGTCATGAACAACCGGCCCTCAAGGATGTTTCGCTGGAGATCCCCGCACGAACCACCGTGGGATTTGTGGGTTCCTCCGGGGCGGGTAAGAGCACTCTGGTTGATCTCCTTTTGGGCCTTCTGGAGCCTGACGAAGGACAAATCCTCATCGACGGTGAGCCACTGACACGTAATAACGCTCGCAACTGGCAGGCGGCACTGGGCTATGTACCGCAGCATATTTTTCTGGCGGATCAGAGTGTCGCTGCGAACATCGCCCTGGGAGTACCCGAGGACAGGATCGACCAGGCCGCTGTAGAGAGGGCCGCTCGCCTCGCTAATTTGCACAACTTCGTGACGACTGAACTGCCGCGTGGCTATGCCACCATAATCGGGGAGCGCGGCACCCGTCTCTCTGGCGGCCAGCGCCAGCGAATCGGCATCGCCCGAGCGCTCTATCGCGATCCCGATGTGCTCTTCTTCGACGAAGCCACCAGTGCGCTGGACAACGCCACTGAACGTGCCGTTATGGACGCTCTCCACAACCTGTCCGGCCAAAAGACGGTCGTACTCATCGCGCATCGCCTGAGCACTGTGCGCCCCTGTTCTCGAATTTTCGTCTTCGAGCAAGGACATCTTATGGACGAGGGGGTTTGGGAAGACCTTTCGGACCGGAGCGCGTCGTTCCAAAGACTGGCTGCCGGTGCCGCCTGAGGAGGACTTTCAGGGCTTTCAGGCGAGCATTGTGTATCGCTCAGCCGCCGAGAGTCGCCTTGGCTGTACCGTTAAACAATGGATCGTTACATGAATGCACAACCGGCTACCGGTCTCGCCAAGATCCTGTTCAAAGACGACACTCAGCGACGTTTGGCTGCAGGAAGAGGCAGCTGGGCGGCTCTTACGAGGGAGGAACTCCACGTTGCCCTGGTCGATGCGGAGGAGCGATGGTCGCCTGCTTTGCAGGGAGTTGAACGGCCGTGGCTGTGTTGGAACGTGGATGCTGACTGGTGTCTTGTTCAACAACGGATGGCCGCGCACTTGGGCTGGACTCCAGTGGTCGGCTTCGACCCCCGGGTCGGGCCCCCACCGGTGATCAAGGGCGGCGTCTTGATTGACTTCAACGAGAAGCTGCAATTGCCCTCGATGTCGATGATGTTCCCGTTGGAGCTGGCATTTCTGTTCGTAGATGATCGCCTCGCTTTCTGGCATTCGGATCTGATTGTCCGAATGCCGTTGCTGACCAAGATGGCAACCCGCTTCGACCAGTTAAAGCCCGGCCAGACTGCGGCTGTGGATCTCAGGACACGATGGTATCGGCGTTGGGCCGGTTTTCGGGGCCGGTATTGGGAGCTCCTCGGGTGTACGACACGCCAGGCCAGTTATGACCAATACCAGAAGGGGTGTGGCTGGTGGCGCCGTCCGGCACATCACCCCAACTGCCCATCGGAGGAAGAACGCGCCGCGCGCGAGCGTTACATGATGGATCACGGTGTGGGTATTCTCATATGGCACGAGCGCCATAGGGGCGATGTAGTGCCGATAAACGCAAAGCCATTAGATGAGGGGCACTGCACGCGCATTGGAAATCCACGTTATGTGGCGCAGTCACCCAATGATGTTCGACGGGACCTCAGTAAGGATTTGTCCTTCAATTATGACCTGCAGGAGGTATGCAGGGGTCTCGATGTCACAGATTTCCTTAAAGACTTTCGGCAGCCGCGCGCTTAAGGGCGACGTTTATGGCCTTTGGGTCGGCCGGTTCTCTGTAATCTGCGCGTGTTGGCGCATTCTTGATATCGCCCAAACGAGCCAGCCGTCTAGGAACACAAGATGCGCTACCACTTTCTAGCCGGAGAGGAGATTTCGGAGTTTTTCTACGCGGCATCTGGCAACGATGCGGGTCGGTTGATCGATGCCGAGTATGAGCGCTTCACCAACAGCGGCTGGGCGTGGATCGCACAGACGGCATTGTTGATGCGAGACGCCGGCCTGGAAGTGACCATTGGCGGCACGCTTCGCCCGGATTCGATAAACGTGGGGCTTGCCGCCGATCTCCGCTCATTGCCGCGTTCCGCTGACTGCTTTCGGGTCAGTGTGGATGCGGACCAGCTGAGGGCGCGCTGGTCCAACCGTTTCGTCGTTCAGAATCAGAGACAGGCGGGAAGGCGGGCGTTTTGGGTGCCGCACTGGCCTCAGCCTGGTTTGCTGAGACGTGACCCGGAACGCAAGCATTTTTCCAACGTCGTGTTTTTTGGATTGGCTCGGAACTTGGAGGGGGACCAGCGGTGGTGGCGGGAAGTCTGTCGCCGGCATGGCATGAAGTTTTCGATTCGCGCCCCATCCGAATGGAACGATTATAGAGATGTGGATGTAGCCATTGGTATCAGAAGTTTCGGCAATAAGGCCTACGACAACAAACCGCCAACAAAACTCATTAATGCTTGGCTTGCCGGTTGTGTATTTATTGGCGGTGCGGATTCCGCTTACCAGCAAATCGGTGTGGCCGGACAGGACCACTTCGTTGCCTCGGATGTGGGAGAGTTGGAGAGCCTGCTGGCGGTGCTGTCTCACCAACCAAGGGTAGGAGAGGATGCTATCGCTGAGGGTCGCCGCCGTCTGAACAAGGTCGGTAGCCGAGAAAATACGCGGGATCGGTGGGTAAAGCTTTTATCCGGCGAGATAAGGGAGTCCTTCGAAAGGTGGTCCGCAGGCCCGAAGGTCGCACGGAAGATCCCAGTGGCTGTTGGGACAGCTGTCGATGGGGGCGTCCTGCTGCGCAACCGGTTGTGGCGTTGGTCCAAAGGCCTCAAAAGTAGACTTGTCTAGCAGATAGACTCAGGAGCGCCCGTTGCAATATCTACCTAAAGCGCCTAGCCCGTCGCCATTTTTTGCTGCCCGGAGGACGCCTTCGGGCGTTCGCGTCGAGGGGAATGAACGGGTTCGGCTAGGGCATGAAGTCGATCTCGGTCACGGGCGAGAATTGGATGGGATCTTCGGCCGATGGGATTGGGACGGAAAAACGTTAGTCGTGGAAAACGATCGGTACGGGATGTACCCACTGTTCTACAGCATTTGGGGGGGCGAGATACGGATTTCCCCATCAATCCGGCATGTGCTGGATGGCTCCTTCCCGAAGACACTCGATTTCGCGGCATTGGCTGTGTTTCAGAGGTTGGGGATCTTCCTGGGGAACGACACACCCTTCGAGAACGTGAGGGTTTTGCCCCCGGGGGTGAGGCTGGAGTGGTCGAGTGAGAAGCACTCAGTGGAGTCGCGTTATGTGAGGAATTCATGCGCAGCATCGAAAGCGGCGAGCATCGAGGAGGCTGCCGACCAGTATGCTCACTTATTTGCAGAAGCCATCCGGCGCAGGAGGCCTCCGCCGGGCGGTTTTGATCTGGCACTCAGCGGGGGCAGGGATTCGCGCCACATCTTTCTGGAATTGTTAGCTCAAGGCCATGCCCCAGGGCGAACCGTTACGGTCCAAGGATATCCCCCAATCGATGACGAAGACCGGCTGATTGCACGGCGCCTCGCGCAGGCCACGGGGCAGTTGCATGACGAGGTGGACTATCCGCCCTCCTACCTCGAGGCTACCTTGCAGGATATCGAGCTGACCGAATTCTGTGCGAGCGGGCACACCTGGCTTGATCCATTGGCCGGCTATTTCTCGCATCGCGGGGTGAATTGTATCTACGATGGCATTGGCGGCGACGTTCTTTCCGCAGGCCATACGCTCACTGAAGAGAAACAGCAGCTCCTTGGTGCTGGCCAGACATCACGGCTCGCTGAGGACTTGTTGGGAGAATCCGGAAACGAGGGGTTTATCCATTCATGTTCTCAAGCCAATTTTCTTAAACGGATACCCCGATCAGTGGCGATCGATCGTTTGGCGGAGGAGCTGGAGCAACACCGCAGTGCAACCAATCCGCTGCTCTCGTTTGTCTTCTGGAACCGTACTCGGCGATGTATCAGCCTTGTTCCCTTTGGCCTCTTGCGAGACGTCGAAACCGTGTTCTGCCCCTACCTAGACCATGATTTGTTCGACTTTCTGATGGATCTGGATCCAGCCTTTGGGCGCCAGGGATTGCATGACGAGACCATTCGCCGCAGTTACCCGGACTACGCGGACATCCCCTATGAATCTGGGGGTGCCTCGACGCCGGGACAGCGCGAGCTAGATCGGTATTACCGCAAGGCAGCGCGCGAGACTCTAGTGTATCTGGCCAGAAACCCTAAGCTGATGCGTTCCCGTCTAGTGAGGACAGGGCGGTTCGCGGCAATGCTTGCTCGTTCTGCGGTGGCCGGGCACTCGGGCAACCTCTGGTACCTCCAGCCGTTGTTAAGAAGGCTGGAAATGGAACGGGTTGTGGGAGGAATCGACGGCCTCTGAGTCCGGGTGTGTTGGTTACTGTGCACTTTCTAGCTACTCCGGACGCAGAAAGTGGAAGTCTTGGATCCTCTTGTCGATGTGGCGGAGCCGGTCCTCGATAATTGCCTCCGAACACAGTTGACAACGGGCATTCTCTACCATCCGCGAGAGCCTTCCCCGAGAAGGCTGCGGCCTTGAGTCCCGTCACCAACCGGCCTTGACGCTGTGAGCGCGCGTCGTGGAGATATTAACTTGTACGTGATTCCTTCGAAGATCGCTGTGATCATCCCCTATTTTCAGCGTGAGCCGGGTCTTTTGCGCAGGTGTGTCCGATCCGTTCTGGATTGGGGAGGCGCGCTTCCGGTTCGTGTGATTGTGGTGGACGACGGGTCCCCTTTGCCTGCTGATCAGGAGATCGGCGACCTCCTCGATAGAGGGGGTATCCAGATCATTCGCAGAGAAAATGGAGGGCCGGGTGCGGCAAGAAACACCGGTCTTGATCATCTGCCTAGTGATATACCGTTCGTGACATTTCTGGACTCAGACGATCAATTGATTGGTCCGTTTCTGGGAGATGCGGTCCGCGCGCTTGGCCGGGGGTTCGACTTGTTCATAGGCGATACGCGTCGAGCTGGGATTTCGAAAACGCGGTTCCTGTGGGCGGATTCCCCAGACCAAAATATTCGTCCAGGGGACCATGCACTGATCGATTCGGAGCATGAGCTTTACGAGTTTTCTGGTGACTTCTTCGACCTCCTAGTTCATCGGAGTAACATCATTAGTGCGAATGCCATGGCTTATCGACTCGATCGGTTTCGCAGCAACCGATTCCCAGAAGATCTGAAGCAGGGTGAGGACAGGTTTTTCAAGCTTCAAATGGGGCAAGCGGTCGAGCGGGTGGCATTCTCCCCACGCATTTATGCCGACGAAGGCGAGGGAGTAAATATATTCGACAAATCGGGTTGGAAGACGGACGGATACCTGCGTCTGACATCCAATTACATTGCGCTGTCGCGCATGGTGCTGGATGAGATCCGGCTTGATGCATCGCAGCGCGCTTTTGTGCGGGGGCAACTGGCCGACTCGCGGCGTGCCTTCGTGGCAGCGGTGCTGCACCAGCTGAGACACCGGAAGCCGCTCGACTGGGCACAGGTCCGGGCGACACTGCGCGGCGATCCGACAGGGGCTGTCCTGTTCCTCCCGAATGTTCTTCGCCTGGTCGCTGGCCACCTTGGAGTAAAGGGACGGCGGCCTCCTGGGTAGGCTATGTTGTCGTCCTAGCATGGCGAATCTGCGATATCGAACACGCGAGCGGGCCATTCCAGAATCAGCTCGGACCTGCAAGAACCTTTCGCGATACGTTCGGGACTTTGGCAAACCCCCCTGCCGCCAGCGATGGCAGAGGGCAAGGCTCGCTCAAGCCATTCGTTCGATGGATGTCCTTTTGGGGTGCCCTTCGTTTCCCACTGGAAGGAATGTTTCGCCATTGGCAGGCCGGTCATCGTGTGCCCGCCCGGGTTCAGGTAAGTGACCGGGTGCTGCCCGTCGTATTCGAGCTCGAGCCGCTGACTGAGGCGGGGTCTCCGCAGGGAAATGGTCAGGGAAAGGGTGGCAGCCAACGGCCGGAATGCGTGTCTCTGAAGGGCGGCTCGCCGCCCAAGCGCGCCACCCAGTAGTCGCCAGTCCAGCGCTGCGAGAGCCCGTTTCGGGAGACCCTTTTCAGCTGGGCGAAGCAGCGGGCGTGGGCGTCCCCAGAGCGTTATTTGAAGGTATTCCTTCGAGGCGTCGGTTTCGCAGCGCTCGAAGTCGGTGAGCCCGAACAGTTGCCCGTCGATCAGGAAGATGGGCGTCCAGCCGGCCAGAGCCGGCGTCTCCAGCAGCGTTTTTGCGGGGATTCGCACAGGAGCGGGACACAGAACCTTGCCCTGCCAGGTCACGTGCAGAGGTATGCCACCGGCATAGCGCAGTTCCACGGTGTCGCGACTGAAGCCCTGCGGGGGTTGTCCGCGAGCCGAGACCAGAGCAAGCGTTCCGGAAGGGTCGCCGACCCTCAGGATTTCCAAGCCGTCGCAGGTGGGTGGTGCGGACTCACATTCCTCCAAGGGGAAAATTCGATCGCGCTCAGTGCGGCCGGCTTGGCCGCGTGACCATGCGACAAGAGCCGCCGCCCAGGCGTTATAGACGGACAGATGCATGTAGTCATCCCACCCAGTCCCGGGCTTTGCGGTGTCTGCGGGATTCAGCCCGAGAAAACCGTCCGGCCGGATCTGGTGGGCCCAGCGTGCCAGCACGCCCTCGAGCATCCGGCCAGGCGCCGTTTTGGGGTGCCGGTCTTCCGCTGCTCCAAGTAGTAGCAGGCTTGCTACGAGGCAGGCGTCTCCGAAAAGCGCGTGGCTGCTCCGGCCGAGACTGCCGACGTGGCCGTGGCCGTCCCATATGTAAAGGCTCCAGGTCAGCAACCTTTTAATAATGGGTTTCCACACATCCTGGTTCCCGTACTCTGCAGCCATGACCGCTACGAACAGCGCCTTGTGGTGGTAGGCCGCGGGCGTCGCCCCGTGTGCTGGTATGCCGGGGTGGGCCGGGTAATCGACGAATGCACCAGAAGGTGTGATCCAGCGGTCAAAGAGCCCTCGCAGGCGCGCATGCGCACGGATTCTGGCGTTACCGTTGGCCTCCTGCAGTTCGCATAACCGGGCCAGCAGGGTCCAGTTGTTGGAGGGATATCCGCGGGAAAGCTTGCACCGTCGCGCCAGGCGTCGAATGTGCGAGACCTCGCTTGCGGATGCGCCGGATTGCTCGAGGTGCTCTGCGAGCAGATTCAGGAGGAATCGGTTGAAGGGGGCGTGCCCTGTCTGGTGCGCCGGCAGGGCCTCCCATGCCTCCAGGGGGTGGCGCCAAAACCCGGAACTGGGACCCTCCTGGATGGCGAGTGCCAGCGCGGTGGCGGTTTGTCCGTAGTGATCCCTGGGCGTAGGGGCCTCGTCCACTGGATCGTAGAGGCTCACCCTGGGCTGGGTGTTGGCACGTAGCGCAGCGGTCAACCTGTTGATGCATTGGTCCAGCACTGCCGCCGTCTGCTTAAAGGGGGCGTTGATCGGGAAGGTCTCCATCAGGGCGTCATCCAGAACCGAATCAGTTTCGGGATGACGATGGCCCCATCAGGGTGCCGGACATGACCGTGTCGCTTTCGGTTTTGACCGGATCGGAGTCGAGGTCGGGGGAGGAGGAAGGTTTCGACTGTACCGGCCTGCTGGCGACCGGAGCCGTAGCGGGCTGTGGGGTCTGTTCCAGTTCTCGGCGCATGATGACGGCCAGAGCGACAAAGGCGTACAGGAGGTTGAAGTAGGCAACGTCCAGAAAGATGCCGGCAATCAGGTAGCCAACGAGCCCTACCTGGAGTGCCCAAGCGTATTCCGACAGCCAGATTTCTCCAGTTCGTTGGCGCGCACCCAGCCGTATACGATTGAGGGTGTGGAAGGTGAACGCGATCAGCAGCAGGAATACGGCTAGGCCGCCGAATCCGTGCTGTCCCAGTATCCCGAAGTACACGCTGTGCGGGGACAGGACGTGGCGCCAGCCACCTTCGAAATTTGCATAACTAATCCACCAGTCATAGCCCAGTGCGGCGTTGCGGAATCCCATCCCGGTTAGTGGCCGTTCCATCGCCATGTTCCAGGCCACGCCCCAAGACTGGATTCGCTGCATGGCGGAGGTGTCTTCCTCGTAGGTCTCGATGGTCTGCCAGCGCTCGACGAGGGGTTCTGGTGCGGTCACGCCGACGACCGCCACCAGGAAGAAGCCGACGAGCACCATCAGCCACTTCTTGTGCATGTGCCAGAAGAGCAGGGGCACAATCGCCAGCAGGCCGACAAACGCCCCGCGCGAGTGAGTCGCGAGGATGGCGATGGCTGTCAGCCAGAAGACGCCATATAGAAACCAGCTGATGGGGCGCGAGAATCGACGGAGTAGGTCGAATCCAAGGTCGACCCACTGGTGATGGAACATACGCGCGCTCACCAAGACAAGCGGCAGAACCATAATCATGGCCAATCCGATATAGGTGTTTCCGGAGAGATACGACCCGGCAGGGCCGAGGACCATGTAAGCGCCGCCGGTCTGGATCGCGAACAATCCACCCTTGAACCCGTAGAAGGCGAGCGAGGCGGTAATGACCAGCAGCAGCCAGACGATGCGGCGTTCGCCGTAGATCAGCAGCGGGGTAATGAACGTAATCAGCAGGATCTTCATGAAGTGGAACCAGAAGTCCCACGCCCCGCTCGAGTTGACCGCGAAGTGGCTGGTCATCGCGAAATAGCCCGCCAGTGCGAACAGCATCACCGTCTCGCGGGTGAACGGGAACGGCTTCCGGTCCTTCGCCAGGAACAGTGCGATCAGGGTGGCACCGCCGAAGTAGGTGGCTAGGGGTGCGCCGCGCATGAAGGTCCAGGTGTGCCACTGGGGCGCAAAGAGCCCGACCCAGAACCAGGCCAGGATGCCGATCCACGCGTAGCGCACGATCAGGGGCACGAGCACGACGACGATCAGGGCGAGCAGGTAATCACGCATGCAGTTCGAACCTCGCGCCGCTGTGGCTGGTTCAGGCGATAGGGGCTGGCTCATGGCCCGTTTCGTCGCATGTTACACGCGGCCGCTCCCGTGTAACCCCGGGCCGACGAACGGGCTACTAACGGTGCGCCTGGGCTGCGGCCGGAAGCCGCTGATGCCTGGGGTATGATCGAGCCGTCAGTTTCCGATAGCCCCGGGCGCCGAGATGTCCTTTCTTGTGCACGATTCCGTATGGATGCAAGCCGATAGCGCAGCGGCCGCCCCGGCCCTGCGCTTTCGGGAGGAGGGCGAGGACTACGCGACGTTGGCGACCGGTATCGAGCGGGCATCTACGCGCCTTCTGGGGTGCGGTCTGGGGCGCCAGGAACGGGTGGCGGTCTACCTCGACAAGCGTCCGGAGACGGTGCATGCCCTGTTCGGCGCCGCCCGGGCCGGTGGCGTCTTCGTGCCGGTGAACCCGTTGCTCAAGGCGGAGCAGGTGGCGCATATCCTGCGCGACTGCAATGTGCGCATCCTCGTTACCTCAGCGGACCGCCTTTCGGCGCTGAGTCCGGTCCTCGCCGGCTGCCCCGATCTGCACACGGTGCTGCTTGTGGGGCGGGAGCCTAGCCAGGACTCGGGCGATGCCGAGGTCGGGCATGTCCGAGTGGATGCCTGGGATGCCGCGCCGGAGCGTGACGGCTTGCGCCCGCACCGGGTGATCGATACGGACATGGCGGCGATCCTCTACACCTCCGGGAGTACCGGACGTCCCAAGGGGGTCGTGCTCTCGCATCGCAACATGGTCGCGGGGGCGCAAAGCGTTGCGACCTATCTGGAGAACCGGCCCGAGGATCGTCTCCTCGCCGTGCTGCCGTTCAGCTTCGACTACGGCCTGAGCCAGTTGACCACGGCGTTTCGCACCGGGGCCCAGACTGTTTTGCTGAACTACCTGCTCCCGCGCGACGTGGTTCGGGCCGTGGCGCGGTATGAGATCACCGGTCTGGCCGCCGTGCCGCCGTTGTGGATCCAGCTCGCTGGCCTGGACTGGCCCGAAGAGGCGCAGCGGTCGTTGCGCTACCTCACCAACTCCGGCGGTGCGATGCCGAAGGAGACACTGGCCGCCCTGCGCCAGCGTCTGCCGCGTACGGATTGCTACCTGATGTATGGCCTGACCGAGGCGTTTCGCTCTACCTACCTGCCGCCGGCCGAGCTGGACCGGCGTCCGGGGTCCATGGGGCGGGCCATCCCCAACGCGGAGATCCAGGTGGTACGGCCGGATGGCAGCCTCTGTGCGCCGGGCGAGCCGGGTGAACTCGTGCATCGTGGCGCGCTGGTTGCCATGGGGTACTGGAACGACCCCGAGCGCACGGCAGAGCGGTTTCGGCCCGCACCCGGGCAGCCGCCTGGCGTGCCGCTGCCCGAGATCGCGGTGTGGTCCGGCGATACCGTGCGTATGGATGAGGATGGCTTTCTTTATTTCGTGGGGCGGCGCGACGAGATGATCAAGACCTCCGGCTATCGCGTGAGCCCCAACGAGGTGGAAGAGGCGGCCTATGCCTCCGGGCTGGTGGCCGAGGTCGCCGCGCTCGGGGTGGAGCATCCGACGCTGGGGCAGGCCATCGTACTGGTGGCCCTGCCGCAGCAGCCGGATCTGAGCCCGGAGACCCTGATCGATGCGCTGCGCCCCGGCCTGCCGGGGTTCATGTTGCCGGCGCATGTGGGGCTGCGCACCGAGCCGCTGCCGCGCAACGCCAACGGCAAGATCGATCGCAAGGCGCTGGCCGCCGAGTTCGGAGACCTGTTCCGGGAGGGGGTGCCGGCATGAGTGATACCCGCCCCGAGCACTGTGCGCTGCATCCGTTCCGGGTGGTGGACGACCGCCTGGAACTTGGCGGGCAGTCGCTGATGGAGCTGGCGGCCCGAGTCGGCCAGACACCCTTCTATGCCTACAGCCGGGAGGCTATGACCGAACGGGTTGCGCAGTTGCGCGCGGGACTCCCGCAGGGGCTGTCGCTGCACTATGCGATCAAGGCGAACCCGATGCCGGCGGTTGTGCAGCACATGGCTGGCTTGGTGGATGGGCTCGATGTGGCCTCCAGCCGAGAGATGCAGGTGGCACTGGATACCGGCACGGCGCCGGGGGATATCAGCTTTGCGGGTCCCGGCAAATCGATACCCGAGCTGGAGGCGGCGGTGGCGGCCGGGATTACCATCAACCTGGAATCGCCGACGGAACTGGAGCGGATCGGGGCCATTGCAGAACGCACGGGGCGGCAGGCGCACGTGGCGGTCCGAGTCAACCCGGACTTCGAGCTCAAAAGCTCCGGCATGCGCATGAGCGGCGGCCCCAAGGCCTTCGGCGTGGATGCCGAGCGTGTGCCCGAGCTGCTGGCCCGTATCGGCGAGCTGGGCCTGCACTTCCGCGGGTTTCACATCTTTTCCGGCTCACAGAACCTGCGCCCGGAAACCCTGGTCGAGGCGCAGGGGCATACCTTCGATCTCGCCCTGCGCCTGGCCGAGTCGGCACCGGGGCCGGTCGAGATGCTGAACATTGGCGGTGGCTTCGGCATCCCATATTTCCCGGGGGATCAGCCGCTGGATCTCGGGCCCATCGCGGAACACCTGGAGAACCGCCTGCCGGGGGTGCGCGAGGCGCTGCCGGATGCGGAGATCATGCTGGAGCTGGGTCGCTATCTCGTCGGCGAGGCCGGCATCTACGTGGCCGAGGTGCTGGACCGCAAGGAGTCCCGTGGTCAGGTCTTTCTGGTCACGAACGGCGGGCTGCACCACCACCTGGCTGCCTCCGGCAACTTCGGCCAGGTGATCCGCAAGAACTATCCGGTGGTGGTGGGCAACCGGGTGCATGGCCACGAGCGTGAGCTCGTGAACGTGGTCGGCCCGCTGTGTACCCCGCTGGACGTGCTGGCCCAGCAGATGGAGTTGGCGCGTGCCGATGTGGGCGATCTGATCGTGGTCTTCCAGTCGGGTGCCTACGGCTATACCGCTAGCCCGACGCGCTTTCTGAGCCATCCGGAACCGGTGGAGATCCTGGTGTGAGCACCGCCGTTGCCGCTTCCGTGGAGCCCTCGGCGTTGCCGCTGGCGCGGCAGAGCGTGTACCTGCCCTTCCGCTTCGGGTATCGCACGCTGGCGGAGCCGGTGCGCACGATGCAGGTGCTGCAGCTCCCGTTTACCCGGATTCGTGTCGAGCATGCCGAGCAGATCCTCGCGGCTGCACCGGAGGAGGACTGCCTGATCCGCTCCATGCCGGTGGAGGCGCCTTTGCCCCGCATCTCGCGGTTCCGGGGGCGGCTGCGCTTCGTGCCGCGGCAGTACCAGCGCCACTTCATTGACCTGACGACCGGCTGGGAGGCCTATCAGGCGCGTTTTTCCTCGAAATCGAGGTCGAGCATGCGCCGCAAGGTGCGCAAGCTGGCAGACGCTTCCGGAGGCGCGGTGGACTGGCGCCAGTACGACACGCCAGAAGGTATACAGGAATTTCATCAGCTGGCTCGCGAGGTCTCGTCGCGGACCTATCAGGAACGGCTGCTGGATGCGGGGCTTCCGGGCAGCGAGGGATTCATCGAGCAGATGCTGGAGCGTGCGCGCGAGGGGCGGGTGCGGGGCTACCTGCTGTTCCTGCACGGGCAGCCCATTGCATATTTGTATTGTCCGATCGATGACGGAATCCTGCGGTATGCATTCCTCGGATACCTCCAGGAACATGCCGACCTGTCGCCCGGCACGGTCCTGCAGTGGCTGGTGCTGGAGGCGCTGTTCCGCGAGGGTCGGTTTGCCCTGTTTGATTTCAGCCCGGGTGAGGGGGCGCACAAGTCGCTGTTCGGAAAGGATGCCCGCTTTTGCGCCGACTTGTACTTGTTGCGCCCGTCCTGGCGTAACCGCGCCCTGGTGTACTCGTATCTGGCGGTAACGGACCTTTCGCGCCTGGTCAGCGCCGCCCTTGGCCGCCTGCGGCTGAAGGGGCGGGCCAAGCGTCATGCCAGGGCCGCCTCGGCCGGTTGAGACGAGAGAGCTCGTGCGCCGTTTGCGGCTGTCACCGATGACGCTCGAGGCCTCCTCGCTTTGGTTGCTGAAGCGCGTGACCGGCATCCAGGTGCACTGGCTCTATCAACTGGGTGCGAATACGCCGCATGGTGGCCAATCCCGAGGCATGCCGGCCGATGCGCGTCATCACCAGTTCATTGATGTGGCGGGGTTCGATGGTTTGCCCGAGGAGCATGCCCGGGCCATCGCGGGACACACCGGCCGATCCCCTCGTCGCCTGTTGCGCGAGGGGGGGCGCATCCATGCGCTGGAGTCGAATGGACGGATCGTCTCCCAGCTCAACGTGCAGTTCGGCGAATTCGATGTGTCCACGCCGATTCCGTTGCGCTTCTGCCTGCCGAGCGATGCCTTCTTCGTGTCCTTCCTGTACACACCGCCAGCCGAGCGTGGTCACGGGTACGCCCAGATCCTGTTGCGACATGCCTGCGAGGCCCTGTTCCAGGAAGGCTATGGCCGCGCGTTTTGTCATGTGCGCTCCACCAATCTGGCGTCGCGCCAGGCGTTCCGGCGTGCGGGCTGGCGGCCGGCGGGGGGTATCGTCGCGACTACGTCCGGACGTCTGCTCGCAAGCCCCGGCACACGCAGGCGGGGGTTCGGCGTGAGCCCCCTCAAAGCCGTCGCAGAGCCTTCCGGGCCCGCTCCTTGAGTTTCGTGCGTTCGGCGAATGACGAGAGGATGTCCGAGAGCGCGTTGAAGGAGCCCAACAAGGCATATCGGATTGTTCCGCGCCAGTTTCGAGGGAACAGATAGAACTTGCCTTCGCGGCGACACTGGTTCGAGAGCTTGCGTTTCGCCGCGTTGTCGCCGTGCAGCATGTCGATGCAGTTGACTCTTGGCGATATGGAACAGAGGTCCTGGATGGTTCGTGCCTGCAGCACAATGCCGGGATGCCAGTCGGCCCAGTCCGGGTCATAGCCGATGTGGTGGCTGAAATAAGTCCCTTGAAAGACGAAGCCGACTCTCCAGGCAACGAGTGTCTGGTCGACAAACAAGCCGTAACATCGTGCGTAGCCGCGTTCGGCTGCAGCCTTCAACATCCGCTCAATCCAGTGTCCCCGCTTGACCCCCAGTCCGAGCAGGCGGCTTTGGTAGGTGCGGGCCGACACGGGCTCGACCGTATCAAGGAATGGCGTGATCTCTTCCGGTCGGGAGAAGACTTCCAGGCGGGTACCGTGGCCGAAGTGTTCGCTGAATCGGCGTTCACTACGGCGGATGTCCTGGCGAGCCTTGCGTGGCAGCGACCCGAGGTATTCATCGAAAGTGTCGGGCAAAGCGGCGAGGCGGCGTGTGTCTGTCTCGCCGCTTTGCAGCACGTGGTAATGACGGCGAAGCTCGGTCGATTGCAATGCGTGCCAGAGGGGCTCGCTTTCGATCACACCGATCAGGAACACCACGCCGCGCCGGTCCAGCTGTTCCCGCAGCGCGGAGAGGATGGCGGTCAGGTCGTCTTGCGACCAGTCGGGCAGGTTGCCGGTGAGTACGTGGCGCCGGATCTCGATGCGCCGCAGGGCCATGCCACCGAGCACGAAGCTGAGGGCCCCGTCGTGGACATAGATTGGTAACTGGCGGTAGTCCTTTTCGGCCAGCAGCACGCGGCCGTGGCCCGGGTGACGAATGGCGAGCAGCCACTCCGGGTCATGTTCCATCATGGTACCCGGCGCCGGGGGAGCGAAGGCCTCGGCCGGCGAGGCCTCGCGCAGGTGCCAGCGCGTTGTGTGGGCATCATCACCGCGCTGCGTCGCTGCTCGGGTCTGCACGTCTATACCCCAACCCGGGCGTGGTTCAACCGGTTGACCAGGATGCGCCCCAGGGCGTGGTAGGCGGGCACGTCCAGCGTATCTTCGTGGGGGGTTGCCGGCACGTTGCCGAGTGCGCTCATGCAGGCCGGCTCCAGACCGGGTGTTTCCGTGACGAACTCGCACAGCCGTTCCAGGCGGTGTCGAGTCACGCGATCGATGGCTGGCGGCCGGGTGGCGTCGCCCCGGTGCTTGACGAACTCGAATGGGTGGGTGAGAACTACGACATCCGATATCCCCTGTTCACAGGCCTTTTTCAGGACAGTGCGGGTCTCCGGCCAGGAGCAGCCCGTGATCGTGAGGGTCTTGTGGTGGCGCCGCCCGGGCCAGCGGAAGTCAGAGTAGGTGGTGACCGGGAACTCGCGAATGCCGTCGATATCGTGGTGCCCGGCGAACAACTGCAACTCTGGTTCGTGCGGACGGAAGATCGCGAGGCCGATGTTCGAGGCCATCCCGATGCCGCATTGGCGCATCGCCGCGTACACGCCCAGTCCGACCTTGAGTCCACCGGTGCGCAGGACGCCGGGGGCGGGCAGCCCCCAGCGGCGAAACGTGTCCTGGCCTATCTGGATCAGGCGCACCTGTTCGTCTTCGCTGCGGCGAGTGATGTCGTCGTTCGGTGGGTCTACCTGAAGCCTTTGGGCCCAGTCCGACTTTTCGAAGTACGTCCAGCAGGGGTGCAGGTGGAGCTGCACGTCATGCCCGCGTGCGGCAATCTCACGCGCGATGTTTCCCATCGGCTCGTCGCCGAAATAGCAGGTGTTCAGGGTCTCGACAAAGAAGGTGCCGCGGATGCCGTGCTGTTCCAGGGTCGCCATCAGATAGCCCAGGCCTTCCGAGCGGCCCTGGCGCTCGCAGTACACGGATGCAGGCCCGACCGGCGTCCGATTCTCCGGATCGGCAAAGGCCCCGCCAATGCTGAACTCGGTGTCGACCGTCATGTGTACACGAGTAGTCATACGCGACAAGGCTCTGTAGTGCTGGCCATAAGTCGAGTTTGGTTTGAGACGAGTGTCCGTTCGTGGACTCGGTGGGCGAACGTTCCGCGTCCATTAAGGAAAGCTATCCAAAATTTGGAATTCGTGCGAACCATTACGCGCCCTTGTCGACTGAATAACGCAGTGTCTTTATCAGTTCTCTGATGATTCTGTCGGGTTGAAGTTCGTGTCGTTCCGAGTGTTCATGAGCGGCTTGTGACAGGCTGGTCCAATAGTTGCGGTCATACCAAACCCGGTTTAGTGCGGTTTGCCAGGCGTTTAGGTCCGCAGCCGGTAAGAGAAGACCCCCATTCCCCAGTGCCTCCGGTATTCCACCCCTATCGCTAGCCAAAACCGGAATGCCGGAGAACTGAGCTTCCGAAATCACTCGTCCCCAGGCTTCTTCCCACTGGCTGGGGGCTAGAATGATTCGTGCAGATCCGTATACAGGCCGCATGTCTTTTTGTCGCTTCCAGAACGTCACGTTGGGAAGGCGTTTGATGTCTGATAGTAATCTTGAGCGTGCTTTTTTTGTTTGGGGCCATCCCTCAACAAATAGAAAAGGTATGTCCGGGTTTTTCTTGGCAAGGCCTATGGCTATGTCGAGGCCTTTCTTTCTTACTGGGTTTATGAATACAACCTTATTTCCAGGCTGATTGGTGCGGTATTCGTCTGCGTTGAATAGGTTGTGTATCACAGTGCTTTTCCGGCCGAATTTTTTTTCAAACCGAGAGGCCGTAAATTTTGAGTTAGAAATGACAGTAGCGGGTTCGAATGGGATGTTTTCTTCCCGGAATTCAACATCGCGGACATGCAGGGCAGTGGGGACGCCCAAGCGTTCCAGTTCGCGTCCCAAATCAAGACGCCCGGTTCCTTGAAGTAGTGCCACATCAGGACATACCTGGTCCACGATGCGGGGTAGGTCCCGCGTCATCATGGGTGTCCGGTATACAGGGTAGCCTTGCCCAAACCGCTCCGGACGCGGGGGGGCACCGAGAACGATGCGCTTTGACAGGGTCTTGAGACCATGGCGATCTAACGTCCGAAGACGAGAGAGGACTGTCGGCTGTGTGTCGTGCTTAAGGAGGGCGTTGGCCAGGTCGTGCACGCTTGACTCTATTCCACCTGAACGCTGTGGGAGGAATAGGCGATTCATCGCAAAAAGGATTCTCATGGCAGGGAACTCCGTCCGTTGAATGCCATGTGCCTGGCTTCGGCGTCTGATAGGCAGGCCCCGTGATCATCTGCGGTGGTCATGCGGCGTTTCGCTCGCGGGGTTCGGCGAGGTTGCGGGCCAGGCGCAGGCCGAAGCGCATGGGGGTGCGGTCCCAGGGCGTGAAGCGCGGAAGCTGGTACGGGTCGGAATCGATGCGTGCGGCGCCGGCGGCGGTGGAGACGGCGGCATCGAAGCCGCAGTCGCGCGCGATCTGGATGTGTTCGGCGGCGTAGTCGCGGCCGGGACGGCCGTTCGGGTAGGCGAACAGCCGCAGGGGCCGGCTCAGCATCTGCTCCAGATCGGTCTTGCCGCGCTGAATCTCGGCGCGGGCGGTGTCGGCATCCACTTCGGTCAGGATCGGGTGAGTGGCCGTGTGCCCGCCGATCCCCATGCCCGCCGCTGCCAGCTCGTGGACCTGGGCGCGGGTCATCATCAGGTCGTTCGGCAGATCGATCGCGAAACGCCGGGCCAGTGCCTCGGTACCGGCGGTTCGCTGCTCGGCAGGCTGGTACTTGAACTGGCTGATCAGGGCGTGGATCAGCTTCAGCCGGTCCTGGTGGGTCTCCAGCGTCCACTCGCCAAGGCCTTCCGGGCCCAGGTCGGCATTTTTCGGCAGGCGGCGCACCGTCTCGATCAGGGTGTCGTTGAACATGCGTCCGCCGTCGAGATACCCGGTGGCGATGAAGAACGTGGCCGGGGCGCCCTCCTCGCGCAGGATGGGCAGGGCGACCTCGGCGTTGTCGGCATAGCCGTCATCGAAGGTCACACTGACTGCGCGGGCGGGCAGCGTGCCGGCCCGCAGGCGGTCCACGGCTTCGTCCAGTGGAAGCGGGTTCATGGATCGGGCGAGGAGCCGCATCTGCCAGCGGAAGTCGTCGGCGTGCGGATCGCCAGGCAACAACGGGTCGGGTGCGGGCAGTACGCGGTGGTAGATCAGGATGGACAGGCGTGCGCGGGCGCCGCCGGGCGACATCAGGGACAGCAGCGAGCGCAGCAGCATGGCGGTCAGCCCGTGGCTTGGGCGCGCGGTTCTTGCCCCAGCCATCGGGCGATGACGGCCGCGATGCGTTCCCCAGCCCGGCCATCCCAGTACTGCGGCACGCGGCCCTTCTTGCCCCCATGGTCCATGACGTCACGGAAGGCGGCCTGCAGGCGTTCCGGGTCGTGTCCGACCAGGACATTGGTGCCGGCGTCGATGGTGATGGGCCGCTCGGTATTCTCCCGCAGAGTGATGCAGGGGACGCCCAGGGCGGTGGTCTCTTCCTGCATGCCGCCGGAGTCGGTGAGGACCACTCGCGCGTCCTTCATCAGGCCCAGCATTTCTAGATAGCCCGCTGGTGGCAGTACCGCGATGGCCGCCTCGTTCAGGTGGTGTTCCAGCCCGGAGGCCCGCAGCCGGTCACGAGTACGGGGGTGCAGTGGAAAGACCAGGGGCAGCTCGCGGGCGATGCTCGCGAGGGTGGTGATCAGGCGTTCCAGGGTTGCCGGATCGTCGACATTGGACGGGCGGTGCAGGGTCAGTACGCCATAGGCGCCGTCCGGGGCGAAACGGGCCGGGTCCACACCCACGGCCTGCAGGGAGTCGCTCCAGGGGAGGGCCCGGTCCAGGTTGTGGAGCTGGGTGTCGATCATCACGTTGCCGACGAAGTGGACGCGCTCGCGTTCGATCCCCTCGCGGGCGAGGTTGTCGATGGCGTGTCCTTCGGTTGTGAACAGGAGATCGGAGATCTGGTCGGTCAGGACCCGGTTGATCTCTTCCGGCATGCGTCGATCATAGCTGCGCAGGCCGGCCTCTACGTGGATGACGCCGATCCCCTTCTTGGCCGCGACCAGGGCGCAGGCAATGGTGGAGTTTACGTCGCCCACGACCAGAACGGCCTGTGGATTCAGGCGGTCGAGTACCGGTTCGAAGCGGCTCATGACCTCGGCGGTCTGGACGGCGTGGGAGGAGGAGCCGACCTCCAGGTTGATGTCCGGGTACGGGATGTTCAGATCGGTGAAGAAGCGCTCGTTCATCGCCGGGTCGTAGTGCTGGCCGGTATGTACGAGCTGGGCACTGATGCCGGCGTCTGTCAGTGCGCGCATCACCGGGCCAATCTTCATGAAGTTCGGCCGTGCGCCGACCACGCACAGGATTTCGCATTGCGGCTGGGCAGTCATGGGCTATCGAGACATCCTGTGGGCGCATGGGCGGGCCCGCTCGCGACGACGCCAACGGGCGCGGCTCGGCATCCTTGTCGGGTTCGTCGGCCCGGTCCGGATCCCTGTCGAATCACTTTATCGTTTCGGCAGGAACGCGCGGCACCGTTCGTGAATAGCTCGTTAGATCCGGGATGCGGGTTTGCGCGTGACAACCGAGTGGGAGGCGCTCATCGTTGGATCCAGAAGACGGGTGCGGCACGAACTGCGTGAATCCGCATACCGGTACCGAGGTTCGGTGATGGGGTGTTTCGAGCACGTACTGCTTAAGTGGCTTTGCGCAATGTTTGCGGCGTGCGTCTTGCTGCTTTGGATGCCGGTGGCCGCTGCCGGTATCGTCGCTGAGGCGGTATCGGCGAGTCCTGGCGGTGGTCTGCCGGATGAGGGCCGGAATGTCGTTCAGGCTGGGCCGGAGGACTACCGGGCGGCGGTGGCTGCGCTGGGGCCCGGTGACTGGTTGCAGCTGGAGCCGGGGGACTATCCGCGTTCGCTGCGGTTACACGGAGTGCGCGGGACGCCGGAGCGGCCCATCGTGATCAGCGGGCCAGCGGAAGGTGAGCCGGCCGTGCTGCGCGGGCGCCGCGGGGAGAACACGATCAGCCTGGTGGATGCGGAACATCTGGTGATCCGGCATCTGACGCTGGATGGCGGCGGGGAACCGGTTGCGGGGGTGGTGGCGGAGGCGCGCGGTGACGGGGTGCATCACGTGACGCTGGAGCACCTGACCATCCGCCATTATGACCGTTCGCAGGGCAACACGGGGATCACGACGCGCGTGCCCGCCTGGGGATGGGTGATCCGGCACAACGAGATTCATGATGTGGGTACCGGGATGTATCTCGGGCAGCCGGATGGCACCAGCCCGTTTGTCGGTGGCGTGATCGAACACAATCATGTGCACCGCACTCTGGGGTACAACATCCAGATCAAGCACCAGACGGAAAGGGAGATGATTCCGGATCAGGACCCGGGCCCGCGCGAGACGCGGATTCGCTTCAATTTTCTGAACAAGGCAGAACGCGGGAGCGACGGGGCCCGGGCCCGCCCCAATCTGCTGGTGGGGCATTTCCCGCCCACCGGCCCGGGGTCTGAAGACCGCTATCGCATCGAAGGGAATCTGTTCTACCAGAACCCGCACGAGCGACTGTTCCAGGGCGAGGGCAACCTTCTGATCCACGACAACCTGTTCGTGAATGATGTCGGCGATGCGTTGCTGGTCCGCCCGCACAACCATGTGCCGCGGGAGATCCACGTTGTGAACAACACGGTCCTGGCGACCGGGTTCGGGATTCGGGTGGACGAGCCCGACCGGGCACACGAGCAGGTGGTGGCGGGCAACGCCGTGTTCGCCGGGCACCCGTTGCAGCTCTCAGGCGGTATCGCGGGAGCCGAAAATTTTACGGCCTCACGCGAAGCCGCGGCCCGTTACCTCGTGGCCCCGGATGCTGGGCTGGATGCCCTGGATCTCTACCCGCGCGCGGGCGGTTTGCAGGAACGTGGAGACAGCGTGAGTTCGCCCGCAATCGCGGGCGCGGATCGCGATTACAATGGCCGCCTGCGCGAACGACCGGTCTGGGGCGCCTATGCCGGTCCGCCGGGCCCCAATCCGGGGCGCGTGGAGGGGATCGGGCCGCGCGTGCCGGGTTGCGCGCCCTGCCAATAGGGAAACATGGATCCCATGTTTCCCTGAGCCGGACGCGGTCCAGGGACAGAACGGCCCCCGCCGGGGTGCCGCATGACGAAGAGCAACGAGAACGGACATCTTATGCATACGCTTCCCGCGCTGGATGAAGTCACCATTGGGGTCATCGGTCTTGGGTATGTCGGCCTGCCGCTGGCCGTCGAATTCGGCCATCACTGGTCCACCATCGGGTTCGACATCGACCCGGAACGGGTGCAACAGCTGCGGGCCGGGGTGGATCGCACGCGCGAGGTGGAGGCGGACAAGCTGGCGGCCACGCCGCATCTGGAATACACCTCGGACCTGGAGGCGATGCGGGCCTGCAACGTGTTCGTGGTGACGGTGCCGACCCCCATCGACCGGCACAAGCGCCCCGACCTCGGACCGCTGCTCGGGGCCAGCCAAAGTGTGGGGCGGGTGCTGAAGCCGGGGGACACGGTGATCTACGAGTCCACCGTGTATCCGGGCGCTACGGAGGAGGACTGCGTGCCGATCCTGGAGGCGGAGTCCGGCCTGGTGCACAACCAGGATTTCTTTACCGGCTACAGCCCCGAGCGCATCAACCCGGGTGACAAGGAGCACGGGGTGACCTCCATCATGAAGGTCACCTCGGGCTCCACGCCGGAGGTGGCCGACTTCGTCGACGCGCTGTACGCACGGGTGATCACCGCCGGTACGCACAAGGCCGAGAGCATCCGCGTGGCCGAGGCCGCCAAGGTGATCGAGAACACCCAGCGCGACGTGAACATCGCGCTGATCAACGAGCTGGCACTGCTGTTCGAGCGGCTGGGCCTGGATACGGAGGCGGTGCTGAAGGCGGCCGGGACCAAGTGGAACTTCCTGCCGTTCCGCCCCGGGCTGGTGGGCGGCCACTGCATCGGCGTGGACCCGTACTACCTGACGCACAAGGCGCAGGCGGTGGGGCACCACCCGGAGATGATCCTCGCCGGGCGCCGTGTGAACGACTCGATGGGCGCCCACATCGCGGACAACACGGTGCGGGCCCTGGTGCGCAAGGGCATCAACCCGGTGGGCGCGCGCATCCTGGTGATGGGGCTGACCTTCAAGGAAAACTGCCCCGATCTGCGTAACACCCGCGTGATCGACATTCACGCGACCCTGGCCGGCTACAACGCCGAGGTAACCGTCTTCGACCCCTGGGTGGACCCGACCGAGGCCGAACACGAATACGGCATCACCCCGGTGACCGAGACCCCGGCCCCGGGGCAGTTCGATGCGATCATTGTCGCGGTGCCGCACCGCGAGTTCCTGAAGATGGGGATCGAGGCGATCCGGGCGCTGGCACGCCCGGAGTCGGTGATCTTCGACGTGAAATCGGTCTTCCCGCGCGCGGCGACCGATCTGCGCCTTTAGCAGCTGGGCGGTTTCGCTTCGCGTCTCCCGGGATACCGGCGCGCAGCGCGGCTGGTGAACGGCACGCCCGCATAACGCCTGCGCTGTTCCCGGACGAGGGCAGGTTTAAAGTGGCGGGACGCCCTTCGTCCCGGGAGACGCCTAAGCATGCATCCCTCCGCGTTGTTGCCCCATGGTTTCCACCGTACAGCCTGACGGCGGCGGTGCTGCGCCCGCTGTGCGTCCATGGGCGGCGCGTGGCGGAATACATCCCTGGATCGGCGTTTCCCCCACCCTTCGATGAGCCCGCCGGCCGCCGCTGTGGAACCTCTGTCGCTGCGCACCTGTGCGCTCTGGGCCTGGCTGTCGCTGGGAGCGGCGATCTATTTGACGCTGCTGCCGTTCGAATTCGGCTCGGTTAGTCTGGAGCGTGCCTGGGAGATCTACCGCGGCATGAGCCTGACCGGCCCCGGGACCAGCGGCCGCCAGCAGTTTATGGCCAATGCCCTGATGTTCCTGCCGCTGGGCTTCTTCTGGACCGCGTGGCTGACCCATGGCCGCCGGAATCGGCTGACGGCCCTTGCGGTGTTCGCCTTCGTGGCGACCCTGGGGCTGGCCGTTACGGCGAGCGTGGAGTTCCTGCAGGTCTGGCTGCCTTATCGACACCCCGCGGGCGCCGACATTGCCGGTAATTTTTCCGGGGCCGTGGCCGGTTCGCTCGCCTGGCTGGCCCTGCGCGATCCGCTGGTGCGCTGGCGGCAGGTGCTGGAAGGCGCGGGCGCGCAGACCCTGACCGCCGGCCTGGTGGTCTATGCCGCGGTCTACGTGCTGATTGGCTTCGTCCCCTTTGACTTTGTACTGGCCGCGGACGAGTTGCGGGCCCGGTTGGCATCGGATGCCTGGGGCTGGTGGGTGGCGGCCGGCTCCTGCACTGGCGGCGTTCGCTGTATCAGCTGGCTGACGCTGGAGGTGGTGGTCAGCGTACCGGTGGGCTTGCTCCTGGCGCTGTGGCTGCAACGGCGCGGGGTGTCCCTGCTGGGGGCCGGGATCCCCCTGGCCCTGTTGCTGGCGGGCCTGCTGGAGCTGCTGAATCTGGCGACGCTGTCGGGGATTGCCGAAGGACGGTCCGTGCTGTTGCGGGCGCTGGGGATGGGGATCGGCCTCGTCCTGTTCCGACGCCTGCCTGCACATCCCCATGGCGTGATCCGCTCGCTGCAGCAGTTCGCCACGCCGTTGCTTGTGACGGGTACCGTTGCCTACGCCTTGCTGCTGGTCGCGCTCAACCACGGCTTCGGTGCGTTTCATGCCGACGGGGAGGCGGCCCGGGCTCAGTGGGCCGACCTGAACCTGTGGCCTTTCTATTACCACTACCACGTGGACGAGATCCACGCCCTGCGCAGTACCGCGCTGCACCTGGCCATGTACGCGCCCCTGGGGGTACTGGTCTGGCTCTGGCAGTTGCGTCATCCACTGCAACCGGCCGCGTTGAACCTGCTGGCGGTCGTCGCGGGGGGTGCGCTGGCACTGGCGGTCGAGGCCGCCAAGCTGTTCGTGGACGGTGCCCGCCCGGACCCGGCCAGCCTGGTCCTGGCCGGGCTGGCGGCCGGGTTCATGGCCGCCTCGCTGCAGTGGTTGGAACGCGCGAGCGTGGCGGGTGTCGCGCAACCGGCCGTCGCGTCGCGAGACGGGCCCCGCAATGCAGCCCCGGGACCGAGCGTTCCAGGCCCCGTCGAGGGTTCTCTGCAGCGGTTGCGCCAGGCCCTTGGGGGTCTCCTGGCTTTGGTGGCCGTGCTGGCGGCGATGACCTGGCCGGTGGCGCCGGTTGCGCTTGCCGCGGGGTTGCTGGCCTACGCCGTCTTGCTGGCCTGGCGTCCGCAGGCCTGGCTGGTCGTCATTCCGGTTCTGCTGGCCACGCTGGATCTCACGCTTTACCACGGGCGCCTGTTCGTCTCCGAGCTGGACCTGTTCCTGTTGATGACCCTGGCCGTGGCCCTGTGGCGGGGGCCCCATGCGCTGCATGTGGGCGCATCGCTGCTGCCGCGCGGGATCCGCTGGCCACTGGGGCTGCTGGTCGTCTCCACCCTGATCGGCCTGGCGCTGGCCCTGTGGCCGCCCGGAGGCTGGAATCCCGGCGCAGCGGTGCACTTTGCCCACGAATGGAATGCCCTGCGGGTGGCCAAGGGGCTGCTGTGGGCGGTGGTGCTGCTGGCGGTGTTGCGCGTTGCGCCCATTCCGGTCCGGGAGCAGGTGACACGCTGGTTTCTCCCGGGCGTGGCCCTGGCCCTGCTGGCACAGCTGGCCTTCGTGGTGCGCGAACGGATCACCTACCCCGGGCTGCTGGATTTCGACAGCGGCTACCGGCTCTCCGGCCTGTTCTCGGAGATGCAGGCCGGTGGCCCCAGTATCGAGAGCTTCCTGGTATTGGCCTTTCCGCTGGCCCTGGTCTGGTGCTGGCGGCAGCGTCCCGGCCTGATGCTCGCGGGCACCGCTGTGCTGGCGCTGGGGACGGCCTACGCGGTCGCAATGACCTATTCTCGCGGCGGCTACCTCGGTCTGGCGGTGGCCGTGGCCATCCTGCTGCTCGGAGTGGTACTGGCCACAGTGGCCGGGCGCGCGCGCCCGGGCCGCGGCGCGGTAGTGGGCGTGCTGCTGCCGCTGGTGGCGATAGCCGTGGTGGCGGGCACCACGCTGGGCGGTTTCGCCGAACAGCGTCTGGGCCAGATCGAGCGCGATTTCGGCACCCGTGCAGACCACTGGCGCGAGGCCCTGGAACTGCCCGGTGGCGGTTCTCTGGCCGCGCTGCTAGGGCGCGGGGTAGGCAGTTTCCCCGAGCACTACCGTACGGGCAACCGCGACGGACGCCTGCCCGCGAACCTCGCCTTCAGCCGCGAAGAGGGTGAGCCGCGCCTGCAGATCGGGGGTGGCGACTCGCTGTTCGTGAACCAACGCGTGCGTCTGCCCCGCGACGGTCAGTACACCGCGACCGTGCGGGTGGCCGGTGCCGAGGCCGCTGGCTTCCGGGTGTTTGTCTGCGAAAAGCCGATCCGGCATTCGTTTGCCTGTCGCAGTGAGGGGATGCGTCTGCAGGAGGGAGGGCGCGAGTCCTTCCAGTGGCGTTTCGATCTGGAGCCGATGGAGTCGCGCCGGTGGCCGTTCCAGCGCGGGCTCGTGCTGTCGCTGGCGGTCGATGCGCGGCAGCAGTCTGTCGTCGAATTTTACAGTGTGCAGATCCGCGATTCGGAGGGCCGTGAATATGTGGCCAATGCCGATTTCCGACAGCTGGGGCGGTACTGGTATTTCACGACGGATCACCTTCGCCCGTGGCGGGTCGAGAATCAGTGGCTGGAGATCTACTTCGACCAGGGCGGGCTCGGCCTGCTGGCCTTCGTCTGGCTCACCCTGGCAGCCCTCGTCCTGCTGCTGCGGCGTGGCCTGACGGGCGATCGGGTGGCGCTGGGGGCCGCCGCCGCACTTACGGGGGCCTTGGCTATCGGACTGTTCAGCACGCTGTTCTTCTCGCCACGAATCGCGCTGCTGTTTTACCTGACGCTGTTGCTGGGCGTGGCGTCGGCGCCGCTGCGAGCCGGTTTGGATGCTAACGCTGTTTCGGCGCGGGCCGGGCCTGGAGCCAGCTGAGCTGGCCGGTAACCCCCGGTGCTGGCTTTTCGCCAGACCGGGGGTTTTTCGTGTCGGCTCACGGTCGCGCAGACGGCATGGCCCGGGGCGGGTACCTGTCGGGAAATCCCGCTGCTACTCTCGTTTGACCGACC
Source organism: Thioalkalivibrio sp. ALE22 (assembly GCF_000381445.1). Lineage (NCBI taxonomy): Bacteria > Pseudomonadati > Pseudomonadota > Gammaproteobacteria > Chromatiales > Ectothiorhodospiraceae > Thioalkalivibrio > Thioalkalivibrio sp. ALE22. The sequence goes on from NZ_KB906499.1 coordinate 247,629, forward strand.
TTCCTTGGATCCCGGGAGATGAACAAGGCCTTCGAGGCGTTTGACGAGCATCTGCTCGAGCTGGCCCGGTTTGTTGAAGAAGCCGAGTCCATGGAGAAGGGGCTGCACCAGTTGACGGTGCTGGTGGGCCACGCCATGGACTGCCGGCATTGCTCGATCATGCTGGTCAAACAGGATCCCGAGACCGGCGAACCACGTCTCCGGGTCGAGGCGCACCAGGGGGTGCTTGTGCCGCAGGCCTACGGGGAGTCCCAGCGTTTCGGGACTGGCATCGCGGGACAGGTCGCCGCATCCGGCAAAGGACTCCTGATCAACGATCTCCACCATTCCGAATTTGCCGGCGACGCCCGCCGTTGCCACGAGGTGGAGGCGGTCGACGTGATCGCGGTGCCGGTGCTGCTCGATGGCGAAGTGATCGGCGTGATCAATATTGATTCCCCGCGTGATCAGCGGCGGCTGACGCAGGAGGATCTGCGCATGGCGTCGATCCTGGCGCTGGTGGTGGCCAAGTCCGTACTGGTCCATCGGCTGAAGGGGCTGCTGCGCACCAGTTTCACGCAAATGGCGCTGGCCCGTCAGCCGGGAGCGGCGACGGGGCCCATTACCCACGCACCGGAGCGCGTTGCCCGGTTGCTCGCGCGCACGCTGTACGACGAGATGAGCCGCGCCGGGTTTTCCCGCGATCATGTGCTGACGGCCGCGACCGAACTGATCGGCCAGGTGAGCGAGGGGCGGCAATGACGGCGAGGGTGCCATGAAGGACGCCGGATTCGAGCGCCGCTGGCGCCAGCGTTTCCTCGAACGCGGGGCGAGCCTGGAGGATGACGCCGGGATCGCCGGCTGGACGCCGACTGGCCTGAACAGCCGCGTGCGGCAGTTCGAGCGTCTCTGGCGGGACGCGGCCCATGCGCCCGGACGCTGGCTCGATATCGGCTGTGGCGCGGGTACCTACACGCGAATGCTGCATGCGCAGGGTCATGCGGTGTGGGGGCTGGACTACTCCAACCCGTCCCTGGCGAAGGCGAGGGATCGCAGCGATCCGGCGATCCCGTGGCTGGCGGCGGATATCCAGCATCTTCCGCTGCCGGAGGCCGCGTTCGACGGGGTACTCTGTTTTGGCGTAATGCAGGCGTTGTCGGAGCCTGCGCCGGCACTGGCCGAGATCCGGCGGGTCCTGCGTCCCGGTGGCGAGGCCTGGGTCGATGCGCTGAACCTGCGGTGTCTGCCCACGGCGCTTCGGGAGTGGCGGCGCCATCGCCGGGGCCGGCCGCCGCATTTGCGCTACGACGATCCCGCCGCCCTGCGTGCCACCGCCGAGGCCGAGGGTCTGGTGGCGCTGGAACTGGACTGGTTGCCGCTGGCACCCGGGCGTCTCGCGCGCCTGCAGCCACTGCTGGAGAACCGGGCCACCCGTGGCGTGCTGCAGACGGTGCCGGTCGCCGGGGCATGGCTGAGCCATTCGTTCATTCTGCGCTTGCGCAGGGCGTGATGCGCCAGTCGTCCGGCCCCTGTCGGGAAATTTTGCACTTGGCGGCGACGAGCTCCCTTGCGAACTCGAGGTCTGGTGAGGCGGCCCTCGATATCAGTGAGTTACCCGTTATTCGATGGAGTGGCATTGCGCTTGCTAACTCTTGGTAGAAAGCGTCTGATTGCAGTGTGCCCCGAAATTCCCCCGGTGCGGGTGGAGGCGGGTGCCCTGGCGCGAACGGCGTGACGCCGGGGACGGACCTGGAGCAGGCAAGAATGAGCGACGAACACGATCAGAACCACAGCCATGGCCCGGAGGGCGAGGATCCGTCCGGCAGCCCCGTGGATCGGGACGAGGCTTCAGCCGGCCCGCGCAGCCGGACCCGCCGCCGTCTGACCACCGCCGGCCTGGGTGGCGCGATGCTGGTGTCCCTCCCCGCCAAGTCGGTCTGGGGTGCGCAGGGCCAGTGCTCGCTGTCGGGCAATATCTTCTCCGCCAACGTCTCCAATATCGACCACGAGTGCACCGAGGGCGATGGCTGCACGCCGGGCTTCTGGAAGAACAACTGGTTCGCCTGGGACTGCACCGGCTACTCCCCGGGGACCTGCCACGAGACCAATCCCCCGGGTAGTCAGTGCCGCCGCTTCGATGCGACGGTGCATCCCGGTGGCGCGACCTCCTTCGAGTCGGTGTTCGGCTACAAGCCGGAGTGTCTGAGTGGCTCGCCGTCGCTGATGGAGGTGCTCCAGTCCAGTGGCGTGTGCAGTGGCTCGCTGGACTGGCATGCGGTGGGCGCGGTCCTGAACGCGGCCTGCACCTCGATCGACTTTGGTGCCTCGGTGGACGAAGTGATCAAGGCCTATTCCATGGCCCGTGATGACGCGGACAAGTACACGGCCGTGAAGAACGTCTTCGTCTACATGAACGAGCGCTTCTGCCCGATCAACAGCCAGGGCGACTGCGAGGATGGCTACTCGCGCAACGAACTGGGCGTATGCGTAGAGGTGCGGACCACCACGTCCAACCAGAAGGGCAATCGCTGACCTGCGGGGCGCTGCCCCGGGTACGGCTGGCCGTACGGTAAACGAGGCGCACTTGTCCGTTCCCGAAGAACCCCTCGAACTGATTTCGCTGCCGGTCGCTCACGTGCGGGCGTGGGGCGAATCCGTGGTCGTTTATGATCAGCGCTGTGGCGAGACACACGTGCTGCAACCGCCCCTCACCGAGCTCTTCCAGGCCCTGCAAGAGGGGCCGATGACGCCGACGGCCCTGTTCGAGTACCTTGAACAGCGTTACGAAGCCGCCGAGGGGGAGCTGGAGGATGCGATGCAGGCCGGCCTGAGTCAGTTGCGGGAGCATCACCTGATCTGTGATCCGGCGGACTCGCGGGACGCGTGACAGCCCCAGAAGACCTGCGCGCGGGGCTGCGCGGCGCCGGGGTGGCCCTCCAGGTGGGCCCGTTCGTGGTCCGGCTGCGTTCGCGGCTGGACCGGGTCGAACGCGCGCTGGCCCTGTTCTACGACCGGCAGTTGCTGCCGCCGGAACAGGCGGCGTTTGCCGATTTTCACATCACGCTCGCACGGGCCTCCGGCCTGCACTGGCTCTGGCGCCCGCAGGCGCGATTCTTCCTCGACGGTCGATCACCGTTTCGCCCCCTCCCGCTGGCCCACGCCTACCCGCTGTTCGAGTGGGGACTGAACTGGTGCATTGCCCAGCACGCCCACGACTTCCTGATGATCCACGCGGCGGTGCTGGAACGTAACGGTCGGGCGCTGGTGATGCCGGGCGAGCCGGGGGCGGGGAAGAGCACGCTGACCGCCGCGCTGACCCTGTCCGGCTGGCGCCTGCTGTCGGACGAATTCGCCCTGCTTTCCCTGACGGACGGGCAGCTGGTGGCCCTGCCGCGCCCGGTCAGCCTGAAGAATGCAGCCATTGACCTGATCCGCGAGCGCTACCCGCAGGCGGTCATCGGGCCCGCCTCGCATGACACCAGCAAGGGGACCGTGGCGCATCTGAGACCGCCGGATGCGAGTATTCAGAAGATGCACGACCCGGCGCGACCGGCCTGGCTGGTCTTCCCGCGTTTTGCCGCGGGGGGCCGTGACCACCTTGCGCCGCTGGACCGGGCCGTGGCCCTGCAGCGGCTGGTCGGGTCGTCGTTCAACTACAGCGTGGTGGGGGCCGCGGGCTTCGAGGCCGCGGCCGACCTGATCGAGCAGAGTGCGTGCCTCGAGCTCGAGTACGCGGATCTGGATGCCACCCTGGGGCTGCTGAACGACCTGACCGCGGGGGGCGCGTGACATCCTCCGTGCTGACGCAACTGCTCGCGGTCCTGGGCACTCCGGAGTCGGCCGGGAGGCTTTCGCTGGCGGACTGGGACCTGCTGGTGCGGGTGGCGCGGGTGGCCTCCCTGGAAGGGCGGCTGCATGCATTGATCGAGGAGGCCGGGACACTGCCCGAGGTGCCACCGGCGCCGCGACGGCACCTGCACGCGGCCCGGGTCCTGGCGGACCGTCAGCACGCCATGGTCCGCTGGGAGGTGGCGCGGATCCACGAGGCCCTGGCGCCCGAGGCGATCCCGGTGATGCTGCTCAAGGGCGCTGCCTATGTCATGGCGGGCTTGCCCTGCGCCCCGGGGCGTCAGTTCTCCGATGTCGACATCCTCGTCCCGCAGGCGCGGATTGAGCAGGCGGAGCAGCACCTGTTTGTCCAGGGTTGGGTCTGCGAGGGCTACGATGCCTATGACCAGCGGTACTACCGCCAGTGGATGCACGAACTGCCGCCGCTCACGCATATCCAGCGCAAGAGCGTGCTGGACGTGCACCACACCATCCTGCCGCCGACCGCGCGGCTGCATCCCGACCCGGATCTTCTGTGGCAGGCGGCGCTGCCGCTCGACGACTATCCGGGTGTGTATATCCCGGCTCCGGTGGACATGGTCCTGCACAGCGCGACGCACCTGTTCCACGACGGCGAGCTGGAGAACGGGCTGCGGGACCTGGCCGATCTGGATGCGCTGCTGCGGTACTTTGTGGCCGAGGATCCGGGTTTCTGGGAGCGGCTGACGGCGCGCGCCTTCGAGATGGATCTGGCACGCCCGCTCTTCTACGCCCTGCGCTATGGCCGCGAATTCCTGCAGACCCCCGTGCCCGATTCGGCCTTCGCGGCCCTGGCCCGCGCGCGCCCGTCGGCGCCTCTGCGTGGGCTGATGGACGGGCTGTTCCGTCGCGGCCTGATACCCCATCACTGGAGCTGCGATGGCGTCGGGTCCGGCGCCGCGCGCTGGCTGTTGTACGTGCGTTCCCATTACCTGCGCATGCCGCTCCACCTGCTCCTGCCTCATCTGGTGCGCAAGGCGGTCAAGGACCAGCGCAAGGGGAAGCGGGAACGGCCCGAACCCTGAGGGAGACGCTGATTGAATCGCACGTCCGCGCTCGAGTCGCTTTTGCGTGCGAACAAGGCGCGGTGACTGCGGTGCAGTCATTCTGCACAAGGGAACCGCAACGCCGTTCCCGCGCCCGTTTTTGATCAACAACGGGCGGCCGAGCCCCGACTTTCACTAGCTTGTGGGGTTGGCACCCCAAGTTCCCCGATCCTGCGTTGCGCCGCTTGCGGGTAGAACCACTACCCGCTGCACGACGCGCCTTGTCTCGGAACGCTTTGTCTCGAAGAACCGGGGGCACCAACGCGGACGTGCGATTCAATCAGCGTCTCCCTGAGGTCCGCGCGCTCCCGAACCCGCAGCTCGACCGCCGCCCGTCTACCCGACCAGCGGGCCCTTACGCGGTGGCTGGGTCTCCATCCAGGCCCAGAGTGGCGAGGGGTGCCAGGAGCAGCTCGGCGCGAAACAGGACGCGTGGGCCGGCCACCAGGCCGAGGCAGCGGTAGCGCTGCTGTGCCATCCCGGAGCCGGCCAGGCCGCGATCCGAGGTGTCCACGTGTTCGGCCGGGCTCACCAGCATATGCAGGGCATCGGCGCTGCGCAGGGCGCGCGCCAGACGCTGGTCGACGCTGATGTGATGCGCGGTATAGATCATGGGGTCGCGATAGAAATCGTGGCCATCGGCATGGGCCTTCTCCAGCAGCGCGCAGGAGATCAGGGATGCCGGAAACATGTCGGGAAAGTTGACCCGGTCCTCCAGCTCGTCGAAGTAGTCCGCCTGGCGCACGAGCGAACCCGACAGCAGATTCTTCGCGTTGCTGTTGGTCATGAACTTGCGCTTGTGGAACCACCCGTTGTCCGGCAGTTCGCGGCGGTCCTCGAGCCGGTCGAGGTCGAACCCCGCGGGCAGGGGCAGTGCCGCGTCCGGCAGCGCGCGGGGGGTGGCCGTGTCGCGCACGTGTCCCAGCAGCACCAGACCGCCGGATGTGCGCATCGCGATGCGGTTCGACAGTTGCGGCCGTCCCGCCTCGTCCATGCGCCGGTTCGTGGGCTTGACCACGGTGGTCAGGGCCTCGTCCGGGCGCAGGGCCCCGGCAAAGGTGAACTGGTAGTTCCGGAATGGCCGTTCGCGGATGTTCTCGCTGTCGCCCTCCGCCTGGCGTACCTGCGTGATCAGGGCCTCGGCGAGGCATTCCAGTTGAAAGCCCAGCACAATCGGGCCGCCAAACGGGTTGCCGCGGATCCGCATCCACTTGTCGCCGTCATGGAACGGATTGAAGTCATCGGTGGCGTTGCGCGCCACGTCGATGTGGATCTGACGAAAGACGCGGGGGGCGTCGAGAGGGGGCGCGGCCATGGGCGTGCGTTCTACCGGGCAGGGCCTGCCGTGACGTGTGCGGGCGTCGATGGGTTACTCCCGGGCGTTTGCCAGCAGCGGACGAATCCGGTCCGCTGGCACCGCGTAGCTGATCCCGCTGGGGTGGCCGACCGCCGCTTCGCGTCCGCCCTGGACGAAGACCTGATTGATCACGCCGACGACTTCGCCGCTGTCGATCCGGTAGACGGGGCTCCCGCTGTTGCCGGGGTAGGCGGTGGCATCCAGCTGAAACACCATGGGTGCGCCGGCCCGCAGTTGCCGGATGCGCGCCTCGCTCAGTTCGCTCGAGCGCCGGGCGGTGATCGCCATGGGGGTGCGCGCCGCCACGCTCGCGCGATGGGTCGCGGGATAGGTGCCCAGGACCATGCCGATCGGGAAGCCGGTAAAGGCCAGTTGTTCGCCTTCCCGCACGGCATCGGAGGATCCCAGCTGCAGGGGTGGCAGCGGGGGCCCGGCAATCCGCAGCAGGGCCAGGTCGTCGTCCGCCGAATGGGCCACCAGTTCCGCACTGTGGATGGAGGTGTCACGGCCTTCGCCGCTGACCACCACGAGCTGTTCGCGGTTCTCGTGATCCAGGGACGTCGGGATCACATGGTGATTGGTGACGATCAGACTACCGTCGCCAACCGCAAAGCCGGTGGCGAGGTAATGGGCCCGGGGGCTGCGCGCGGGCTGGTGGGTGGCGATGCTGACCACCGAGGGTTTGACGCGCTCGATGGTGTCGGGCAGCGCATCGGCCGCGGCCGGGGGCTGGACGACCAGAAGGGCCAGAAGACTGGCCGCGGCCAGGGCCTTCAGCGTCCGCCATTTGCGCGGGCGGGTGCATGGCGCAGAGGCCGGTGACAAGAGGCCGGATCGCGTGCTCGTCGTATTGTTCATGGGCCACCCCCGCCGGTTGATGGTCCAAGTCTAGGCCAGGCGTCTCCGATCGTGGTGGCAGTGCGTTAGGTGACGCGGGTAGTGGCCGGCGGAGGCGTTAAGCCGAATGTTCAGTTGAAGACGATGGTCTTGTTGCCGTGGGTGAGGACGCGGCCTTCGAGGTGGTAGCGCAGGCCGCGGGCGAGGACCCATCGTTCGACGTCGCGGCCCTTGCGGATCAGGTCCTGCACGCCGTCGTCATGGCGGATGCGGGTGACGTCCTGTTCGATGATCGGGCCGGCGTCGAGGTCCTCGGTGACGTAGTGGCAGGTCGCACCGATCAGCTTAACGCCGCGGGCGAAGGCCTGGTGGTAGGGCCGTGCGCCGATGAACGACGGCAGGAAGCTGTGGTGGATGTTCAGGATGCGTTCGGGGTATTCGTCGCACAGCGCGGGCGGCAGGATCTGCATGTAGCGCGCCAGTACGATGGCGTCGGGCGCGAGTTCGGCGAGTCGCGCCTGCAGGGTAGCGAAGGCGGTCTCGCGGTCCTCGCGCGGCACGGGGATGTGCTCGAACGGGATGCCGTAGCACCGGGCCAGCGGCTCCAGGTCACGATGGTTGGAGAGGATCGCCGGGATCTCCATCGGCAGTTCGCCGTTGCTCCAGCGGGCCAGCAGGTCGCTGAGGCAGTGCGGCTCGCGCGAGACCATCAGGACCACACGTGGTCGCGTTTCGGCGCCCGCCAGCCACCAGTCCATGCCGAGATCGAGGGCCAGCTCGTCCAGGCGTTCGCGCAGGGCGGGCTCGGCATCGACGGGCAGCGAGAATACCCAGCGCATGAAGAACCAGCCGGCCTCGGCATCGGTGTGCTGGGCCGCTTCGGTGATCCAGCCATCGGTGTTGGCGATCGCGTTGGCGATGCGCGCGACGATCCCGTGCTGATCCGGGCAGCGAATACTCAGCCGAAAACGCGGTCGATCATCCATGTCGTTTGGAGTCCTGAATCAGGTCACGGGCGGTTAACAGGAAGTCGGGAAGACAGGAAGGATTTTTTTGAGTGCGGCACCCCTGACGTTCGGGGATATGCCAGCAACGGCGGGTGTGTCCGGCGCGCCCCAATCCAATTTTCTTCAAATCTTCTTGTCTTCCTGTAGATCGTCCTGTCAGGCGGATTCGCGGCGCAGGCCGGAGGGGATGGAGAAGGTGATGGTCTCTTCGCGGCCGGACAGTTCGGAGATGGTGTCGACGCCGTGCCCGCGCAGGAAGTCGAGCACCTCGTTGACCAGGACCTCCGGGGCCGAGGCGCCGGCGGTGACGCCGATGCGGCTCTTGCCCTCCAGCCAGGCGGGGTCGATGTCGGCGGCACCGTCCACCAGGTAGGAGGCTACGCCCATGCGGGCGCCGATCTCGCTCAGGCGGTTGGAGTTCGAGCTGTTCTTCGAGCCGACCACCAGCAGCAGGTCGCACTGCTTCGCCAGGTCCTTCACCGCATCCTGACGGTTCTGGGTGGCGTAGCAGATGTCCATCTTGCGCGGGCCCTCGATCTTCGGGAAGCGCGCGGTAAGGGCATCGATGATGCCGGCGGTGTCGTCCATCGACAGCGTGGTCTGGGAGACGAAGGCCAGACGGTCCGGGTTCGCAACCTCCAGATTCTCGACGTCCGCGATGGTCTCGACCAGCATCATGCAGCCGCCCCGGGAGTCGTCGAACTGGCCCATGGTGCCCTCGACCTCGGGGTGCCCGGCGTGGCCGATCAGTACGACCTCGCGACCCTCGCGGGCGTAGCGCGCCACCTCCAGATGGACCTTGGTGACCAGCGGGCAGGTGGCATCGAACACGGTCAGGCCGCGATCCTCGGCCTCCTGCTGCACGCGGCGCGGCACGCCGTGCGCGGAGAAGATCACCACCTGGCCGTCGGGCACTTCGCTCAGTTCCTCGACGAAGCGCACGCCCGCATCCGTCAGGCGGCCGACCACGTGGCGGTTGTGCACCACCTCGTGGCGCACGTACAGCGGCTCGCCGTAGATCTCCAGGGCGCGTTCCACGATCTCGATGGCGCGTTCCACCCCGGCGCAGAAACCGCGCGGATTGGCGAGCTGGGCCTGGATACTCATGGTGTTCTCCTGCGGTCGGTCGCGACCTATTGTGGCTCCCGTACGGATACCACATCCACCTCGAAGGTGAAGTGTTGCCCCGCCAGCGGGTGGTTGAAATCCACCGTCACGGTGTCGTCCTCCACCGCTTCGATGCGGCCGGGCACGGCCTCGCCGGAGGGGCTGTTGAACTCGTAGATGTAGTCCACTTCCAGCGGCAGGTCATCCGGGAACTGCGAGCGCGGCATGCGTTGCACCGCCGCCTGATCCCGGAACGGGAACATGACGCCGGCCTCGATCGCAAATTCCCGGTGGTCGCCGGCCTCCAGCCCGACCAGCAGATCCTCCAGGCCGGGCAGGATCTCGCCGGAGCCGATCTCCAGGGTAATGGGTTCGTCGCCGGTCCCGTCCACTACAAAGCCGTTTTCGAGGATCAGGCGATAGTGCATCTCGATGTGCGCGCCCTTGGTGGCCGTGGTCATGCGTGCTCCCGTGTTCAGTGCTTGTCTTCGGAATGGCTGTGGTCACCCTCGATGAAGGTCGCCACGATCAGCGTGATCGCCCCCACCACGATGGCCATGTCCGCCACGTTGAAGGCCGGCCAGTGATAGCCCGCCCAGTGAAAGTCGAGAAAATCCACCACCGCGCCATAGCGCACGCGGTCGATCAGGTTGCCCACGGCCCCGCCCAGTACCAGGCCCAGGGCCGTCACCGACCACCACGCCCGGCGCGGCAGGCGGGCCAGCCAGCCGATGATCAGCAGCCCGATCACCACGGCGATGCCGGTCAGCAGCCAGCGGCCCCAGTCCCCGGCGCCGGCCAGGAAGCTGAAGGCCGCACCGGGGTTGTAGACCAGCGACAGATTGAAGAAGCTCGTCACCTCGACCGGGGCGAACAGCGTCAGCGCGTGTTCCGCCCAGATCTTGGTGACCTGGTCCGCGACCACGATCGCGGCCGCGATCAGCAGCCCCGGGCCCAGACCGGAACCCCGCAGTTGCATCAGGCGAAGTGCCGGGTCTCGCCCGGGCCTTCCACGTTGCTGACGCAGCGCCCGCACAGTTCCGGGTGCTGCGCGTGCTCGCCGACATCCGGACGGCGGTGCCAGCAGCGCACGCACTTCGGCTGTTCGCTCTTGTGCACGACCACGCCCAGCGCCGTGCCGTCCGTCAGTTCGGCGGTATGCGCGCCTTCCGGGGCGGCGCTCTCGGCCAGGCGGGCCTCCGAGGTGATCAGGACGAAGCGCAGTTCGTCGCCCAGGCGCTCCAGCAGCGTGCGCGCCGCGGAGTCGGCCGGCAGATGCAGGTCGATCTCGGCGTTCAGCGAGGCGCCGATGCCCTGCTCGTTGCGGGCGAGTTCCAGCGCGCGGGCGACATGGGTGCGGACCTCCAGGATGTGGTCCCAGTCACCGTCGGAGAACGACGCGTCCTCCGGCAGCGGGGCCAGTCCCTCGTACCAGGTGGCGAACAGCACGCTGTCCGGCCGCTCGCCGGGCAGCAGCTCCCAGATCTCCTCGGCGGTGAAGGTCAGGATCGGGGCCACCCAGCGGGTCAGGGCCTCGGACACGTGGTACAGCGCGGTCTGCGCCGAGCGACGGGCGTGCGAGTCGGCCTGCGTGGTGTACTGGCGATCCTTGATCACGTCCAGGTAGAAGCTGCCCAGCTCCACCGAGCAGAAGTTGTGCACGCGCTGATAGATCTGGTGGAACAGGTAGTCGTCGTAGGCCTTCGTCACCTGGCCCTGCACCTGCAGCGCGCGGGCGACGATCCAGCGATCCAGCGGCAGCAGCTCGTCCAGCGGCAGGGCGTGCTCGGCCGGCTCGAAGCCGTTCAGGTTGCCCAGCAGGAAGCGCGTGGTGTTGCGGATGCGGCGGTAGGCATCGGCGGTGCGGTCGAGGATGTCCTTGGAGATCGCCATCTCGCCGGAGAAGTCGGTGGCCGCGACCCACAGGCGCAGGATATCCGCGCCCAGGGTGGAGACGACCTCCTGCGGCGCGACCACGTTGCCGCGCGACTTGGACATCTTCTCGCCCTTCTCGTCCACGGTGAAGCCGTGGGTCAGCACCGCCTTGTACGGCGCCGCGCCGCGCATGGCCACGCTGGTCAGCAGGCTGGACTGGAACCAGCCGCGGTGCTGGTCGGAGCCTTCCAGGAACAGGTCCACCGGCAGTCCGCCCAGTTCCGGGCGCTTCTCCACCACCGTGGAGTGCAGCACGCCGGAGTCGAACCAGACGTCGAGGGTGTCGTTCAGCTTCACGTAGTCGTCGGCCTTGTCGCCCAGCAACTCCTTCGGATCCAGCTGGAACCACGCCTCGATGCCGTCCTGCTCGATGCGCTGCGCGACTGCCTCGACCAACTCCGCGGTGTGCGGGTGCAGGCGGTTGGTTTCCTTGTGCACGAAGAACGGGATCGGCACGCCCCAGTTACGCTGGCGCGAGATGCACCAGTCCGGACGGTTGACCACCATGCCGTGGATGCGGGCCTGGCCCCAGCTCGGCATCCACCGGGTGTCGGCGATCGCCTTGAGCGCATCCGCGCGCAGCTCGGCGCGGTCCATGCTGATGAACCACTGCGGGGTTGCGCGGAAGATGATCGGCGTCTTGTGGCGCCAGCAGTGCGGATAGCTGTGCTCGAACTTCACCGCCACGATCAGCGCGCCGTGTTCCTTCAGTACGTCGATCACATGGCCGTTGGCCTGGTGCACGTTCTCGCCGGCGAAATGCGGGGTGTCCGGCAGGAAGCGCCCGTCCGGGCCCACCGGGTTTTCCACCGGCAGGCTGTACTGCAACCCGACCGCGTAGTCCTCCTGGCCGTGGCCGGGGGCGGTGTGCACCGCGCCGGTACCGGTCTCGGTGGTCACGTGGTCGCCCAGGATCAGCGGGACTTCGCGGTCCAGGAACGGGTGGCGCAGCATCAGGCCTTCCAGCGCCTGGCCCTTGGCGCGGGCGACGATCCGGCCCTCGCCCAGCGAATAGCGGGCCAGGCAGTCCTCGACCAGGTCCTCCGCCAGCAGGATGCGCTCGTGCTCCAGCTCCACCAGGGCGTAGTCCAGCTCCGGGTGCAGGGCGACCGCCTGGTTGGCCGGCAGGGTCCACGGCGTGGTGGTCCAGATGACCACGCTGATCGGGCCGCGCGAGCCGTCGATGCCGTCGAAGCGGCGCAGGAAGTCGATGTCGTCGACCACGCGGAAGCGCACGTCGATCGCCTGCGAGATCTTGTCCTCGTACTCGACCTCGGCCTCGGCCAGGGCCGAGCCGCAGTCCACGCACCAGTGCACCGGCTTCTCGCCCATCTGCACGTGGCCGCGCTTGAAGATCGTGCCCAGCGCGCGAACGGTATCGGCCTCCACCTGGTAGTTCATGGTCAGGTAGGGGTGGTCCCAGTCGCCCAGTACGCCCAGGCGCTGGAAGTCCGCGCTCTGGCCGTCCACCTGCTCCTGGGCGTATTCGCGGCAGGCCTTGCGGAAGGTCGCGGCGTCCACGTCGCGCCCGGCCTTGCCCAGGTTCTGTTCCACCTTCAGCTCGATCGGCAGGCCGTGGCAGTCCCAGCCCGGCACGTAGGGCGCATCAAAGCCCGCCAGCGTGCGGCTCTTCACGATCACGTCCTTGAGGATCTTGTTGACCGCGTGGCCGACATGGATCGAGCCGTTGGCGTAGGGCGGGCCGTCGGCGAGCACGAAGCGCGGCCGCCCGGAACAGTGCTCGCGCAGGCGCTGGTAGCGGTCCTCGGCCTTCCAGGCCTCCAGCCATTCGGGCTCCCGCGTCGCCAGGCCGGCGCGCATGGGGAAGGCCGTCTCGGGCAGGTTGAGGGTGTCCTTGTAGGGATTCGGCGGTGCCGGTTTGCGTGCCATGAGCGAGTTCCGGATCGGCCCTGCGGGCCGGTTTCAGTCGAGTTCGGAAAGTTGCATGCGGGCCGTTTCGACGTCGCGCGCGATCTGTGCGCGCAGCGCCTCCAGGCCCTCGAAGCGTTGTTCGCCGCGCACCTGCGCGACCGGCTCGAAGCACACGGCCTCGCCGTACAGGTCGGGCTGGCCCTCGAGCACGTGGGCCTCCAGGCGCTGTTCGGTGCCGTCCACGGTCGGGCGCCAGCCGATATTGGCGACCGCCGGCAGGGCCTCGCCGGAGGCGCGTCGCAGCCAGCCGGAGTACACCCCGCGCAGCGCCAGCGGCCAGGGCCCCAGGCGCAGGTTTGCGGTGGGGAAACCGATGGTCCGGCCGCGCTTGTCGCCATGTGCCACCCGGCCGTGCAGGCGGTAGGGGCGGCCCAGCAGTTCCGTCACCCGGGCGAAGTCCCCGGCGACCGCCGCGGCGCGCACCCGCGTGCTGCTGATACGGCCCTCGGCATCGCGCACCGTCGGGGTGGATTCCACGGTAAAGCCCAGGCTTCGGCCAGCGCTCTGCAGGGCGGCCTGGTCCCCCTCGCGCCCGCGGCCGAAGCGGAAGTCGTCGCCGACCAGCACATGCCGGGCACCCAGCCGCCGGTAGAGGACCTCCTCCATGAAGGCATCGGCCGAAAGCCCGGCCAGGTGTGCGTCGAAGCGCAGGATCCAGGCAGCGTCCAGGGCGCTGTCGCTCAGGGTCACCAGGCGGTCGCGCAGCCGCTGCAGGCGCCCGGGCGGAGCCGGGGCCTGGGTCCGCGCGCCGAAGTACTCGCCCGGCAGCGGTTCGAAGGTCATCAGGAGCGCCGGCGCCTGGTGATCCTGCGCCGCCTCGAGCAGGCGCCCCAGAACAGCCTGATGGCCACGATGCAGACCATCAAAGTTGCCAATGGTCACCACCGCGCCGTGCAGGCCGGCCGCCTCGAACGCCTTGCTGTCGGCCGGCCCCAGGCCGCGTATCAGCCGCATTGCCCCGATCCCGCGCAAAACCGCGAGTATAACCCGCCGTGGCCATCCCGGACATCATTGATCCGCGTGATCCGCGGACTCGCGCAGCAGCAGGTGGTGCGGCCGCAGCCCGGCCAGCCACAGCGTGGCGGCCAGCGTCGCGGTTCCGGCGAGGATCAGGCCGGCCAGTGCCAGCAGGCGCGTATCGATAGACCACTCGGTCCACTGGCTGAACTCGGGGGAGAGCCAGACCAGCACGCCGATCATCGCGGCCAGGCCCAGCGGCAGCCCCAGGCGCAGCCGGCGCAGGCCGGGTCCCGGCTGGTAGATGCCCTCGCGGATCAGCCCGCGGTAGAGCAGCCCGGCGTTGATGTAGGCCGAGGCCGCGGTGGCCAGCGCGAGCCCGGCGTGCGCCCCCGGGGTGCCGGAGAGATACCACGGCAGGACAAAGGCGCCGTTCAGCACCATGTTCCAGAGCATGGCGATGATCGCGATCTTGACTGGAGTCTTCGTGTCCTGGCGGGCGAAGAAGCCGGGCGCCAGCACCTTGATCAGGATGAACCCGGGCAGGCCCAGGGCGTAGGCCGCCAGCGCCATCGCGGTCATGTAGGTATCGAACTGGGTGAAGGCCTGATACTGGATCAGCGTGGCGAGGATCGGGACCGCCAGCGCGACCAGCCCGACCATGGAGGGCAGCGCCACCAGCATCGCCAGGCGCAGCGCCCAGTCCAGGGTGCGGTTGAAGGCCGCCGGGTCCGCCAGGTTGTACTGCCGCGCCAGGCGCGGGAGGATCACCGTGCCAATCGCGATGCCGAACAGGGCCAGGGGCAGTTCCACGAAGCGGTCGCCGAAGTACAGCCAGGAAATCGAGCCGGCGACCAGGAACGACGCGATCAGGGTGTCCACGAGCAGGTTGATCTGGACCACCGAGGTCCCGAGGATTGCTGGCAGCATCAGCTTGACGATGCGGCGCACCCCCTCGTGGGCGCGCCGGAAGCGCGGCCGCGGCAGCAGGCCGGCACGCAACAGGAACGGGATCTGGAAGGCGAGCTGCAACGCCCCGGCGATGAATACGCCCCAGGCCAGGGCCATGATCGGTTCCTCGAACATCGGCGCTAGCCAGAGCGCCGCGCCGATCAGCGCGAGGTTCAGGAATACCGGAGTGAAGGCCGGCACCGCGAAGCGCCCGATGCTGTTGAGGATGCCGGCCGCCATCGCGGTCAGCGAGATGAACAGCAGGTACGGGAAGGTGATCCGCAGCATGGTGGCGGCCAGATCCTCGCGCCCGGCCTCCTGGGTGCCCAGGCCCGGGGCGAATACCCAGATCAGCGCCGGTGCCGCCAGGACCCCAATCAGGGTCACCGCGGTCACCACGGTCATCAGGGTGCCGGCGGTGTGATCCAGCAGATCGCGCAGGGCTTCGCGCCCGCGCTTCTCGCGAAACTCCGCGAACACCGGCACGAAGGCCTGGTTGAAGGCGCCCTCGGCGAACAGCCGGCGCAGGAAGTTGGGGATGCGAAAGGCGACGAAGAAGGCGTCGGTCGCGGGGCCGGCGCCGAAGGTGACCGCCAGCACCATGTCGCGCAGATAGCCCATGATCCGGGAGATCATGGTCATGCCACTGACAACGGCGGTGGAGCGGAACAGGCGGTTCATCGCGTGCGGGCGGCCGACGGGAAAGCCCCGCAGTGTACTTGAATCACCCGCGCCGGACCGCCGCCTTCGCCACGAAGCCCGCGACGAAAGACCAGGTGAAAAGCGATTTCACCACGAAGGGCACGAAGGCACGAAGAAGGTCAAGGTCAAGGGCGCTTGCACCACGGAGGGCACAGAGGACACGGAGAGAAAGAGGGTTCGTTTGGTAGGGGCGTGGATGAGCGCAGCGAATCGCATCAATCCCAACGGACGGCCCAGCGTCGATGCGTTTCGCATCGTTCATCGCATCCTGCCGCTTCCGAGCCGGTATCCACCTCAAGTCTTTGCAGCTTTCTCCGTGGTCTCTGTGTGCTCTGTGGTGAAAATGCCTTTGCCCTTCTTCGTGCCTTCGTGTGCTTCGTGGTGAATACAGGTGGTGAGATCAGAATGCCGGGCACGAAAAAGGCCGCCCGGAGGCGGCCTTCTTGGACGGTCCAGTGAAGGAGCCGTCAGCCATGGGAGTGGCGCCTTAGATGGCGGTCACTTCGCCGGCGGCGAGGCCCTTGGCGGTTTCCTGGATCTCAAAGGAGACCTTCTGGCCTTCGGCCAGGGTCTTGAAACCCGAACCGTTGATCGCGGAGAAATGGACGAACACGTCCTTGCCGCCATCATCGGGGGTGATGAAACCGAAACCCTTGCTCTCGTTGAACCACTTCACAACACCAGTATTCACAACTTGTAACCTCTTCATGTAACTAACAAATGTGTTCGCGGCATGCTGCCAACAGATCAACGGGAGCACTGGTTCAGAAACTAGAAACTTCCTAGTGTTGCCGCTCAACCACGAATCACGTCTCCGACTATACGCCGCATCCCCGGCGAAATCCAACGCCCCTCCATGAACTTTTTTTGGCGCTGCAGCGCCGATTTTCCGCACGCCGGTGGGGCAGCCGCGGCTCCACGAGGCAGGGCCAGGTCAAAAGCGGATTGACCACGAAGCTCACGAAGGCACGAAGAAGGGCAAAGGCATTTTCACCACAGAGAGCACGGAGGACACGGAGAAAGGCGGGGGCGGTTTTGTAGCGGGTGGGATGCAGATGGGCGCAGCGAAACGCATCGATCCCGTGGAGCGGCCCGCCCCCGATGCGTTTCGCTGCGCTCAACACCTCCTGCCCCCTGGGGAATCTGTCGCTTTCCTCCGTGTCCTCCGTGGCCTCTGTGGTGCGATTGCCCTTGACCTTGCCCTTCTTCGTGCCTTCGTGAGCTTCGTGGTGACAAAAAGGGGCGACAGATCAGAGCTGGCGGATGTCGACGAAGCTGCCGCGGGTGGTCTGGTGCAGGCGGGGCAGGGCGTCGAGGATGGCGCGGGCGGCGTCCTCGGGGTTGGGCATGTCGCGGGTGCCGCGCGCGGCCTTCAGGCGCTGGAGGACCGGAAAGCTCTCGCGGTCGGCCTCGTCGCACAGGTAGTCCTGCATCGCAGTATCCACCAGGCCCGGGGCGAAGGCGTTGATCGCCGTCTCTTCCGGGAATTCGTGGGCGTAGAGCTGCATCATCATGTTCAGCGCCGCCTTGGAGAGCGAGTAGCCGCTCCAGCCGGCATGTCCGGAGACCGAGGCGCCGGAGGAGATGGCGATGATCTGGCCAACCCGCACGCGGTGCTTCAGCAGCGCGTCGAGGATCACCTTGTTGGCGAAGGTGTTCACGTCCATCAGCAGGCGCAGCTCGTCCATCGGCGCGTCCTGCATGCGCTGCATGTGGCCCAGCAGTCCCGCGTTGAGCACCACCAGGTCCAGCGAGTCCACGCCCTGCAGCAGGCGTTCCATCGCGGCCCCGGTGGCGGTGAAGTCGCCGAGGTCCACCCGCTCGTCGCCGCTGACCCCGGCCTCGGGGCAGCCGCGACGGCTCATGCCGTAGACCCTCGCGCCCTGTTCCAGCAGTACCCGGGTCAGCCCCAGGCCCAGCCCGCTGGAGTTGCCGGTCACGAGCGCCGAACCAAAACGGCCGTCCTGCATATCGCTCTCCTTCGAGATTCCGAATGTCTGAATTGTCTACCACGAAGCGCACGAAGGCACGAAGAAGGGCCAGGTCAAAAGCGTTTGCACAGGAAGATGCGAAGACCGGAAGAGGGATATGGGATGACACCCTCGTGCTATGCCGGACTTCTCGGATGTGCCTCGGCCGCCCATCCAGTACCCACCAAAATCCTTCCAGACTTCCCGTCTTCCTGTGAACCGCCCTTGCCCTTCTTCGTGCCTTCGTGTGCTTCGTGGTGGATTAAAGTGATCGACCCCGGCGTACGGGCGCGTTCGCGCCAATCGCGTTCGAGGTCGGCGGCCGGCATCGGGCGGCCGAGCAGGAAGCCCTGTACCTCGTCGCAGCCCATCTCGCGCAGGAATCGGTGCTGCGCTTCGGTCTCCACGCCCTCGGCCAGCACCCGCAGCTTGAGGGTCTTGCCCAGGCCGATGATGGCGCGGGTGATGGCCTCGTCGTCCGGGTCGTTGCCGATGCCCCAGATGAACTCGCGGTCGATCTTCAGCGTGGTCAGCGGCAGCCGCCGCAGGTAGCGCAGGGACGACTGCCCGGTGCCAAAGTCGTCGATAGCCACCGACACCCCGAGGTGCACCAGGCGCTGGAGCATGGCCGCGGCCGCGTCGATGTCCTCGACCAGGACACTCTCGGTGACCTCCACCTCCAGGCGTTCGGGGGCGATCCCGGCTGCCTGGAGCGTCTCGAGGATGCGCTCGGGCAGGTTGGGGTCGGCGAACTGGCGCGCAGAGAGGTTGATCGCCAGGCGTAGCGCCGGCAGGCCCTTGCGGTCCCATTCCACCAGTTGTTGCGTGGCGGTGCGCAGCACCCAGTCCCCGATCGGCACGATCAGCCCGGTCTGTTCCGCCAGCGGGATGAAATCCGCCGGCGAGATCATCCCGCGCTCCGGGTGGCGCCAGCGGACCAGGGCCTCGATGCCGACCGTGTCACCCCGATTCAGGCCGGTCTGCGGCTGATAGTGGAGCTCGAACTCGCTCTGGCGCAGCGCGGTGCGCAGCCCCTGCTCCATTTCCAGTTGCTCGCGCGCCTGGGTGTTCAGCCTCTGCGTGTAGAAGCGACAGGTGTTGCCGCCGGCGTTCTTGGCATCGTGCAGGGCGCTGGTGGCATGGCGCAGCAGGTCGTCCTTGCCCCGTGCATCCTGCGGGAACAGGCTGACGCCGGCACTGATCGTCGCCACATGCTGGCCATCCCCCAGGGCGAACGGCTCGGCGCAGTGTTGCAGGATGGCCTGCGCGCGATCACGGGCCTCGGCCGGGTCCGCGATCGCGGTCAGGACCAGGGCGAATTCGTCCGCGGCCAGTCGTGCGAGGGTGTCGCGTGGCTGCAACTGATGCTGCAGCCGTTGTGCCAGTGCGTTCAGCAGGGCGTCCCCGGTGTCGTGTCCCAGGGTGCTGTTGATCGAGGTGAAGCGGTCGATGTCCAGCAGCAGTACCGCCAGTGGTTCCCCCTGGCGCTCGGCCTCGTCGAGGGTGGCGCGCAGGCGGGTGCGCAGCCCGGTCCGGTTGGGGAGGCCGGTCAGGGCGTCGAAATTCACCAGCTTGAACAGGGCCTGTTCAGTCTTCTCGCGCTCGGTCAGGTCCTGGTGGATGCCGAGGATGCGCGTGGGCGTCTCCTCTGCGCGTTCGCCTTCGGCCAGCATGTAGCGTTCTTCGCCGTGGGGCAGCAGCAGGCGATGCCGGATGGAGAAGCGGTGGGTCTGGCCGTTGGCCAGGCGCAGCAGGGCGAATGCCAGCGCGGCGCGATCATCCGGATGGGTGGCCTCCACCAGGGCCTCGCGGGTCAGGGTGCGGGGCTGGTCGCCATGTCCGAAGAGTTTGCTTGCCTCGGGCGAGAGGTGGACCTCGTCGGTCTCCAGGTCCAGGTCCCAGTGGCCGATGCGGGCCACACGCTGTGCGGCCAGCAAGCGTTGATGGCTGTCCTGCAGGGCCTGCTCGGCGCGCATGCGTTCCTGCACCTGATGGGTCAGCAGGTCGATAGCCTCGCGCAGGTGTTCGGCCTGCTCCGGTGTGTCGTCCGGTCGGTCCGCGCGCTGTTCGCGCAGGACCGCGAACTGCAGCGGCTCTTGGGCGTGCTGGCAGGTCCCGATGTCGATCAGGGCGGGACGGGGCCGGCCGTCCTCGCGGACCAGGTCCACCGGGTCGCGCCGCGGGATCCAGCCCTCTGCCCGGGTCGCCTCGCGCAGCCGCTCGTGCAGGTCGAAGGCCGGGTCTCGCGGCGTGATCAGGCGGGCCAGGTTGCGGCCGTCCAGGCTGCAGGCGGTGGTGCCGAACAGGCGTTCCGCCGCCGGGTTGGCGTAGCGTACGGTGCCGTCGGCCGTGACGAAGAGGATCGCCTCGCTCAGCGCGTTCACCAGATCGAGCGGGGCGGGGCTTTGACGGGGCTCCAGGGCGCAGGTCATGGCGTATCGCCGGATTCGCGCTGGGCGTCGGGGTCCGCTTGCCAGCGGTAGTCCGCCTCGACCCGGTTGCCGCTGCCGTGATAGCGCACCTGTTCGCACAGCTGGCGCACCAGAGTCAGTCCGCGCCCCCACAGGCGCTGGTCGCCGCGGCCCTCCAGGGCTTCCTGGATCCGCTGGTGGTCGAAGCCCGGTCCGCTGTCGCGCACGCGGATGCGGATGCAGTGCTGACCATCCAGCGGGCGGTAGCGCAGGGAGAGGGCGATCCGGCCGCGGATGTCGCTCAGGGCCGCGGCGCGCTGGCGATAGTACTGCTCGAAGCCCTCCACCGTGGCCTTCATGCCGGAGTCCAGCCGCAGCACGCCGTGTTCAAAGGCGTTGTTGCACAGCTCCGCAATCACGGTTTGCAGGGCCTCGGCGTGGCCCCCGCCCAGATCCGGCAGCCATTCGCGGAGCTGGTTGCGAGCCGCGCCGACCAGGTCGACTTCGGCCAGGCGCTGGTCGCTGGCCTCCAGGGACCAGCGCAGCGTGCCCCGAAGCTCGCGGCTCTGCGGTCGTTCGCTCTCGGTCACTACCGCCGGGCTGCAGTCGATGGTGACCAGGGTCATGTCGTCGGCGGGGGTCTGATCGCCACAGTGGAGATCCAGTGCCTTGCGGATGCGCTCGAAGGCGGTCCCGGCCGATTCGCTGGCCTGGCAGTGGCGAAAGATCGCGTCCTCGCCAAAGGCCGTTCCGGCGATGTCGGTGGCTTCGAGGACGCCGTCGCTGACCAGCGTCAGCCAGTCGCCGTCGTCGAGCTCGTAGCTGCGCGCCCCGGTGTCGAGGTCCAGCCGGTCGAGGATGCCCAGGGGCATCGCCTGGGACTGGATGCGCCGGACCCGGTCCTGGCGGGTATTGCACAGCCAGGCATCCGGCATGCCCCCATTCCAAAGACGCACCTGGCGGCCATCCGCGGAGAAGGTGGCGAGCAGCGCCCCCATGAACATCGCCGGCGGCAGGAAATCGTGCAGCACATGGTTCAGCTCGTGCAGCAGCTCCTGGTCGTCCACGCCGGCCTCTGTCAGGGTGTGGAAGGTCTCGCTGACCGGGTAGGCGCCGATCGCCGCGCTCAGCCCGTGGCCGGTGAAGTCGCCCACCAGCACGCGCAGGGCTCCGTCGGGCGTGTAGTCGGACAGCACCACGTCGCCGCTGAAGGTGGAGGCCGCGCAGCGATAGAGCTGCAGTCGGTCCAGCCCGCGGTTGCGGCGGGTGATGGCGCGCGAGAACAGGGTCTCGGCGGTTTCCTCCTCCCAGGCCTGGCGCGCCTGGGCGCGCAGCAGGGCGGCGTTGCGGCTTTGCAGGCCAGTGTGCAGGTCGCGCAGGCGCTCCATCGCGTGGATCTTGGCCTTCAGGATCGCGAGGTTCAGCGGCTTGCTGAGGAAGTCGTCGCCGCCGGATTCGATCGCCCGCAGCAGCGCGTTTTCGTCGTCCAGCGCGGTCAGAAAGATCACCGGGATGAAGTGCGCGTCCATCTCCGCCTTGATCCGGGACGTCGCCTGGTAGCCGTCCATCTCCGGCATCATCACGTCCATCAGGATCAGGTCGGGTGCCTGCTCCCGGCAGGCCTGCAGGGCCGTCCGGCCATCCGAGGCCTCGCGCACCTCGTAGCCGGCGCCCACCAGCATCATGCGCAGCAGTCGCCGGTTGTGCGGGTCGTCGTCGGCGACCAGTACTCGGCCTTCGCCGGAGATCAGGTCACCGGGCGGGGTCGAGCGCGGCTCGGGGGCGGTGTCGTCCACGGGGCCGGTTACTGGATGCGGAACAGGCGGCCAAAATTGGCGATGTCCAGTACCTTGCGCACGCCCTCCGAGGCACCGGTGATGCTGACGTCGGAGAACTCGCCGCCGGCGTGTTCGCGCAGCAGGAGCAGCATGCCGAGTGCGGAGCTGTCCATGTACTCGGTATGGGCGAGGTCGACGATGTAGCGCACGCCGGTCCCGCCGGTGTCGCGGTAGGCGGCGCGGAAATCCTGGTGCTGCTCGAAGTCGAACCGGCCCTTGACCCGGATGCGGACTTCCTTGCCGTCGTCGGAGGTGTACTGCTCGATGCTCATATGCGGTTCCTGGCGCTGTGGCGGGCTTCATGCCCGGTGAGAGTTGGTACGCGGCCCCGGGATTCGCGATCGGGTACGCGGGGGTTCGACGGAAAAACCTCAGAACAATTCCACATCCCCCGTGCCCATGTTCTGCTGGTTGACTGCGCGGTGATAGGTCTCCTGGCGGCGCTCGCGCCATTCGCGCACGCGGGTGGCCATGGCCCGCGCGTCCTCGGTAGAGCGGGCCTCGTGCAGGATGCTTCGCAGCTCCTGCAGATGTGCCACGGCCTCCTCCGCGGTGCCCAGTGACTGGCGGGCGATGTCCTCGAACTGCAGCGAGCGCACGGCGGTCGCGACCGCCTGGTTCATGTGCTCGCTCAGCTCGGCCTCCTCGCGGATGCGGTCCTCGAGCTCGTCGGTGGCGCGCTGCGCGTAGGCGAACAACCGGGTGATGCGTTCCTTCTCGCCCATACTTTGGTTCATGTCGCGCGAGGCCATGTCGTGTACGGTCCCGTGGACCTTTTTGATCGATTCGCGGGCCTGGTCGATCTGCGCGCGGATATCGTCGTGGAAGGTGGCCGAACGCTGGGACAGCGAGCGCACCTCTTCGGCGACCACGGAGAAGCCGCGCCCGGCCTCGCCGGCCCGCGCCGCCTCGATGCTGGCATTGAGCGCCAGCAGGTTGGTCTGCCCGGCGATCGCGCCGGCGCTGTCCAGCAGCTTGAACACCCCGTCCATGTGCTGGCTCATGTCCTCCATGTGGTGGGCGCTCTCCACGCTCTGCCGGCTGATCTGCACCAGGGTGTCGATGAACATCTGCAGGGTCTCGTCGGACTTGCGCGTCAGTTCGGTGATGACCTCGGCGTGGGTCATACCCTGCCCGTCAGCGCCCTCTCGCGCGACATCGCTGGTCATCAGTTCCATCTGGCGGCCGGCGATCTGGTGCATCTCGTTGAAGCTGGTGCCCAGGTCCTGCACGGCATCGGCGATCAGCCCGCGCTGGCGGCCGATCTCCGCCTCCAGCTGGTCCAGCTCGAAGCGCATCGCCTGGTCCAGTGCGTCGGAGAGTTCGCCGCCGCCGGTGGGCTGGCTCGCGGTCATGTCCGCGCTGGATTCGGCCGCCGGGGCCGGCCCGCGCAGATACGCGCCTGCGGTGATCAGGGCCGCCAGTCCGGCCAGGATTGCGGCCCCCAGAGCGATCCAGCCGGCCCCATTCAGTGCGGCGAGGATCGCCCCGAGCAGGAGCAAAACGGCGAGGCTGAGCGCCAGCCCCTTCTGGGTGATGTCACGGGTCAGCCATTGCATACGGTGGTCCATTCCGGTGGCTCCTATTCGCCGGCTGCGGCGGCTTTGCGGTGATCGCGGATCAGCGCGGCGGCGATCCGGCCCAGCGGCAGCACCTGGTCGGCGGCGTCCAGCTTGACCGCCTCGCCGGGCATACCCCAGACCAGGCTGGTGCTCTCGTCCTGGGCGATGGTGTGGGCCCCGGCCTCGCGCAGCGCCTTGAGCCCGCGGGCCCCGTCGTCACCCATGCCCGTCAGCAGGGCGGCCATGACGTTGGCCCCGGCCTGTTCTGCGGCCGAGTTGAACAGCACGTCCACGCTGGGGCGATGACGGTTCACGGGGCCGCTGCGGTCCAGGCGGCAGACGTAGCGGGCGCCGTCCCGCGCCAGACGCAGGTGGTAGTCGGTACCCGGGGCGACGTAGGCATGCCCGGGCATCACGATGTCGCCGTCCTCGGCCTCCTTCACGCTGAGCGCGGTGTTCCGATCCATGCGTTCTGCAAAGGCGCGACTGAAGCCGGAGGGGATGTGCTGGGTGATCAGGATGCCCGGCGCGTCCGGCGGCAGGGCCGTGAGCACCTCGCGCAGGGCCTCCGTACCCCCGGTGGAGGCCCCCAGGGCGATTACCCGGTCAGTGGTGCGAAAGCGCGCCGCGCCCGCGGAGGCGAGCCGCTGCGGCGCTGCTGCCGGGGTCGCGCTGCGGGCCTGCAGGCGGATGCCGGCCGCGGTGCGGATCTTGTCGATCAGCACGTCGGCGTAGTCCTGCAGGGCATGCGAGACATCCATCTTGGGTTTGGTGACGAAATCCACCGCGCCCACCTCCAGCGCCTCCAGGGTCACATCCGCACCCGCCTCGGTCAGCGAGGAGACCATCACCACCGGCATCGGGCGCAGGCGCATCAGATTGCGCAGGAAGGTGATGCCATCCATCTTCGGCATCTCCACGTCCAGGGTCAGCACGTCGGGTTCGTGCTGCTTGATCTTCGTGCGCGCGTCATAGGGGTCGGAGGCGGCGGCGACCACCTCGATGTCCGCGGCCTGCGACAGGATCTCGGTCAGCAGCTTGCGGATCAGGGCCGAGTCGTCGACGACCAGAACGCGGATGGGCTTGGCATTGGCAGGCATCTAGAACAGCTCCACGTCGCCCTGCAAGGGATCGTCCTGCAGTCGGCGGCGGTAGTCCTGCTCACGCTCGAGCAGGGTGTTGTTGTGCAGGGCCACGAGCTTCTTGATGCGCACGCGCCCGGTGGCGGGGAAGAAGACGACCTTGCGCGGCCAATGCCCGCCGACGTCCTCGGCGACCAGGTCCAGGTTCTCCTCGCGCAGGAAGCGGCGCAGGAAGGTGATATTGCCGGCACCGACGTCGGTCATCCCGGCCATTACGCGGCCGCCGCCGAACATCTTGACGCGCAGGTCGCTTCGCTCCGCGCCCAGCTTCAGCAGTTCGTTGATCAGGAACTCCATCGCATGGGTGCCATAGCGCGTGGCATTGGAGACCGCCGGTCCCCAGCCGCTGTTACGGGCGCCGTCCGGCAGCATGAAGTGGTTCATGCCGCCGATGCCGGCCGTAGGCGACCACACGCAGGCGGACACGCAGGAGCCCAGCACCGTGGTGATCAGTTCGGTCGGGGAGACCGAGACGTAGCACTCCCCCGGCAACAGCTTCGCGGCCGGGCAGGCGTGCACCCGGTCCCAGTAGCGATTGATGTGCGCGAAGGCGCCATCGTGCAGCTGCGGCAGGGCGGACATCAGGCCGCCCTCCGGTACAGCGTCTGCTCCAGCAGCCGGAAGTCCTCGGTCACGCGGAACAGCGACTCGGAGTGCCCGATGAACAGGTAGCCCTCCGGGCGCAGCAGTTGCGCAAAGCGTTCCACCAGCTGCTTCTGTGTCGGCTTGTCGAAGTAGATCAGCGTGTTGCGGCAGAAGATCACGTCCAGCGGGCCCTTCATGGGCCATGGGTCGAACAGGTTCAGCTGGCGGAAGTTCAGCATGGCGCGCAGCTCGTCGCGGATCTTGACCCGGCCCTCGTTGGCGCCAGTCCCGCGCAGCAGCCAGCGCTTCTGGCGCGCCTGCGGGATGCCGGTGACGCGCTTGGCGTCATACACCCCGGCATCGGCATGGGCGACCACGCGCGAGTCGATATCGGTGGCGAGGATGCGCACATCCTCCGGCGACGGCAGGGCCTCGGCCAGCGTCATCGCGATGGAGTAGGGCTCCTCGCCGGTGGAGCATCCGGCCGACCAGACCTTCAGCGGGCCGGTTGGGTTGGCCCGCCGGAGCTCCTCCAGCACCGGGCCGCCCAGCATCTCGAAGTGGTGCGGTTCGCGGAAGAACGCGGTCAGGTTGGTGGTCAGGGCATTGATGAACTGCTCCAGCTCGCCCTCGTCGCCCCCCTCGACCCGGTCCAGGTAGGTGTCGAAGGCATCCAGGCCGAGCACGCGCAGCCGCCGCGAGAGCCGGCTGAAGACCAGCTCCTTCTTGCTCTCGTTGAGCATGATCCCGGTGCGTTCCTGCGTCAGGCGCGCCACGCGCCGGAAGTCGCGCTCGCTCAGGCGATCGGAGGCGGCCATCTAGCATCGAGCCTCCATCCTCAGAACTCCTCCCATTCTTCGGAGGCCTCTTGGCGCGAGGGGGCCGGGGCCGGGCGCTTGCTGGCGGCGTTGCCACTGGCAGAGGTGGGCCGCTTCAGCGCGGAGGCGCCGCTCTGGGCGGGCGCGCCCGCCGGGGCTGGACGGGCACTCGGCTGCCTCATCGCCTGCCCGGCGGCCGCGGCCTGCTCGCCCTTGAAGAAGCTCATCAGCTCCAGCAGTTCGCGCGACTGGTCGTCCAGGGATTCGCTGGCGGCCGCGGCCTCCTCGACCAGGGCGGCATTCTGCTGGGTCACCTCGTCGAGCTGGGTCACGGCCTTGTTGATCTCGTCGAGGCCGGTGGACTGCTCCTCGCTGGCCGCGGCGATCTCGGCAATGATGTCGGAGACCTTCTTCACCGAGTCGACGATGTCCTCCAGGGCCTTGCCGGAGTTGTCGACCAGCTTGCTGCCTTCGCCGATGCGCTCCACCGAGTCGTTGATCAGGGTCTTGATCTCCTTGGCGGCCTGCGCACTGCGCTGGGCCAGGTTGCGCACCTCGGTGGCGACCACCGCGAAGCCGCGGCCCTGCTCACCCGCGCGGGCGGCTTCCACGGCGGCATTCAGTGCCAGCAGGTTGGTCTGGAATGCGATCTCGTCGATCACGCCGATGATGTCGGCGATCTTCTTCGAGGACTGGTTGATCTCGCCCATCGCGGTCACGGCCTTGTCGACCACCTCGCCGCCTTCCTGGGCCTTGTCGCGGGCGGCGCTGGCGAGCTGATTGGCCTGCTTGGCGTTGTCCGCGTTGGACTTGACCGTGGAGGTCATCTCTTCCATTGACGAGGCGGTCTCCTCCAGCGAGGAGGCCTGTTCCTCGGTGCGCTGGGACAGGTCGGTATTGCCCTGGGCGATCTCGGCCGAGGCCGAACGGACGTTGCCCGCGCCTTCGAGGATCTGCCCCACGAGCTGGTCGAGGTTCTCCAGCGAGGTGTGGATGGCGTCGCGGAACTCGGCGAATTCGCCGCGGAACTCGCCCTGCATGCGCACGCTCAGATCGCCCTCGGCCATGGCCTGCATCACCCGAGAGCCCTCGCGCACCGGCGGGACGACGGCGTCGAGCAGCTCGTTCAGGCTCTCGGCGATACTTTGGGTGAATCCGCTGTAGCGCTCGGTCTCCAGGCGTTCGCCCAGGTTGCCGCTTGCCGCGTCGCGGATCAGGGCATCGATCTCGGCCTCGGCGGTCCGCATCTCGGTGACATCCCGCCACTCCAGCATGTTGCCGGCATAATTGCCGTCGTCGTCGATGATCGCGGTCGCGTTAATCCAGAAGCGCAGGTCGCCCAGGCTGATTTCGGTTTCGTACGGCAGCCTGGACGGGTCCTTCAGGATGGAATGCTGATGCGACGGGACCGAGTGAAACTGGTCAATGGACTGACCCACCATGTTGTATGGGTCGAAGCCTGGAAACGCCTTGGTGAAGGCCTCGCGGTGTTTCTGGAACATCGCGGTCAGGGCGGCGTTGGCGAAGGTGATGGTCATGTTCTCGTCACACATCATGAGCGAGGACGAGGCGCCGTTGATCGCGGCCGCAAAGCGCGCGCGCTCGCGGTCCGCCTCGTTCCATTCCGTCACGTCCTGCCACTCGACCATGCTGCCGATGATCCTGCCGTTGTCATCGGTGATCCCGGATGCCTGCAGCTTGAATTCGAGTCCACCGACCTCGATCTCGGCGGTGTAGGGCATGCGTGCCGGGTTCGACAGGATGGCGCGCTGATGTGACGGGTCCTTGTGGAATTGGTCGATCGACTGTCCCACGAGGTTGTCCGGATCGAAGCTCGGGAAGTGCTGCTGCAGGATGTGGCGGCGTTTCCGCAGCAGACTGACGACCGCCTCGTTGGCGTAGATGATGTTCATATCGTCGTCACACATCATCACCGCCATTTGCGACCCCTCGCAGGCGGCACGCATGAAGCGGCCGTCCATCATCTCGTTCGGGTCGGTTTCTGGGGCGTCGGTTTGCGGATTGGCGGCCATGGGGGTGTCCTCGCTTGGCTTGTTCGTATGACGCGCGGCCGAGGTGCGGCGGCGGGCGGGTTTGTTGGTTTTCGGCGTCTCGGTTTTCGGGCCGGACTTGGTTTCGGGGGCGGCTTCGTCCGAAGCCGGGCGCTCGCTCGGGGCCTCGTCGGAGCCCGGTTCGCGGGCCGCGCTGGATGGGTCCATCCAGCCCAGCGGGTCGTTGCCCAGCTTGTTGCGTTTGCGTGTGGTCATGGCCCGTGTTCTCCCTGGCTTGCGGCTCAGGCGTGTGCCGCCGTCGGGCGGGTGTTGGTTGGTGCCCCGGCCGCGATCAGGTCGGCGGCCAGTTGCTGGAAGTCCGCGGCCGCGCGATGGCGCGGCTGGTACTCGAAGATCGTCTGCCCGAAGCTCGGGCTCTCGGCCAGCACCACCGACTCGCGGATGGTGGTGGGCAGCAGGGCATCGGCGAAGTGTTCGCGGATGCGCTCGCGCACCTCGCGGGCGTGGCGGCGCTGTTCGACAAAGCGCGACAGCACGATCCACTTGCGACGGCTCGTACCCAGGCGCGCCTCGATGCCCTGCAGGATGCGCATCAATCGCGACAGCCCGTTCAGGGCCAGGAAGTCTCCGGCGACCGGGATCAGCATCTCGTCGGCGGCGATGATGGCGTTCATGCCCAACAGGCCGGCCGACGGCGGGCAGTCGATCAGCACGAAATCGAAGGGCTGTTCCAGCCGGTCCAGGGCCTTCTGCAGGCGCCAGCCACGCGCGGCTCCACCCTCGTTCAGGTTCTCGACCTCCTGTAGCTGTTCCCCGGCGGCGACGATCTGCAGCCCGTTCCCGGCTTCGCTGAAGGCGTCCTCCAGGCGCGCGCCACCCTGCAGGACCTGATCCAGGCCGGCCGGGTCCTCCAGCCCGAAGGCCATGGAGAGATGCCCCTGCGGGTCGGCGTCGATCGCCAGCACCCGATGCCCGGCCAGGGCCAGGGCATGCGCCAGGTTCAGGGTCACGGTCGTCTTGCCGACGCCGCCCTTCTGGTTGATCACCGCGATGGTCCGCATGGTTCCCCGGCAGCCCCCGGCTACGCCGTGGCCTCCGCTTCGATGGCGTCGGTGCTGGCAATCAGGCCCGGGCCGAGCAGGGTGTCGATGTCCAGCATCAGGATCATCTTGTCGTCGACCGTCGCCAGGCCGCGTACGAAGTCGATCCCGATGCGGGTATTGAAGTCGGGGGCCGGCTGCATGTCGTCCGCGCCCACGCTGTAGACCTCGGACACGGCATCGACGACGATCCCCATCACGCGCTCGCGGTCCTCGTTGATCACGCGCAGCATGATCACCACGGTGGTCGGGCCGTATTCCATCGGTTCCATGCCGAAGCGCAGGCGCATGTCGATGATCGGCACGATCATCCCGCGCACGTTGATCACCCCGCGGATGTAGTCCGGGGCATTGGGCAGCGGGGTGGGCCGCTCCCAGCCCTTGATCTCCTGCACCCGCAGGATGTCCACGCCGTATTCCTCCTCCGCGAGGATGAAGGTGAGGTACTGGTCCTCGCCGGCGGTGGCGGGGTCGTGGATGGACTGGGTTGCGTCGTTCGCCATTGCGTTGGGCTCCTTGATTTTTACGCCGCGCGGGTGTCGCGCCCGGAGGCCATCCGCGCGATCCCCGCGACATCCAGGATCAGGGCCACCTGGCCGTCCCCAAGGATGGTCGCGCCGGCGGTGCCGGGGACCTTGCGGAAATTGGTTTCCAGCGTCTTGATCACGACCTGCTGCTGGCCCAGGAGGTCGTCGACGCGCAGGGCGACACGCTGGTCGTCGGCCTCGGCCACCACCAGCAGGGCGCGCTCCGGCAGCGGGCTGGGCTCGGCCCGGCCGAACAGCGCGGCCAGATCGACGATGGGGATGTATTCGTCCCGCAGCCGGTACAGCGGCAGCTTGCCGAAGGCCTGCTTCACACTCTCCGGCTGCGTCTGCAGTGACTCGACGATCGCGATCAGCGGGATCACGAAGGTCTCGTCGCCGATCTTCAGCAACTGACCGTCCATGATCGACAGCGTCAGCGGCAGGCGGATGGTCAGGCGCGAACCCTTGCCCGGTTCGGACTCCAGTTCGACGTTGCCGCCCAGGCCACGGATATTCTTCTTCACCACGTCCATGCCGACGCCGCGGCCGGAGAGATCGCTGACCTGGTCGGCGGTGGACAGCCCCGGCTCGAAGATCAGTTGCAGGATCTCGTGGCGGTCCAGTTGCTGGTTCGGGCCGACAATCCCGGCGTCGCGGGCCTTGGCCAGGATGCGGTCGGCATCCATGCCCTTGCCATCGTCGCGGATCTCGATGACCACGTTACCGCCGCGGTGGTAGGCCTCCAGACTGACCTGGCCGGTCTCGGGTTTGCCCGCCGCCGCGCGGACATCGGGCATCTCGATGCCGTGATCCACGGCATTGCGGACCAGGTGCACCAGCGGGTCGCCCAGGTGTTCCATGACCGTCTTGTCGATCTCGGTGTATTCGCCCTTCAGGGTCAGCTCGATCTGCTTGCCGAGCTGCCCGGAGATATCGTGCACCAGGCGCGGGAAGCGGTTGAAGACCTGGGCGATCGGCACCATGCGGATGCCCATCACGCTTTCCTGCAGCTCGCGGGTATTGCGCTCCAGCTCCGCCAGGCCGGTGCGCAGGCGCTCGATCTGCGCCTCCATCTGCGAGGGGTCTTCCTCCAGCTGTTCGCTGATGTCGGTCAGCATCGACTGGGTGATGACCAGCTCACCGACCATGTCGATCAGCGCATCGATCTTGCCGGTGTTCACCCTCATGGAGCTGGATTCCGCGCTGCGTTTATTGCCGGCGCGCGCAGCGGGCGGCTCGGCGGGGGTCTCCGTGGCAGGGGAATCCGGGGACGTAACCGGTTGCTCTGCCACTGTGTCCGTGGCCGTCTCAGGGACGGCGAGGGGTTCGATCTCCAGGTCGCATTCGTCCTCGACCCACTCGAAGACCTCTTCGATCTGGTCGCGGGTCGCGTCCCCTTCCAGTTCCAGGGTCCAGGCGAGATAGCAGTCCTCCGGGTCGAAGGCCTCCGCGCTGTCCGGCAGGCGGTCGGTCTCGCAGTGCACGGTCAGTCGGCCCAGCTCCTCCAGCACCTCGAACATGCGCAAAGGGTCGTTGCCGGTGCGCATCAGGTCCGCGTAGGGGCGGAACTGGATGCGCCAGCCGCGCGGGCCGTTGCCGCCGCCACCGTCGCTATCGGCGGCAGCGTCTCCGCCCGATCCGCCGTTTGCCGTGCCGCCCGGGGCGCTGTCGGCTGGCGCGGCATCATCCAGGTGGGCTTCGATCAGGGTGCGCACCTCGGCCACCTCGCCGGCGTCGGCTTCGCCGCCGTCACGGGCGGCATGCAGCTGGGCGCGCAGGATGTCCACCGCTCGCAGCAGCAGGTTCACCGTCTCCGGCGACGCCTCCTGTTCACCCTTGCGCATCCGGTCCAGCAGGGTCTCGACGCCGTGGGTGAACTCGGAGATCGCGCCGAATCCGAAGGTCCCGGCCCCACCCTTGATCGAATGGGCGCAGCGGAAGATGGTATTCAGGGTCTCCGGATCGCCGCCGTCCAGCGCCAGGAGTTCGGTCTCCATGCGCTCCAGCCCCTCGAAGCTCTCCTCGAGAAAGGCATCGACGAACTGGGCCATGTCGACCGACATGACTAGCGCAGCACCCGGTTCACGGTGTTCATCAGCTGGTCCGGGTCGAACGGCTTGACCAGCCAGCCGGTCGCACCCGCCGCCTTGCCTTCCTGTTTCTTCTCCGGGCCGGCCTCGGTGGTCAGCACCAGGATCGGGGTGAACTTGTAATCGCCCAGCTTGCGCAGTTCGCGGGTCAGTTGCAGCCCGTCCATGCCCGGCATGTTCACGTCGGTGATCACCAGGTCCGCCTTCGTCCCCTGGGCCTTGCCCAGGCCGTCGTTGCCGTCGCGCCCCTCGGTGACCTCGTGTCCGGCCTGCTTGAGGGTGAATGCGACCATCTGGCGCATCGAGGCAGAATCGTCCACCACCAGAACCTTAGCCATTGATCTCTCCTTAATCGGTGTCGTGTTCTTGTCCGGTACTCGCGGCGGATCTTTCCGCGCCGAGCGCCTGGAAGGCCTGTGCGAAGACGGCGCTTGCGCCGTTGATTGAAAAACCCTGCGCATGGCGCGTCGCCGTATGGCGTGCCATCAGCAGCACCTGTACACCGGCCGCGTCGATATCGGCCACGGTCGTCGCGTCCACCTGAAGGTCCTCGCCGGCATCCAGCGCCACGCGCAGCTCCTGCCAGCAGGCGGTCGCGGTGTCGATGCGCAGGCGTTCGGGCAGCGCTATGGTGGTCATCGCCGTTACCTTTCCGTGAATTCGTTCACACTGTACAGGAGCTGTACAGATATTTCCCAGCTCCTTGTAAAAAACTTGTACGGCTGCGGGTGGGAAAACTTGAGGACGGATTCACATGGAAACGTCGGCAGCGCGCTGGACTTTCGTCGCGCCAGTGTGACCAGATGCCGTGTGCGCCCGCGCAAGCCCGCTTTTTCCATGCAACCTTCGACCCCGGTGAGATGCTGAGATGGAGGCCCGTTCGCTCTACCGACTACCGGCCGACCCGGCGGCCCGGCAGGCCTCCGCGGCCTGGCTGCGGACCGCCGCAGCCCGGGGGCCGGTGCTCTGGGTGGGGCGGCATGTGCCCGACGGCCTGCCGCACGTGGCGCCGGCACAGGTCGGGCACTGGCTGGGCCACGAAGTGCAGGCCCTGGTGTTCGAGGCCGGGGATCCGCTCGCCGTGGACGCGCTGGTCACCGTGGCCGGGCTGCTGCGCGGCGGGGGCACCCTGGTGGTCCTCGACGGGGTCACCGGTGCCGGCGCATTCGCCCGGCGCTGGCGGACGGCGCTGGCCGAGGCGTGGGTGCGGACGCCCGCATCGGCGGAGGGGTTGCCCGAGGTGCCGGACCGTCCGGCGCCTGCCTTTGCGTGGACGCCGGATCAGGCTGCGGCGCTGGATCGTCTCGCGCATCTTGGTGCCGACGAATGCCTCGCGCTGATCGCCCCGCGCGGTCGCGGCAAGTCGACCCTCCTGGGCGAGTTCCTCGGCGGGACACTCCGACACGGCGGGCCCGCGATCACGCTGACGGCACCGAGTCCACGGGCCGTGGGTGCCCTGCTGGCGCGCGCCCGTCGGTGGGTCGACACGCCGGAGCGTCTCTATCGGGCACCGGATGTCCTGCTGGAAGCGCCCGAGCCCGTGGATACCCTGATCATCGACGAGGCAGCGAACCTGCCGGTGGAGCGCCTGCTGCGCCTCGCCCGCCGTGCCCGGCGCCTGGTGTTGTCCACCACGACCGGCGGCTTCGAGGGGAGTGGCCAGGGCTTCCGGCTGCGCGCGCTGCCGACCCTGGAGGCGGCGGGGTTCCGGGTGCGCGTGCAGCCCATGGCGACGCCGGTGCGCTGGGCGCCGGGGGATCCGCTGGAAGACTGGCTCAACCGGTTGTTCCTGCTGGAGGCGGAAAGCCGGACCCCGGCTACCCAGGCCGTCCGTCTGCGTTGGACGACCGGGGCGGCCCTGGCGGAGTTGCCGCAGACCCTGGAGGCCGTGACGGGCCTGCTGGCGGATGCGCACTACCGGACCCGTCCGTCCGATCTGCTGCGTTGGCTGGAGGACCCCGGCGTGCGCGTGCTGTGCATGGAGGGCGTGACGGACGGGGCGCTGTTCGGCGTCGCACTGATCCAGGAGGAACCCGGCCTGGATCGGGCCCTGGCCGAGGCGGTGTGGGCGGGCGAGCGCCGTCCCCAGGGGCAGTTCCTGCCTTGCACGCTGGCCGCTCTGGGGGGCTTCGAGCTGGCGGCGGAGCGTACCTGGCGCATCCAGCGCATCGCGGTGCACCCGCGCTGGCAGGGGCGGGGCCTGGGCGGCCGCCTGCTGCGGGCGGTCGCGGATCGGGCCGTTGCCGAACGGGTGGCGCTGCTGGGGGTGAGTTTCGGGCTGCAGCCCGCCTTGCTGCGGCTCTGGCAGCGGGAGGGCTACGTTCTGGTGCGCGTGGGGACCCAGCCGGACGCGGCCAGTGGTCAGGTCAGTGGTGTGGTCCTGCGCGCACTCCGGCCCCGCACGGCCTCCGGTCTGCAGCCAATCCAGCGCGCCTTCTGGCGCGACTGGCCGGTCTGGTACCCACGCTTCCTTCCGGCATCCGCCGCGGCTATGGTGAGTGCGGTCCTGGAGGCAACGGCCCGGCCGCTGGCGGAGGCCGAGCCGCACACCGACCTCGCGGAGGTTCGGGCCTTTGCGTACCGAGCTCGGCCACTTGAATGGGCGCTGCCGGCCCTGTTGCGGCAGCTGGAGGCGGCCCCGCCGGCCGATCCGGAAGGCCGCCTGCTGGCGGCGACCCTGGCCGCGCCCGTTGACTGGGATCAGCGGGCGCGTGAGCTCGGGGTGTCCGGGCGGCGCGGCGTGACCCGCAGGCTGCGCCGCGCCGCCCGGACCTGGCTGGAGGTACGTAGCCCGTAGCCCGTAGACCGGGTCAGAGCCGGAACTGCGCCAGGGCCTGCTGGATCTCCTTTTCCACCTGCTTGAGTTCGTCGGAGGCGGCGCTGACCCGGTCGGCGGTGTTGGCCGACTGATCCGCCTCGTCGGAGATCTGCACGATGTTGCGGTTGATATCCTCGACCACCGTGCTCTGCTGGCGCGAAGCGACCGCGATCTGCTCGGTCATCTCCACGATGGTGGTGACCGACTGCCGGATCTGCTGCAGGGCGCCGTTGACCTCGGCGGTATGCTCCATGGTCGACTCGGCCTCTTCCTGACCCTGTTCCATGGCCTTGACAGCACTGGTGGTGGCGGTTTGCAGGCGCGAGATCATGGACTCGATCTCGTCGGTGGATTCCTGCGTGCGGGTCGCCAGCTTGCGGACCTCGTCGGCGACCACCGCGAAGCCGCGGCCATGTTCGCCGGCGCGGGCGGCCTCGATGGCCGCGTTCAGGGCCAGCAGGTTGGTCTGCTCGGCGACCCCGCGGATCACCTCGAGGATGGTCCCAATTTGCTTGGAGTCCTCGCCCAGCTTGGAGACGGTCCCGGCGGCCTGCTCGACGGTGCCGAGCAGCGAGGCCATGGACTCGATGTTCTTCTCCATCACCTCGGAGCCGTTGTTCACCGCATCCCCGGCCTCCTGGCCGGCCTGGGAGGTCGCGTCGGTGTTGCGCGCGATCTCCTCGGCGCTGCTTTGCAGCTCGTTGATCGCGGTGGCGACACGCTCGGTCTCGTCGCGCTGGCGCGAGACCGCCTCGCGGGCCTCGTAGGCCTCCTGGTTCAGGTTCTCGGTGGCGCGGTTGAGTGTCTCGGTGCTGCCGCGCGCGTGGCCGATGGCCTGGGCGATCTTGTCGGTGAAGCGGTTGAAGGCGCGGCCCAGTTGCGCGGTCTCGATCAGCCCGTTCTCGTCCAGGCGGCGGCTCAGATCGCCATCGCCGTCGGCGATCTCCTCGAGCGCCGCGGTGGAGTGGGCCAGCGCGCGCCGCACGACCAGGATGATGAACACCGCGCCGGCCAGCCCGAGGATCACGCCGATCAGGGCCAGGATGCCCTGGGTCGTCTGGGTGGCGCGCATGTCGGCAGTCAGGGCGGCGGCGCTGCGTTCGGCGCGGGCAGTGATGCGCTCGCTGAGTCCTTGCAGATGATCGCGGGCCTCGACCAGCAGCGGGCCGATCTCGGTCCGAATCAGGTAGGCATCCTGCAGGGCCTGTTCGCTGCCGTGGATCTCGATCAGGTCGTCCAGCGCGGTGTTCTGGGTATCCAGGGCCCCCTGGAAGTCTTCCAGCGCGATCTGCTGTTCGAAGTCGAGATCGTCGAACTGGTCCATCAGTTGCGCGGTGATGTCGTTGGTGCGGGTGGAGAACAGGCGCACGTTCTCGCGGAAGGCGTCATCGCGGAAGGCGATGAACCCGCGCAGGTTGGAGGTGACCTGGACCACCGACATGCGCAGCTCATGCAGGGTGTCGAGACGGTCCCAGGAACGCTGGAAGCGCGGCAGGGCCATCTCGGCGTCGATCATCATGTTGGTCTGCTGGGTCATCTCGCGGCTGGCCGGGTTGGCCCGGGCGTTGGCGATTCCCAGGGCCGGCATGTTCTCGGCCGCGTTCTCCGCCACCTCGATCAGGCGGTCCTCGAAGCTGGCGAACTGATTCACCAGGCGGCGTACCTCGGTCGCGCTGGCGGCGAGTTCCTCGTCGGCCGCGATGACCGGATTCTCGTTCAGGGCCCGCGTGGCCGCATCGAGCTCGCGCATCGCGTTTTGCCATGCATCGCGATGCGACTGCTCCTCGCTCATCAGGTAGAAGCCGAGAAACGCCGCGCTCTCCTGCAGCAGCTGCTCGACATCGTTGACCCGGGCGACGGCCGGGTAGTCGGCCTGCGTGAGTTGCTCGACCCCCTGACTGCCCGTGCTCATCGCGCGCAGTGCCAGCACGGAGTTGATGATCAGGATGGCGACGACCAGGCCGAACCCGGCAATCAGCAGCCCCCGGATGGAGAGTTTGTCCAGCATGCGATGACTCCTTCAGCGCGCCCTGTCCCGGGCGCTTCGCGAACCGGCCGCGGTCTCGGAGAGCGCGGACCCGAAAGGTGGCTATTCAACCCCTGTTACGGCAGACCCCCGGCAGAGTTGAGGGGTGGCCGGAAACCCGAGTGTAGACGCGCCGACGCTCAACCGGATTCCAGCTGCTCCCAGCGCTCGAAGCAGTGGGCCAGCTCGGCCTCCACGGTCTCGAGCCGCGCCTGCAGGTCGCGCATGCGTTCACCGTCGCGCAGGGCCTCGGGATCGGTCATCGCCGTGGTCAGTTCCTGTTGCTCGGTTTCCAGGGCCTCGATCCGGGCCGGGAGGGCCTCCAGTTCGCGCGCATCCTTGTAGGACAGTTTGCGCGGGGTCGCCGGAGCGTTTTCCGATGTCTGCGGCGATGGTTCGGGAGCGGGATCGGCCCGCGGCTCCGGGGCGCCGGGGCGGGCGGCGGCCGCGGTTTCGCCCTCCAGCAGCCGCCGCGTGACACGTTCGGGCAGGTCGGACCAGCCACCCACGAACTCTTCCACCGATCCGTCGCCCGGCAGGACCAGGGTCGAGGTCGCGACATTGTCCAGAAACGAGCGGTCGTGGCTGACCACGATCACCGTCCCGGTGTACTCGATCAGGAGCTGTTCCAGCAGCTCCAGGGTCTCCACATCGAGGTCGTTGGTGGGTTCGTCGAGCACCAGCAGATTTGCCGGGCGCAGGAACAGCTTGGCCAGCAGCAGGCGATTGCGCTCGCCCCCGGACAGCGCCGACACCGGCTGTCGGGAACGTGACGGCGGGAACAGGAAGTCTTCCAGGTAGGACAAAATGTGCCGGCTCTCGCCATTGACCATCACCCGGTCTCGCCCCTCGCCGACCGCGTCCTGCACCGTGGTGTCCTCGTCGAGATGCGCGCGCGCCTGGTCGAAGTACGCGATCTCCAGCTGGGTGCCCAGCTTCACGTGACCGGCCAGCGGCTCCATCTGTCCGAGCAGGCCGCGCAGCAGGGTCGTCTTGCCCGCGCCGTTGGGTCCGACGATGCCCAGGGCATCGCCGCGTTGCAGCAGCAGGTTCACGTCCCTGACGATGGGTTTTTCGTAGCCGAAATCGGCGTGTTCCGCCTCGATCACCAGCCGGCCCGAACGCTGTTCCGGGCTCAGCTTCATCTTGACCTGGCCGCTGCGTTCGCGACGCTCGGCGCGCTTCTTGCGCAGGGCCTGCAGTGCCCGCACGCGCCCCTCGTTGCGGGTACGCCGTGCCTTGATGCCCTGGCGCACCCAGGCCTCCTCCTGCGCCAGCTTGCGGTCGAACTCCGCGCGCTGGGTGGCCTCGGTCTCCAGGCGTTCGGCCTGGCGCTCGCGGAATTCCTCGATCGACGGCGGATGTTCATACAGCTGCCCGCGGTCCAGCTCCAGGATGCGGGTGGCTACACTCTCCATGAACTGGCGGTCATGGCTGATGAAGACCACGGTCAGGCCGCTCTCGAGCAGGAACTCTTCCAGCCAGCGGATCGCGGCCACGTCGAGATGGTTGGTCGGTTCGTCGAGCAGCAGCAGCTGCGGGCGCTGCACCAGCTCGCGTGCCAGCCAGACCCGGCGCTTGAGTCCGCCGGACAGCGCGGCGAACTCCGCCTCGGGGTCCAGGCTCAGGCGGGAGATGGTGGTCTCCACCCGGTTCTGCAGGCTCCAGCCATCGATGGCGTCGAGCTGCGACTGCACTGGCCCCATCTTCTCCAGGGCATCCATGTCGCCGCCGGCCGCGGCCTGGCTCAGGTGGTGGAAGCGCTCCAGCAGGCGCCCGGCCTCGCCCAGGCCCTCGGCCACGACATCGAACACCGTCCCTTCAATGCCCGGGGGCAACTCCTGGGTCAGGTAGGCGGTGGTGAGGCCGTCCTGGCAGGTGATCTCGCCCGAATCCGCCTGCGCCTCGCCGTTGAGCACCTTGAGCAGGGTGGATTTGCCCTCTCCGTTGCGCCCGGCGATGGCGACGCGCTCGCCGGGTTCCAGGCTCAGGTTGATGCCGTCGAGCAGGGCGGCCATGCCGTAGGCCAGGTGGATGTTGCGCAGGGTGAGCAGTGCCATTCGAGTTCCGGTCGCGAGCGAGTGTTGTAGCGGGCGCCAAGCCTATCACCTTGGCGCTCTGCGGCGTGCGGTTGGCTGCGTCCAGCCGCCTGCCTCGTGGTGGCTGGTCCTCTTTCGTCATCTGGTGTTTACGGTGCCTTCGGTCCACATACTGCCCGGCGCTGACTCGCCAGCGCGCCGCGCCCGTTGTTGATCAAAAACGGGCTTCTTTGCTCGTGCAAAGAAGTACCCAAGAAACACGCCCGACTGCCGCGACCCCGGCCCGCTGCGCGGGCCGGGGTTTCCCTCGCTCCGAGGGTTTTCGCGGGCGGCGCTGAACTCGCTGCGCCTTCGGCTCCGCTCAGACATCCAGCGCCTTTTTCCCCGCGAAAACCCTCTCCACTCGGCGCGACGACAACGGGGGATTCAAGGTCAAGACAACAGCCGTCCCGACGGTCGTGCCAGGGGAGGATGGCTAACTTTTCGGACATCTTGGGCACGCTCGGCCCTCGGCCGTTGCGTGCCGCGCCCGCAGGGCGGGCGCCAGGGGCTTTCGAGCGGCGTTGCCTATGGTTAGGCGCAAACATGGGGATGCGTTCGGTTTTGACCTTCGCCTCCCGTATGGAGCCCCTTGCGGAAGGGTTCTCGGGCCGGGAGAAGGCGCTGGATGTCTGAGCGAAGCCGAAGGCGCAGCGAGTTCAGCGCCGCCGGCCCAGCACGCCCGGAGCGAGGTTCCCGGGCGAAATCCGGGTGCCCTTCTTTGGGTCCTTTCTTGGGCAAGCAAGAAAGGACCACGCGGCGCGCTGGCGAGTCAGCGCCTGGCAGTATGTGGACCGAAGGCACCGTGAACACCCGAGGCCGAACCAGGACCAGCCACCACGAGGCAGGCGGCCGGACGGAGGCACGTAAAACCGAGATCGCAAAGTCTGCCTCGCTGGCGGCGAGGACGCGAGAAGGCTTCAGGCCTCGCCCATGAGCCAGGCGCTGGCGGCGCCGGCCAGACTCATCAGCGCGAGGACGAAGATCGCCACCTCGGTGCCCGCCAGCTGCGCCAGCAGCCCGAACAGCCCGCCGACCAGCAGCAGGGCACCAATGACCGTGTTGCTGACCGCGGTGAACGCGGCCCGGGTCTCCTGCGTGGCCATATCCACCAGATACGTCTTGCGCCCCAGGCGCACACCGGCATGACTGACCCCGAGCAGGAAAAACAACGCCGCATAGAGCCAGCCGCCGGGTACCAGTGCGTGGTCGGTATCCACCGGCACGAACCAGACGCCCAGCGCGACCGCAATGCCAAGCCCGGCGGCCAGAAGGCCAGACAGGATCAGCACCCAGCGCGCCGAGCGGTCGGACAGGCGCCCCCAGACCGGGGCGCTGACCGCCGAGGCCAGGCCGCTGGCCAGGATCAGCAGCCCCAGGGTGCCGAGATCGCCGGCGGTGGCGTCCTCCGCGAGCAGGACGTAGAAGGGCAGGGCCAGCGCGGTGCTCATCAGCAGGGCGCGGGTCAGCACGAAGTGGCCAAAGGCGCGGTCGGTCCACAGCAGGCGCATGGAGCGGATGGCCTCGGTCACCGCGTTGCCGCCGCCCTCGGTGGAGCCCGGGTCCTCGCGCAGCCGGGTAAAGGTCGCGGCGGCCACCCACCAGGCCCCGGCCGAGGCGGCCAGCAGGGCGACGAAGACCCCGATGCCGGCCTCTTCGAGGTTCGCCAGCGTCAGGTAGATACCCAGGCCCAGGGTGAAGAAGCCGGCCAGTGACGCGGCGTATCCCATCACGGTCCCGCGCTGGTGCTTGGCGATGGTCTTGCCGAGTACGTCCTTGGAGGCGACCGAATTGATCCCGCGCGACAGGGCGAAGACCACCAGCAG
This sequence comes from Thioalkalivibrio sp. ALE22, assembly GCF_000381445.1. NCBI lineage: Bacteria > Pseudomonadati > Pseudomonadota > Gammaproteobacteria > Chromatiales > Ectothiorhodospiraceae > Thioalkalivibrio > Thioalkalivibrio sp. ALE22. The sequence goes on from NZ_KB906499.1 coordinate 288,109, forward strand.
TCCGAGGATCGCCCAGCCGGCGGCGACTCCCTCCAGGGTCAGGGCGACGATGGCCATGCCGGCCACCGCCAGCCCCGAGAGCACGCTGCCGAGAACCCAGAAGCCCTTGCGGATGGCCCGGCGGCGAATGGAGGCGGCAACGAACAGTTGCGGGAGCAGTGAGCCAGATTCGCGGATGGGCACCAGGAAGCCCGCGAAGGCGGCCGGGGCCCCGAGGGCGCCCAGCAGCCAGGCCAGGACCAGCCGGGCCGAGGCGAGCTCGTCGCCAATCTTGCTCAGGGTGTTGGCAACCAGGTGGACGAAGAAATTGACCGGCTGCGCGCGGCAGGCGTTCTCCGGGATGTCCTTGCAGACGCGCGCGTCCTCGTCGCCGGCAATCGTCTCGTACAGTCCGATAATCGGGCGCGGAAGCTTGTCCAGGTCGTTGGCGGTCATGAGGTCTTTCCGTTGCGTTGTCCCGTCATTGCGAGGAGCCGAAGGCGACGTGGCAACCTCCAGATGCTGGCAGGGCGGCGGGATATCCGGTGGTGCCGGAAGGCAGATTGCCACGGTGCCTGCGGCACCTCGCAATGACAGGGGCGGGTGCGACGCGCTACCGGCGCCCGGCCAGCGGGTCGCTCGGGTCGACGCTGTCGCGGAACGGCTTGCGCCGGTCGAGGTTGGTCAGCTGGTAGACGTTGCCCAGCCAGTTGTTGATCACCGCCAGCGCGGTGTCGTGCCAGGTGTTGTCGAGGCGGTCCAGCAGCAGTGCCTCGGGCAGGGCCGGGATCTCGGTGCAGTGTTCCAGGGCGGCCTCCACGTGCTCGCGGTGCTCGTCGAGGATAGCGGCGGCCTGCGGCATCAGGTAGTTCTCCGGCAGCGGCGGGTAGGCGTCGCGTTCGCCCTGGATGTAGCGCACCACCTCGCGCTTGTACTCCTTGAGCAGGCTGATCGAGTCGTATTCCGGGTGGCCCTGGAAGAAGACCATGCGAAAGCCGTCGGGCGAGGCCCCCAGATGGATCCCGGACTGGTCACTCTCCACCAGCACGCGCAGGCCGTGGCGCTCGAACTGTTCGCGCGAGACGTCGTTGTAGCGCGAGTGCGGCACGTCGAAACGCGTGTTCACGCCGGTGACCAGCGGATGCCCGCGGTCCACCACGCGATGCGGGAATACGCCCCACAGCTTCTCGCCCATGTGCCGGCGGTGCTCGCCGTAGCGCGCCTGCAGCACGGCGTGGGTCGCCAGGCAGGAGCACAGCGTGGACGTCACGTTCTCCCAGGCCCAGTCGACCACCTCGGCCAGCGGTTCCCAGAAGGGTTCCAGGGCCAGATCCGGCTGGGTCACGTTGGCGCCGGTGATGATCAGCGCGTCGAGGCCCTCCTTCTTCAGGTCCTCGAAGGATTCGTAGTACTGCTTGACGTGGTCGCGCCCCTTCGGCCCGCGCTTGAGCTGCGGCAGGGTGAACGGGTGGATATAGAACTGCGCGATCTGGTTGCTCTCGCCGATCAGGCGAAAGAACTGGCGCTCGGTGGCCGCGAGGGCCGCGTCCGGCATCATGTTCAGCAGCCCGATGTGCAGGGCGCGGATTTCCTGCTGCTGGGCGAAGTCGCTGGGCAGGACGGTCTCGCCCTCGCTTCTCAGGCGGGCAAAGGTGGGCAGGTCGGAGTAGGCGACAAGTGGCATTACAGTCGCGCCTCCCGTTCCAGGGCCATGCAGACCAGGTCGTCGAAGTCGGCTGCGTTGCGCACCCGCGCCAGTTCCGTGGTGCTGATGGTGTAACCGTGGCTCTCGGCGATCGCCTCGTAACGTGGCAGGCGTGCGCGGAACAGGCGCGAGAAGACCCAGCGCACAAACGCGTCGGGGTCGATCTGGGCGACGTAGTCCAGCCCCTCGTCGCGCATGTATTCGGCCAGCTGCTGGTCGAGGAAGGCCTCGCGGTAGTACAGCGGCTTGGGATCGCTCTCGGCGCGCTCGATCAGCTGGCGCTCGTCCTCGTCGGTCGCCTTGATGTAGAGGATCAGCGTGTGCTCCGCGAGGGTCTCCAGCACGCCGGGGCTGTCCAGCTCGCAGACCGAGCCGCCGGCATCGTTGACGAAGTGCGGATAGCCGAACAGCGTCTGGGACTTGCTGATGAAGTCGGGCACGTCGAGCATGGCCTGCACCTCGGCTTCGTGGTGCAGGGTCTGGCGGCGCTTGAACTCGGTCAGCGGCAGCCCGCCCAGCTCCGGGTTGCCGAGCTTGCCGAGGAAGCTCGCCACCGGGTGCAGGTTGTCCACCGTGATGTTGTTGATGATCTGGATCGAGTCCGAGCGCAGCAGGTCACGCAGGAACGGCACGGCCATCGCCTGGGCCTTGATGTTGTCCAGGATCGGTTCGCTCAGGTAGCGCGTGCCGATGCGGTAGTCGCCGGAGTAGTGGAACCAGTCCTCGCGCCGCAGCATGTTGGACAGGCGCGTCTTGCCGACACCGGACATCCCCAGCAGGGTGATGCGGCGGTGGTCCTGATTGCGGTACTCGTCGGGGGTCAGGCGCATGGCTCGGGTTCGGTTAGCGTCGCAGGATGAACAGGATACCGGCGATCACCGCCAGGCCGCTGATGACGTAGTGGTCGTACTGGAACTGCAGCCCCAGCAGGCCGCGCAGGCCGAACAGAATCAGCCAGGCGCCGAGCAGAATATTTCCAAGCATGCGCATCCCTGCGTGTCTCCCGGTTCGTGATTAGCGGATCAACTGGCTCAGCTCGCGGAACTGAGGATCGGCCGCATCGCGCAGCCACTCGAACAGTACCGACTCGTGGTTGGTGATGATGGCGCCGGCGGCGCGCAGGCGCTCCAGTCCGTTGCGCTTGCGCCCGGCATCGCGCGAGCAGACCCCGTCCTCGACCACGAACACGGTCACGCCCGCCTCCAGCAGTTCCAGTGCCGTCTGGGTCACGCAGATGTGGGTCTCCGCGCCGGTCAGGATGATCTGGTCGCCGCGGGTCAGGCGGGTGTGCAGGTCGGCTTCGGCGCAGCAGGAGAAGGCCGTCTTGTCGGTGACCGCGCCCTCGCCGTCCAGCGCCTGCTGCAGGGGGGCGGTGACCTCGCCGAGGCCTTTGGGATACTGGCGCGATACCTCGATCGGGATGCCGAGCTTGCGCGCCGCCTCGATCAGGCGCGCGGCATTGCGCTCGACCTCGGCACGGGCCGCCTCGGGCATCGCGGCCAGCAGGCGTTCCTGCAGGTCGATCAGGACCAGGCGCGAGCGCGCCCGCTCGCAGCGGGCCCGCGGATTGTGCGCGACGGGAGCGACCATTACTCCAGCAGTTCGTCGATGGCCTCGAGGTCGGCCACGCTCAGGCGACCGGCCGCGCGCTGCAGGCGCAGCGACTCGCCGAGGAAGCCGTAGCGGGCCTCGGCGTAGTCGCGTTCGGCGCGGAAGACCTCGCGCAGGGCGAGCAGGACGTCCACCTGGGTGCGGGTACCGACCTCGAAGCCGGCCTCGGCCGCCTCGAACGCGGACTGGGTCGAAACCAGCGCCTGCTCCAGCGCGCGCACGCGCGAGTTGTTGGAGATCACCGACAGGTAGGCGCTGCGGGTGTCCTGAGTGGTGCGGCGCTCCACCAGCGACTGGCCTTCCTGCGCAGCCTGGAAGTCCTCGCGGGCCTGGCGGGTCAGGGCGCTGACGCGCCCGCCGGTGTAGAGCGGGATCTCCAGTTGCACGCCGACCTGGGCGTCGGTGCCCTCGAAGAAGGCGCCTCTGGCATCAGCTGGTACATCCAGGCCGTGGTAGCGGTTCTCGCGCACCGAGGCGTTCAGGTTGAGCCGCGGCAGGCCCTCGGCGCGCTGGCGCTGGATCTGTTCGCGGGCGGTCTCGGTGCTCAGGCGCTGGGCGGCCAGTTCCAGGTTGTTGGCGAGCGCGATATCGACCCAGGCCTGCGGATCGGCCGGTTCCGGCGGGGTCAGCTCGGCCTCGTCGCGCAGCATGTCCAGCTCGTCCCAGTAGGTGTTGGTGATCACCGCGAGCTGCTCGCGGGTCAGGTCCAGCTGGTTCGCGGCGGCGATGCGCTCGGCCTCGGCGATGTCGCGCTGGGCCTGGGCTTCGGTGACGTCGGTACGGGCGACCAGGCCGACATCGAAGCGGCGCTGGGTCTGTTCCAGCTGGCGCTCGATCGCCTCGACCTCGGCCTCGCGGAAGGCCAGGGTTTCCTGTGCGATGAGCACGTCGAAGTAGGCCTGGGCCACGCGCAGGATCAGGTCCTGGCGGGCGGCATCCAGTTCGGCCTCGGCGCGGGCGATCTCGAGATCCACCTGCGCCAGCTCGATGTAGTTGCGGCGGTCGTAGAGGCTTTGGGCCAGATTGACGCCGAAGCTGGTCTCGCGCCCATCAATGCTCGGTTCATTGCGGCCGTCGCGGTAGAACGCGCCGGCCTCGGCCTGCCCGGAGATCTGCGGCAGCAGGGCAGAGCGCGCGAGCGGCCGGTTCTCCAGCACGCTGCGGTACTCCGCCTCGGCGGTGCGCAGTTCGGCGTCTTCCGCGGCCGCGCGCTCGTAGACCTCCATCAGGCTGGAGGCGGTGGCGGGGGCCGAGATCACCAGGGCCAGCCCGGCGGCGGCGAGAAGCGACGGCAGACGGTTCATGGACGCGACTCCGGAGGATATTAGGAAACGCCTATCCTATCAGAGCATGTTCCGGCATGGGGCCTCCGGCGCGCGCCCCGTGCCGGGGCGCAGGCGACCGGCTCAGAATTCGAACGCGGGCTTCGGCTCGAAGCCAACCAGCGGCTTCACGCGGGTCTCGAACAGGCCCTCGTGGCGGCAGTCGTCTTCGGTGGTCCGGGTGATCAGCTGGGCCTCCATGATCGGGCCATCGCCAGTGACCACGAATAGCCGGCCGCCGAGCGTCAGGTAGGGCTCGAGGAAGTCGTCGTATTCGGTCATGCCGCCAGTGAGGATGATCGCGTCGTAACGCGGGCGCGGCGGGGTCCAGTCACGGGTCACCGTGGCGGTGCGCAGGTGGGCGTTATCGAGACCCAGATCCGTCAGGCGGTTACGCGCCGCGAGACGCAGATCGTCGATCCGCTCGATGCTGTCGACCCGGGCCGCGAGGTGGGCCAGGCAGGCGGTCACGTAACCGGAACCGGTGCCGATCTCCAGTACCGTCTCGGTGGGCTGCGGCGACACGGCCTGCAGCAGCCGGCCGACCACCACCGGCGGCAGGGTGTTTTCGCCGTGCCCCAGCGGGATCTCGGAATCCGCATATGCCAGGGCCTGGTAGGGCTCGGGCATGAAGCGTTCACGCGGCAGGGTTTCCATCACGTCCAGCACGCGCGTATCGAGCACGTCCCAGGGGCGAACCTGCTGCTCGACCATGTTGATCCGGGCCTTGGCGAAATCCATCGCGGTTTCCTCTGTACGCTAAACAGCCGCGAAAGAGTACGTTCACGCGCCGAAACAGGCAAGTAGGAGGCCAGCCCTCTGGCCGATGGGGTGTTGACCAGACCCCATCGGCCAGAGGGCTGGCCTCCTGCGGGGGGGGTGCCGCTATTGCCCGTAGGAGCGCAGCCCCCTGCGCGATGGGGTTCTGGTGATGCCCTATCGGCCAGAGGGCTGGCCTCCTACGCGTCGGGGTGCTCGTCGAGGACCTCCGCAATCGCGCGGATGCGTTCGCGCTGCAATGCCTCGCCCAGGGCCTTGCCCTTGTAGCCCTCAGCCATCAGGGCCTGCGGTTGCACGGCCTGCGCGGCGGCCACCGCGCGGCGTACGGCATCGGCCTGCGGGTAGGGCTTGTCTTCCCAGCCGGTGCGCCCGCGGAAATCCGCCTCCACTGCGAGCAGGAAGGGCTCGACGTTCTCCGGGCGGCGCAGGGCGTCCAGTCCGTCCACCAGCTTCATTACGGTCTTCGGGCGCAGTTCGAACACGCGATGGACCAGGCCGTGGTAGCGCGCCACGCGCACCGCGAGGTCGCGGTAGCGATTGGGGATGCGCAGGCGTTCGGCCAGGGCGCGGATCAGGTCCACCCCGCGTTCCTCGTGCCCGTGGTGACTGGGCAGGATGTCGGGGTCGGTCGTGCCCTTCCCGAGGTCGTGCACCAGTGCGGCGAAGCGCACCTCCGGGGCGTCGGACAGGCGGGTCGCCTGGTCCAGGACCATCAGCGTATGCACGCCGGTGTCGATCTCCGGATGGTAGCGCTCGGGCTGGGGTACGCCGAACAGCCGCTCGATCTCCGGGAACAGGATGGCGAGTGCCCCGGCCTCGCGCAGTACCTCGAGGAAGCGCCGCGGTGCGGGGCTCTTCAGGGCCTTCTCGCATTCTGCCCAGACGCGCTCGGGGACCAGCGCGTCGACCTCGCCGGAGGTGACGAGCTCGCGCATCAGGGTCAGCGTGTCGGGGGCCACCTGGAAGCCCCAGGGCGCGAGCTGGGCAGCGAACCGGGCCACCCGCAGCAGACGTACCGGATCTTCGGCAAAGGCCGGGGAAACGTGGCGCAGCCATCGGGCTTCCAGATCTTCCCGTCCGCCATAGGGGTCGATCAGGCGGCCGTCGGTGTCCTCGGCCATCGCGTTGATGGTGAGATCGCGGCGTTCGAGGTCGTCCTCCAGGGTCACCTCGGGCGAGGCATTGAACTGGAAGCCGTGGTAGCCGCGCGCGGTCTTGCGCTCGGTGCGCGCCAGCGCGTATTCCTCGTGGGTCTCGGGGTGCAGGAAGACCGGGAAGTCGCGTCCGACCGCGCGAAAGCCCGCGGCCTCCATCGCCTCCGGCGTGGCACCGACGACGACGTAGTCGCGTTCCGTGAACGGGCGTCCCAGCAGGCGGTCGCGAACCGCACCGCCGACGAGATAGGTCTGCATGGCGGCCCCGGGTTCGCGATCCGGGTCAGCCGCGGCCCGATCCGCGGTTGAGAGTACGCAGTTGCTGCATGCGGGCCTCACGCCCGGCGCCGCCGCCACCCAGATAGCTGGGGGCAATGGATTCGAGCCGGGTCGGGCAGGGCAGTTGCTGCTCGCCGTCGCAGACCGAGTCGATGGTCAGCGAGGCGAAGTTGTCGCGCGACAACGGTTTGCCGGGCACGAATTCGAGCACGCTGGCCTGCAGCTTGCCGGCCCAGTCGGGCAGGCCGATCACCGGGCGCCGGTGACCGGAGACGCGTCCGACGTAGCGCACCAGCTCGGCCAGGGTATAGGTCTTCGGGCCGCACAGTTCAAAGCCCTGCCCGAAGGTATCCGGGTCGTCGAGGGCCTCGACGAAGTGCTCGGCCACATCGCCGACATACACCGGGGCGAAACGCGCCCGGGCGCGGGCCAGGGGCATCATCGGCGAGAACTTCAGCAAAGTCGCGAAGCGGTTCAGGAAGGAATCCTCGGGGCCGAAGATCACCGACGGGCGAAAAACCGTGACCGCCAGGGATTCGCTGGCGAATACCGCCTGTTCCGCCGCGCCTTTGCTGCGCAGGTAGTGGCTGGGGGCGTCGTCCATGTCCGCCTTGAGCGCGCTCATCTGCAGGAAGCGGCGCACGCCCTGGGCCTCGGCGGCCGCCAGGGCCTTCTCGGTCAGCTCGGTATGGGCGGTGCGGAAACCGGCGCCGCTGTGCCCGCGCTCGTTGAGGATGCCGACCAGGTTGATCACCGCGTCCTGCCCCGCGAACACGCGCTCCAGGGTGGCGGGGTCATGGGCGCTGCCTTCGACCAGATCCACCTCGGGGTTGACCAGGAGATCGCGGTGGCGATGCGGACGGCGGGACAGCACGCGGACCTTCAGGCCGCGATCAATCAGTCGGCGAATGATGTGGTGGCCGACGAAGCCCGTGCCGCCCAGCAGGCAGACATTGCGAATCGAATCGATCGACATGGTGGCAAGGTCCTTCCGAAAGCGAATGCGGGACGTCTTATACTCGGGTGACCTGCATTGTTCAAACAAGCCCGTATTTCGGGCCCTGACGCCGAGGCACCGATATGCCCGAACTGACTGCGATCAATCCTGCCACCGGCGAGACCCTCGCGCGCTACCCGCGCATGAACGAGGAAGCGCTGGAGGCCGCATTGTCTCGTGCCGCGAGCGCGGCGCCGGACTGGGCGGCGCGCCCCGTGACGGAGCGCGCCGCGCGCCTGCGCGATCTGGCCGGCGTGCTGCGCGAGGAACGCGAGACCCTGGCGACCACTGCCACACAGGAGATGGGCAAGCGCCTGGCCGAGGCGCGGGCCGAGGTCGACAAGTGTGCCGCCGCCTGCGAGTACTACGCTGAACACGGCCCGGATTACCTGCAGGACACCATGATCGCCTCGGACGCGAGCCGCTCGTTCATTGCCTGGCAGCCGCTGGGGACCGTGCTGCTGGTGATGCCCTGGAATTTTCCCTACTGGCAGGCCTTTCGCCAGGCGATCCCGGCCACGCTGGCCGGCAACACCGTACTGCTCAAACATGCCTCTAACGTTCCTGGCTGCGCCGAACACCTGGAGCGGGTGTTCCTGGCGGCCGGGTTCCCCGAGGGCGTGTTCCGCAATCTGCCGGTGGGCTCCGACGCGGTGGAAGGCATCATCACCGACACCCGCGTGCAGGGCGTCAGCCTGACCGGATCCGAGGGGGCCGGCCGCGCGGTTGGGGCGGCTGCAGGCAAGGCGCTGAAATCCTCGGTGCTGGAGCTGGGCGGGTCGGATGCCTTTGTGGTGCTGGCCGACGCGGACCTTGACCATACAGTCGAGCAGGCGGTGCGCGGGCGCTTCCAGAACAACGGCGAGACCTGCATCGCGGCCAAGCGCTTCATCGTGGAGGAGGCCATCGCGGAGGCCTTCGTCGAGCGCTTCCGGGCCGCCATCGAGGCCCTGGTCATCGGCGACCCGATGGACGAAGGCACGAACATCGGCCCGCTGGCGCGCGATGACCTGCGCAGCGAGTTGCACGATCAGGTCACCCGCAGCGTGGCCGCCGGGGCCCGCCTGGTCACCGGCGGCGCGCCGCGTGCCGGCGCCGGCTACTTCTACCCGCCGACCCTGCTGGATGGCGTGGAACCCGGCATGCCGGCCTTCGACGAGGAGACCTTCGGCCCGGTTGCAGCGGTCACCCGGGCGCGCGGCGCGGACCATGCCATCGAGCTCGCCAACCGCTCGCGCTTTGGTCTGGGCGGGAGCGTCTGGACCGCCGACCCGACCCGCGGCGAGGCGCTGGCCCGACGGCTGGAATGCGGTTGCGCCTTCGTCAACGGCATCGTCAAGAGCGACCCGCGCCTGCCGTTCGGCGGCGTGAAGGACTCCGGCTACGGCCGCGAACTCTCCGAACTCGGCATCCGCGAGTTCCAGAACGCCAAGACCATCTGGGTCGCTTGATTTGCCCCGCCCGGGGGAGGATCCGCGTCTCCCTAGTGGGCCGGCGCGGTCCTCGGCCGTGCGCGGTAGAGGCCCAGTTCGAGCCGGTTGTGGGGGTCGGCCTGATCACGCTTGGCGATGATGCGGGCGACCAGGGGCTCGTCGCGGTCGAGGAGGTCGGCGGCGAGCTGGTTCTGTTCGCGCGGCAGGTAGCCGAGCTGGTGGTCGATCCAGTCGATGGCAACGGCCTTGTCATCGTGCGGGTTCAGCCGCTCGCGGCGCAGGGTCAGGGCCTGGCCGCGCTTCAACGCATTCCACAGCTTCGGGGCGTCGTGGTGGCGGTAGCCGGCCAGCGGGATGGTCTGCAGCAGTTCCTCGGTGGTGGCGGTGGCGTTGTAGCGGCCGCGCTGGGCGTAGTAGCCGCGCAGTACGGGGGTGCGGCGAGCCTGGCGGTTGGGGGTGTTCGATTGCATGGTCGCGCTCCATCTGGGGGGTTGCGACCTTTGTAGCACCGGGGGTGGCTCACAGAATGAGCCACCCCGGCTAATCGTGTCTTGCGGGCCCCGGGGCGGCCTCCCAGTGCACGGGGTCGCCCCGCCGGATGGTGCCCGGCTCCAGTGGCCGCAGGCAGATGCCGCTGTCCTGGCGCAGGGCGCCGGCGAGGTTGTAGCCGACCACCTGGTTGAGCCAGCCGCAGGGCGGGCGCGGCCGTGTGATGGCAAAACGCACAACACCGATGCGCAAGGTTCCCGCGCGCGGGCTGCGCCGGAGGCCGCTGACCACGAGGTTGCGGCGGTGGTCGCCGGGCGTCGGGGTCGCGGGCTGGCGCAGGCGCCGCGCCCGCCGTGTGGCGCGGTCCAGCTCGGCGCTGCAGATCAGGGTGACGGGGCAGGACTCCACCGTGTGCCAGTGGCCCTGCCCGGTGGCGTAGCGGTCACCGGTCAGGCCCGCTTCGGTAACCTCCACGGCGGCGCAATCGTGCATGGGGGTGCCGGCCCGATCGGCGATCCAGATCGCTTCCAGCCGGCCGGAGACGGTGGCGGCCTTGCGGCGGGCCAGCCAGCGGCGCAGCATCAGGACGAAGCCGCGTATTGCGCAGCGGCCTCGCGCAGCGTGGTGGCGACACGGGTGCGCAGGCTTTCGGGGGCCAGGACCTCGACCCCGGGACCGTGGCGCAGGATCTCCTGGATCAGCTCGGTGGGATCCCCGAAGGGCACCCGCAGGTGGTAGTGGTCGCCCTCGAAGTGGCCGGTCTGGTCCGGGTGCCAGGTCTCGTCCGCGACCCAGCGGGCGTGTTCCGGGGTGAAGCGCAGCACCGCCCATTCCTGTGCGGGGCCGGTGAAGATGCCGAAGGCCGCGCCGGTGTGGGCATCCAGGGTCGCTTCGTCGATGTCGTGGTAGGGGCCATCGGTCGCCCGGGTGGACCGGATGCGTTCCAGCGCGAAGGTGCGCAGGGCCCGGGCCTTTTCGCACCAGGCGATCAGGTACCAGTTGTCGCGGTAGTACAGCAGTCGCTGGGGATGCACGACGCGTTGGGTGGCGGAGTCGCGGGCACGGCCGTGGTACTCGATCGCGATCGGCTGTTCGTCCAGGGTCGCGGCGGCTACGGCCTGAAAGCCGTCGCTGCGGTTGCCACGCTGGGCCAGGGGCTGGATGCGGATGCGGCGGCGCACGGCGTCCGGCTGGTGCCCGCCGCTGGCGAGCAGCTCCCGGATACGCTCCTTCAATGGCCCCAGTGTGGGTGCCAGCAGACCCGGCTGCACGTCCTCCAGGAGCTGCTCCATGGTCAGGAGCGCGAGCAATTCGGATTCGTTGAACCATAGCCCCGGCAGCTCGAAGGCCGGGACATCCTGTGCGTAGCGGTAGCCGTTGGCCTCCGCGTCGTACTCGATCGGTGCCTGCATGAAGTCGCGCATGTACTCGAGGTCGCGCTTGATGGTCGCGCGCGAGACCTCGAGCGCCTCCATCAGGTGCGCCAGCGACGGCGGCTGGCGCGCCTGGAGCAGGCGGTGCAGATGGAAGATCCGCTCGGCGCGGTTCACGAAGTCAATGCAGGGGTGGACATTTCCGGAACGCTACGTGGAGAACCTGCCCCTTGGCAATGTCACGGGTTTTTTTCGTCGGCTGCGCCGCCCCCGGCACACGTCCTTTGCTCGAGCAGCGGCGGGTTCGTGATCGCGAGACTCTCCGTTCGTCGGGTCCGAGACGGCTTTACGGGCGCCGCGCAGCGAATCGGGCGCCCAGGGCCAGCGCCGTGTTGACCAGGACGAGTACCGGCGCGAAGGGCTGGTCCAGCGGCAGGCTGACGCTCCAGGCGATCAGGAAGCCCGCGAGGGCCAGGGCCTGGGCCCACAGGAACAATCCGCGCAGATTGCGTGCGAGATAGGCGGCGCCCCAGGCGGGCAGGAGCAGCGTGGCGAGGGCAGCGGGCAGGCCCAGCACCATGCTGCCCAGCACCACTGCGGCCACCAGCCAGGCGATCTCCGTGAGGCGTAGCCACGTGCGCGGGCTGAGCGTGGCGGGGACGTCGGGGGCAAGCTGTGCGTATCGCCAGACGTGGTACAGCCCGGGCGCGAGCACGAGGCTGGCGAGCCCGAGCGCGACCACTGCCCATAGTTCGCGCGGTCCGGCGAAGTACAGCTGGCCCTCGGCCCAGGCGGCCGCGGCGAGGCTGGCCTGCGCGAAATTGGCGGCCAGCAATGTCACTGCCGCCAGTCCGGCCAGAAAAACGGCCAGCGGCAGGCGCTCGCGGTCAGAGCTGCGTTGCAGCAGGGCCATGACTCCGGCCCCGAGTGCCAGGGCTACAGGCAGCACCGGCCAGTGGACGACCGACGCCAGGACGCCCCCGACGGCGGCCCACTGTCCGAGTGCCAGCGCCTGCCAGACCGACCCGCGCAGGAACAGGCCGGCCCCGGCCAGGGCCAGCACGCCCGTGATCAGCAGCCCGGAGACAAACGGTTCGAACAACAGGTCACCGAGCATCGAGGTAGTCCGTCAATGGATGGTTCTCGACCCCGACGGCCTGCAGGAACTCGTCGTCGTGGCTGGTCATCACCAGTGTCGTAGCAGCCGGGAGGGAGGTAATCAGGTCGACCGCATCGCCGCGCACCTCGGCGTCGAGGTGGTTGGCGGGCTCGTCCAGAAGGACCAGGCGTTCCCCCGGTGGCCGGTGGGCGCTGCTGTGCAGGGCCGCGGCCAGGCGCAGCAACTGCCACTGGCCGCCACTCAGGCGGTCGAGGCGACGATCCAGCAAGGCCTGCACCCGGGGTTGATCGGGCGGGGTGGCGCCCATCGCCCTGAACCAGTCGTGACCGCACAAGGGCCAGGGGTCCCGCCGGGGGTGGTCCTGCGCCAGCAGGCTGACACGCGTCGCGGGGCCAAGCCGCAGGGTGCCTGAGTGGACCCGAGCCTGGCCGGTTACGGCCTTCAGCAGCAGCGACTTGCCGATGCCATTGGGGCCGGTCAGGGCCCATTGGGCCCCCGTGGGTACGTCGAGGGACAGCGGGCCCAGCACCGGACGATCAAAGCCGAGGTGCGCGGCCTCTGCGTGCAGCGCGGTTTGAGGGGGCATGCGGACTCGAAATCGTTGGAGGGGCCTGAATGATATCGGGCCCGGAAAGCATTTTCCGGGCCCGATCGTGAGGAAGATGTTTCGCCCCGGGTTAGCGTTGGGGCAGCGTTCGCGCCCAGGTGGTCATCAGGTCCAGGTACCCATCCAGGCTGGAGTCGGCCGGCGGATCCAGAGGGACCGCATGGCTCGGCCAGCCCAGGTTGCGTTCGAGGAATTCGGCGCCGCGCGGCGGCTGGAATTCGGCGTACAGGACGGTGCCCTCGGTGCCTTCGAGATCACTGACCAGGCTGCGCAGGTGGCGCGCGGTGGGCGGGATGCCCGGGGCCGGCTCCAGGTAGCCGACGATCTCGACCGGCAGCCACTCTTCCAGATAGTCGAGGTCCTCGTGGTAGACCACGATGCGCTGCTCCGGCATGACCTGCTCGGCCAGTGCCTCGGCGTGCGCGCGCAGGCGGTCGGCGGTGCGTTCCGCTCGCTCCATGAAGCTGTCGGCATGGTCCGGACGCAGTTCGCCCATGCGCTGGCCCAGCGCGAGGGCGAGTTCGGCCATGCGCAGCGGGTCGGCGTTGAAGTGCGGGTTCCCCTCTTCATGCACGTGCCCCATGTTCGGGCCATCCATGGTGATGGAGCGGCGCAGCTCGATCATGTCCGCAGCGCGGAAGTGCCCCGGCTGCCCGGAATTGATGGCACGGTTGCTGGCACCCCGCTGCGCGGCCGGCAGCCAGCCCTCTTCCAGGCCGGCGCCCAGCTCCAGCAGCATGTCGGCTCGGCGCAGGGCCGCCATGAAGCTGGGGCGGGCATCGAGATAGTGTGCATCACGGTCCGGTGGCGCGAGTACGCGGACTTCGGCCTGGTCGCCGCCGATCTCGCGGGCCAGGGCGCCGAGGCTGGAGGTGGTGGCGACGACGTTAAGACCGGCCGCGGCCTGGGCGGGCGCCAGGACCAGCGCGGTCAGGGTAAGGGCGGCGATGGAAATCAGCCACCGGGTGCTGCGGGTGCGAGTCTTGCGAAAGAACATGCGGGACTCCTTGGGGGATATGGTGTGCTAGCACGGTACCGATGCCGGCCGGATTGGCCGACACGGGCGGAAGCGAGCGGGCCCGGGCGGGCCCGCGCGAGTGGGCATCAGAAGCGATGGGCGCCGTGGGCGCCGAGGGCCACGTTCAGCTGCAGCATGAACTCCAGCCCGCGGTCGCGGTGGCCGTCGTCATCGATGAAGTCATTCTGCGACAGCTGGGCGCGCAGGAACACCGGCTCCACCGGGCGGAAAGTGACCTGGGCGGAGTGGCGATAGGAGGTACCGAAGGAGTCGCCGTCGCCGCGGCCGACGTCGTTGGTCAGGCCAAGGGCCTCGGCGCGAAGACCGGCCTCCCAGCGCGGGGCAAAGCCGTAGACGCCCTGGACGTAGATACCGTCCTGCTTGTTCTTGAAGCTTTGCTCGTTGCGCACGAAACCCACGGGGCCATTGCCGTCTGCCTCGAAGTTCACGTCACGGCGGTCGACGTCGATTTCGCGGTAGAAGTACTCGCCCTGCAGCCGCCAGTCGCCATGGCCGTAGGCGCGCCCGGCGCTGTACTTGTAGACGGCATCCAGGCCGGCGAACCAGGCGCTGCCGTCCCAGTCCTCGAAGCGGGTGGAGTGCTCGTCCGTCACCTGATAGCTGCGGGCGTAGCCACCGGAGACGCCGAACTGCGCGGCGTGGTCAGGGCCAAGATCCGGGCCGAACTTGGCGAAGGCGGTGACCAGGCGCGGGCCGGAGCGGTCCCGAAGAATGCGTTCCTGACCGTTGAGCGCCGACTGACTACCCTCGTAGTTGGCGATCCCGCTGGTTTCGCCCTGCAGCAGTTCCACCCCGAGTTGGGTGTAGGCCTCGGTCGGTGCGACCCAGGTGGCCTGGACGCCGGTTTCCTGGAGGCCGTGGTCGCCGAAGATGTACTCGTTTACCAGCGGACGGTCGACGAAGTCCCAGTCGTGGCCGTGGCGGCTGTTGATGTACCCGATATCGGACAGGAACTTACCGGCCTTGATCTGGAAGCCGCCGGGCAGGGCGCGGGTAGTCAGGTAGGCCTCTTCGACTTCGATGTCGCTGTCGTCGAAGCCGAGCATCAGCACGCCGTCGAACAGGTCGCCCAGGTTGGCCTGGAAGACCAGCTCGCTGTGGCCCAGGTTGAATCCGTCGTCGAAGCCATGATCGTGTCCGTGGTCGTGACCATGGCCGTGGTCGTGGCCATCGTCGAAGCCGGCGGGTTCGTCGATCCCGTGCGAGAGTTCGTTGTAGTAGACGCCTTCCAGGATCAGCGAAACGTCCAGACCCCAGGAACGGTCTTCGGACTGGGCGCTCCATTGCGCGGCAGCGGCCCCGGGGGCGGCGAGGGCCAGGGCGGTGAGTCCGGCAAGGACGGGGCGGGCGTATGGGGCGCGGGACATGTCGAGCTCCTTGTTGCACGGCAGACTGCAGCCAGGATCAGTGGGTCCGCCGATGAAGGTGAGTTGTTATAGCGTAACGTCAAGGCATGAACGTTATACAATAACAACCCTGGGTTCAACCCCGTTCCAGCCAGTCAGCTTGTGGCGGATCGGTCTCGGGGGAGGCTCGCGCGGGCGAACGCCGCGCGCCAGGGCTCCAGCTTTTCGGTCAGGTTCAGGCGGGCGTTGGCGGGGCTGGTGGAGGGCAGCCGTAGGGCCTCGACGCCCAGGGCGCGGGTCTCGCGGATGCGCCGCGCGCTCTCGGCGCCGTTGTGGATGATCACGCGCAGGCCCGGGGCCTCGCGGGTCAGGCGGGCCAGATCGTTGGGGACCGGTTCGCGGATGGCGCTGTCCAGGCTCCCCTCGCGCGAGCAGGCCCCGTAGACGTCCCAGAGGCCCACGCCGTGGTCGAGCAGGCGCTGGATGCGCTCCGGGTAGTCCAGCTCCGGGAAGGGTTCGCCGAGGATCTGCCCGGCAATGGGCCAGAACTGGTTGCGCGGGTGGGCGTAGTAGGCCCGGGCCTCCAGCGACGCCACGCCGGGAAAGCTGCCCAGCACGACCAGTCGGGTATCCGCTCGCAGGATCGGCGGGAACGCTTCAAGGGTGGCTGAGCCTGCGGTCACAGGAAGGTGGAAGCGAGCGGGCTGAGAGGGTGGGGCGGTGTCAGGCGCGGTCCTGCTGACTCCGACGGCAGTCGCCGCACTGGCCGTGCAGTTCCACCATGCGCGACTCGATAGCGAAGTCCTGTACCTCGGCCTCCTCTTCCAGTGCGCGGCTGGCCGGTTCCGGGGTGTGGAACTCGGTGATCTGGCCGCAGCCGTCGCAGATCATCAGCGCGGATTCGTGGCGCTCCCCGGGATGCGAGCAGGCGACGAATCCATTGAGGCTCTCGATGCGGTGGATCAGCCCCTGCTCCAGCAGGAAGGCCAGGGTGCGGTAGACCGTCGGCGGCTTGATGCTGTGATCGTCGGAGGACAGGGCGTGGATCAGGTCGTAGGCCTTGATCACGCCCTCGGTGCGCAGGATCTGTTCGAGGATGCGCCGGCGCTGCTCGGTCAGGCGCGCACCCTGGCGGGCACAGACGCGTTCGGCGTCGGCAAGGGCCTGTTCGATGTCCGGCGTCTGGGTCTCGGCGGCGGCAGTCATGCGCCTAGCATAGCCCAAACACTCATCGCGTCCGTAACCGCCCCGGGCATCAGGCGGGTTCGGCATCGGCCGCGGGCTCCGGGTCGGGCTGTTCGGGGCGCGTGGCGTTGGGACGGGCGAAGATCTCGGCGGACCAGCGGGCGCGGTCGGCCGCCGGTTCGGTCTCGCGCGCCACCATGTGCGCGTCCACGGCGGTGATCCGGTGGTCCAGGCCCTCGCCATTGGCGATCTGGATGGCGAGCCCCGGGCGAGCATTGAGCTCCAGGATCAGCGGTCCGCGGTCGGCGTCGATGACCACGTCCACTCCCAGGTAGCCGAGCTGGCTCAGCTCGAAGCAGCCCGCGGCGAGCTCCATCAGCTGGCCCCAGTCAGGAATCTGCAGACCGACGATGCTCTGCTCGCTGTCAGGGTGTTCGCGGCAGGGCTTGTTGTAGCGCACCCCGCCGATGGTCCGGCCGGAGCCCAGGTCGATGCCCGTGCCGACCGCGCCCTGGTGCAGGTTGGCCTTGCCGTCGGAGTCCTGGGTCGGCAGGCGCATCATCGCCATGACCGGGTAGCCGCGATAGACGACCGTGCGGATGTCCGGCACGCCCCGGTGCGAGACCGCGTCGAACACCGAGGAAAAACGCACCCGCTGTTCGATCATGGCGACGTCCGGGCGCCCGCCCAGGCTGTACATCCCTGACAGGATGTTGGAGATGTGGTCGTCCAGCTCGCTCAGCTCCATGGCGCGGCCGCCCGCCCGCCGCGGCCGGTCGCCGCGCCAGCCCTCGATCACCAGGATGCCGTCGCCCGCGGCGCCATGCGCTGGCTTGATCACAAAGCCGTCTTCGTAGTCCCGCAGCTGGCGGCGTACGTCGCGGATCTGGCGGTGGGTGCGCACGACCCCGTAGAGATCGGGCACTGACAAGCCGGCATCCAGCGCCAGTTTTTTGGTCTGCAGCTTGTCGTCCACCCGCGGGTAGAAGCGCCGGGAGTTCCAGGCCGCGATGTAGCGGGCATTGCGGGCGTTCATGCCCACGATGCCCTGTTCCTTCAGCAGCTTCGGGCGCACGAAGCGCGGGAACCAGGCCGGCATCAGTCGGGCCTCCGCATCGCGTCCTGGATACGGCCGAAGCGGAACAGTTCCGTCAGGCGGTAGCCGGTGTAACGCCCGAGCAGCAGGGTCACGGCCAGCAGCACCAGCAGCAGTTCCGGGAACACGAACAGCAGGTGCTCCAGCTGCCGGTTGGCCATCAGGCCGTAGGCGGCGGCCGCCACGACCAGGCTGCCGATGCCCTGGGTAATGGCGTCGGCCGGCCCGTGCTCCTCCCATACGACCGACATGCGCTCGATGGTCATGGCGAGGATGACCATGGGGAACAGCGACAGCGCCAGGGCCCGTTCGAAGCCCAGCTGATGCGACAGCACGCTGATCCCGAGCATCAGCATGATGACCACGCTGACGACCGCCGCCAGACGGGGCACCAGGAGCAGCCGCAGGTGCTCCAGGTAGAAGCGCACGGCCAGGCCCAGTGCGACGATCAGGGTGAACAGGATGATCCCGGCCAGCAGCTGGGTTTCGCGGAAGGACAGCGCGATCAGCACCGGCATGAAGGTGCCGAAGGTCTGGATGCCGATCACGTTGCGCAGGAACACGATGATCATCGCACCCAGGGGCACCATCAGCAGCACGCGGTAGGTGTTCTGCGTGCCCAGCGGCAGGTTCAGGGTGGAGAAGTCGAGGATGCGGGTGTCCAGGGTGTCGCCGAAGCGCTGGATGGTCGCCAGGGCATCCTGGACCCCGCGCGACACCGCGAACCGGACCTCGGCGGCCTCGCCATTGGATACCTCGAGCAGCGGGGCGCTGCCGTGCGACCAGACGACTACGTCCGCGGGATACTCGATCTCGCCGGTCTCCGGGTCGATGGGGACCCAGCGCCGGGTGTTGTGGACCTCCAGCCAGGTCTGCGGCTCGATGTCGCGGCGGCCATCGACCAGCCGGAGGGCCGTCACCTGGCGCGCGGGGATCCGCGCGGTGGCCAGCAGTTCGATCAGGGTCTCGGTGCGGCGCGTGCGGTTGTCGTCGCTCTCGATGAACACCGCCGCGTTGGATGCGGGGGCGGCGTTGGCGAGGTCATTGACCAGCACCGAGGCAAAGCTCTGGATATCCGAGGAACGGCCGCGTACGTCGTCGATCAGGGCATCGGCGGCGGAACGGAAGGGCTCGGTCCAGTCGGGTACGGCCACCGGCCCGGGGTACTCCGACTCGGAGCGGTCGTTGCCGTCGCGATAGAGCGTGGCGCGGTAGTAGAGGACCTGTTCACCGCGTGGCTGGCGCGTTGTCCACTGGGCCAGGCGATCCTCGGCCTGGGTAATGGAGTTCAGGCCGTAGCCGCGCGAGACGAAGCCTTCGTCCAGAATGGAGAAATTGGGCAGGCGATGCGGGATGCGCAGCTCCACCGTGGCTGCGCCGCCGGTGGGCTGATAGCGCACCCGTGCCTCCACCTGCCAGGTCTCGGCGGTGGCATCCGGCTGCAGGGGCATGCCCAGTGCGCTGACCTTGTAGGCGAAGACCCCGAGCCCGACCGCGCTCAGCAGCACGATCAGGATCGGCAGGTGAAAGCGCTTCACTGGTCATCCGCCGCGCAGTCGGGCGCGCGCAGGTGTTTCTCGCCGGAATCGACCAGGATATGGCCGGCCATGTGGCTGCGACCGATCAGGGCCTGATAGGTCAGTGCCGTGCGGTCGATCAGGCTGGTGTCGGCGGTCAGGAGCTGGTTGCCAATGCAGAACTCCATGCGCACGACCGGGCGCTCCTGCGACTCGCCGCTGTGGCGCCGGATACGGACGATCCGTTCGATCGGGCGCTCGAGGGTGATGCGGGCGTCCTCGTCTTCCGGATCGATGATCTCGAAGCGGATCCAGTCCTCGCCGTCCTTTTCGAAGCGTTCCTTGTTCAGCGCGTTCAGGGAGGAGGAGGTCGCACCCGTGTCCATGCGTGCCTCCAGTACGACGTCTTCCTCGACGATCTGTATGTCCTCCACCGTGCCCAGGATGGCCATGGACGGGCCCGATTCGTGGGCCGCGGCGGATTGCGCGAGGAACGCCAAGCCGAGCAGCATGGTCGGCAGGATGGAGTGGGTTAAGCTGGAACGACGGGCGGCTGGGGCAGTCACGCAGTCTCCTGAAGGTTACAAAACATCGAATTCTAGCTGATCATAGTGGTTCACCCCTGTTAAGGGGTTCACAAACCCGCGGCCGTCTTCGTGCCGGCCGGTCACCGCAGTCCAGGAGTCGCCATGCACTGGGTAGTCGATCTCGCCGACCTGACCATGAACGATGTCGCGAAGGTGGGCGGCAAGAATGCGTCTCTGGGGGAGCTGCTCGGACAGCTGGGCGCGGCCGGGGTGCGCGTGCCGGGCGGGTTTGCCACCACCGCGGATGCCTATCGCGCCCTGCTGGCGAAGGACAGTCTGGATGAACGGATCAAGGCGCGCCTGGCGGATCTGGATATCGACGACATCGAGGCGCTGCGCGCCGCCGGGCGCGAGGTGCGCGGCTGGATCGAGCAGGCCGAACTGCCGGCCGAGCTGGAACAGGCGGTGCGCGAACACTACGCGCAACTGGGGGACGAGGTCCCGGTAGCGGTGCGCTCCTCGGCGACCGCCGAGGACCTGCCCGAGGCCTCGTTCGCCGGACAGCAGGAGACCTTTCTCAATGTGCGCGGCATCGACGCCCTGCTGCAGCGGCTGCGCGAGTGCTTTGCCAGCCTGTACAACGACCGCGCCATTGCCTATCGCGTGCACAACGGTTTCGCCCATGACGAGGTCGCGCTGTCGGCCGGTATCCAGCGCATGGTGCGCTCCGACGTCGGCGCCAGCGGTGTGATCTTCACGCTGGATACCGAGAGCGGCTTTCGTGATGCGGTGTTCATTACCGGGGCCTGGGGCCTCGGCGAGACGGTGGTGCAGGGCGCGGTGAATCCCGACGAGTATCAGGTCTACAAGCCGGCGCTGGCGGCCGGCAAGCGCGCCATCATCGGCCGCACCCTCGGCACCAAGGCGGTGCGCATGGTGCTGACCGGGGATGGCACGCGCACCGAGGACACCCCGGAGGACCTGCGCCAGCGCTTCTGCCTGTCGGATGCCGACGCCGAGCAGCTCGGGCGCTTTGCGGTGGCGATCGAGCAGCACTACGGCCGGCCGATGGACATCGAGTGGGCGCAGGACGGAGAGACCGGCGAGCTGTTTATCGTGCAGGCGCGCCCGGAGACCGTGGAGAGTCGCGTCGAGTTGGGCGCGGGCGAGCGCTACGAACTGGCGCCGCACGAGGCGGAGCCGCTGGTTACGGGCCGGGCGATCGGCGCGAAGATCGGGGCCGGCGTGGTGCGCGTGCTGGATTCCCCGGATGCCATGCACACCATGGAGGAGGGCGACATCCTGGTCGCGGATATGACCGATCCCGACTGGGAGCCGGTGATGAAGCGCTCCGCCGCGATCGTCACCAACCGCGGCGGGCGTACCTGCCACGCGGCGATCATCGCCCGCGAGATGGGCATCCCGGCGGTAGTGGGATGTGGTAACGCGACCGAGGTGCTCTCCGACGGGATGCAGGCGACCGTCTCCTGCGCCGAGGGGGATGATGGTCACGTGTATCCGGGCACACTCGAGTACACGGTGAAGAAGACCGACATCGGCGAACTGCCGCAGCTGCCGGTCAAACTGATGCTGAACGTGGCCAACCCGGGTCGTGCCTATGCCTTCTCGCAGCTTCCGCATGCCGGGATCGGCCTGGCGCGGCTGGAGTTCATCATCAACGGCACCATCGGGGTGCACCCGCTGGCGCTGCTGGACTACGCCGAGGACCCGGGCCGCCTGGACCCCGAGGTCCAGGAGCGCATTGCCGAGCGGCTGCATGGATTCGACGACGGCCCGCGCGAATTCTTCGTGCGCAAGCTGTCCGAGGGCATCGCGACGCTGGCGGCGGCCTTCGCGCCGGAGCCGGTGATCGTGCGGTTGTCCGACTTCAAGTCCAACGAGTACGCCCACCTGATCGGGGGGCGTGGCTACGAGCCGCAGGAAGAAAACCCCATGCTCGGCTTTCGCGGGGCTTCGCGCTACCGCTCGGAGACCTTCCGTCCGGCCTTCGCGATGGAGTGCGAGGCCCTGCGGCGGGTGCGCGACGACATGGGCCTGGACAACGTGCAGATCATGGTCCCGTTCGTGCGCACCCTGACCGAGGCCGAGGACGTGATCCGGGTGCTGAACGAGGAGGGGCTGCGCCGCGGCGAGAACGGCCTGAAGGTCGTGATGATGTGCGAGATCCCCTCCAACGCGCTGCTGGCGGCGCGTTTTCTCGAGCATTTCGACGGCTTCTCCATCGGCTCCAACGATCTGACCCAGCTGACCCTGGGGGTGGACCGCGACTCCGGGCTGGTCGCGGAGTCGTTCGACGAGCGCGACGATGCGGTGAAGGCGCTTCTGAGTATGGCCATCCGGGCCGCCCGTCGCGCCGACAAGTACGTCGGTATCTGCGGCCAGGCCCCGTCCGACTATCCGGAGCTGGCGGCCTGGCTGATGAACGAGGGCATCGAGTCGCTGTCGCTGAACCCCGATTCGCTGTTGTCCACCTGGGAACAGCTCGCACAGGGGCGGGAGCCCGGTAATGGCTGATGCCGCCGCCCAGTGCCCGCAGGTCTACCTGGTTTCGGACGGGACCGGGATCACCGCGGAGACGCTGGCGCGCTCGCTGTTCACCCAGTTTCCGGATGTCGACCCGGCCTGGCACCGACTGCCATTCGTGCAGACCCCCGGCCGCCTGGCCGGCGTGTTCGCCCGGGCCGAGGCCGGTCCGCAGCCGGCCCTGGTGGTCGCTACCCTGGCGAATGCCGACCTGCGGGCCGACCTGCGCCATTGCCCGGTGCCGGTGATCGATGTCTTCGGCGAGCAGGTGGAGCGACTGGAGGGCCTGCTGGGGGTCGCGTCGCAGTCCGTGTCCGGACGGGCCCATGGCATGGGCGACGTCAGCCGCTACGACCGCCGCATCGAGGCGCTGAACTACACCCTGGCCCATGATGATGGCCTGGCCACTCAGGATCTGTCGGTCGCCGACGTCGTGCTGCTGGGGGCCTCGCGTTCCGGCAAGACACCCACCAGTCTCTATCTGGCGATGAACTACGCCCTGTTTGCCGCCAACTACCCGCTGGTCCCGGAGGACCTGCACCAGGGCGATATCCCGCACATGCCCGAAGGGCTGCGGGGGCTCGGCGGTCGACTGGTGGGCCTGACCATCACGCCACAGCGCCTGGCGCAGATTCGCGAGGGGCGCCGTCCCGACAGCCGCTACGCGAGTCTGGTGCAGTGCCGGGCGGAATGCGTGGCGATCCAGGAATTCTTCGATACCTGGCGGATCCCGCACCTGGACGTGACCGAGCTGTCGATCGAGGAGATCGCTACCCGGGTGCGCGACTGCATGGATGCCCGCCGCGGCGGCTGAGCCGCGCCGGCAAGCCGCACCGGACGCGTCACAGCTTGGCATCCCGCCGGGCTTGCCGGAGAATGGGCGCGGTTAACTCGCTGCACCGCAAGGAGCCCGCATGCCCGCCGCCGGAACCGGACAAGAGATCGCCATCTTCCTCGTCAGCGTTGTCTTCGGGATCTACATCATCCTGCTGATCCTGCGGACGATCTTCGGCCTGGTGCGGGCCGACTACTACAACCCGATCTCGCAGACCATCGTGATGCTGACCGATCCGCCGCTGCGGGTGCTGCGGCCGGTGATTCCGTCCGTGGGACGGGTCGATCTCGCCGCGATCGTGCTGATGATCGTGCTCAAGTTCATCGAGATCTGGTTGCGCGTGCTCATCGTTGGCGTGGACGTGGGGCTCGGGCTCATCCTGGCCGTGGCGATCCGCGAGCTGCTGACCACCGTGATCTGGGTCTTCATCATCGCGCTGATCGTCGAGGTGGTGATGAGCTGGATCCAGGCCGGGGGCGGCGGCGCCGCCAACAACCCCATCATGCGCCTGGCCGGCGCGGTGAACCGTCCCATCCTCGGCCCGCTGCGCCGGGCCCTGCCGAACACCGGTGCGATCGATTTTTCGCCGATGATTGCCCTGGTCGGGCTCTATATCCTGCTGATTATCGTCCGCTCTTTCTGAATCCGCCGAGCGGGGGTCGGCACGCGCGCCGCCACCCCCGGTTTCAATCGCAGCAAAAGCGGCTAGACTCGAAGACAGGGGTACCTGAGAGCCTGTCTCCGCAGGGCCCCGCTTTCCCCATCAGGCAAAGGAGTCAGCCATGGCAAGAGTGCATCGGGTCTTTACCGGCTTTCTCGTCGCTTTGGCGGCGGTCGCTCTCGGCAGCTCGATCGCATCCGCCAACGAGGCGGAGTTCGACAATTACGTCGTCCACTACAACGTGATCAACACCACCTTCCTGTCGCCGGAGGTCGCGCGGGCCTATGACGTGCGGCGCAGTTCCAACCGGGCGATGGTCAACGTCAGCGTGATGGAGCGGGGCGATAACGGTCTGCAGGCGGTCTCCGCCGAGGTCACCGGGTCGGCCACCAACATGAACGACCAGATGCGCAACCTGCGTTTCCGCGAGATCCAGGATGGTGATGCCATCTACTTCCTGTCGGAGGTGACGGTTCGCAGCGGCGAGACCCTCGACTTCGCGATCGATGTCGCCCCGGCGGGCAGCGAACGCGTGCTGCCGGTGCGCTTCTCGCGCGACTTTTTCGTGGACTGAGCCCCGCCCGGGGCCTTCCGAATGATCCCCCGCCCGCCCGGGCGGGGGATCACATCGCCACACTCAGCAGCATCCAGACCCCGTACAGCGCGACCCCGCCGCCGGCGATCCGGCGGACCCAGGGGCGGCGCACGAAGGCCGCCAGGCGTGCGGCGAACACCCCCATCAGCAGCAGATTGGGCAGCGTGCCCAGGGCAAAGGCACCCATCAGCGCGGCGCCCTCCAGGGCCCCGCCGGCACCCAGTGACCAGGCCAGCACGCTGTACACCAGCCCGCAGGGCAGCCAGCCCCACAGTCCGCCGACCACCAGGGCCTGCCCGGCGTGGCGCACTGGCAGGAAGCGCCGCCCCAGCGGTTCGATGCGCCGCCACAGCACCCCGCCGGCCTGTTCCAGGCGCGCGAGGATCGGCCACCAGCCGGCGAGATAGCACCCGAGCAGGATCAGGAAGACCGCGGCGAAGCCCTGCAGGATCGCCTGACCGGCCGGCAGGCCGCCCAGCAGACTGGCTCCCAGCCACCCGGCCAGGGCCCCGGCAACGACATAGCTCGCCATGCGCCCGAGGTTGTAGGCGAGCAGCAGGTCCAGCCCCGGCCCGCGGCGACCGTGGCCCATGGAGATCGCGCCGACGATGCCGCCGCACATCCCCAGGCAGTGCACGCCGCCGAGGATGCCCACCGCCAGCGCGGCCAGCAGGGTACCCGGGTCACCCATCAGTGCGTGCCCCGGTCAGTCCGGATCGGCCGCATCGCCCAGCACCTCGTGCTTGGTTCGGATGAAGGTGGCGTGGGGCACATAGAGCAGGTCCGCGAGGTGCCGGATGACCGCCTCCTGGCGTTTGTGCAGGTCGCGGTTGGCCCAGGCGGCGCGCCACAGGGCGCGCAGGATGTCGGCCTTCTGCTCGGCATCGAAGGCCGCATTGACCTCGCGCACCATCGGGTGGATGGAGATCAGCGCGTCGCTCTCCTCCTGCGCGATCTCCAGCAGCGCATCGGCGGTATCGTTGTCCAGGCGGAACAACTCGATCAGGCTGCCACGTACCGATTCGAGCTCCTCCGCGCGCAGTTCGAAGTCGGCGCGGCAGACTTCCATGATCAGGGCCGCGGCGGCGCGCTGCAGGCGCTGTTCGGGATCGCCCTCGGCGCGATCGCTGCGTTCGGCGCCCAGCAGGCGCTGCCAGTGGCTGCGTAGTTGTTCAATCACCGCGTGGTCTCCGTCTACTCGCGCTGTGCGGTATGGTGCCCGAATGGAATCCGTTCGGCCCGAATCCCCCGATCTCCTCCTGCTCTCCGGCGGCATCGAGAGCAGCGCCCTGCTGGCGCAGTGCCATGCAGCCGGCAAGGTGCTGCGCGCCGTCTGGGTCGACTATGGCCAGCGCAATGCGGCCCGCGAATGGGCGGCGGTGGAGCATCTGGCCGGGGTCTACGGCGCGACGCCCGTCGCGCTGGACCTGCAGTCCCTGCGCGCGGCCTTCACCCGGCGCAACGACTGGGTCGGGCATGTGCCGTTGCCCCAGCGCAATCTGCTGGTGCTGGCGCTGGCGGTCAACCTGGCCGAACACCACGGTGCCGGGCGTATCCTTTTGGCCCTGAACCGCGAGGATCAGGGGCATGGGCCGGGTTCGCAGCCCGGGTTCGTGGAGCAGGTCTCGGCGCTGGCCGGGACCCTGATCCCGCGCCTGCAGGTCGAGGCGCCGCTGATCGAGCAGTCGAAGGCGGAGATCATCGCCACGACGGATCCGCTGGGGATCGACTGGCGCCGCACCTGGAGCTGCCTTCTGGCACAATCGCGCCACTGCGGGCGCTGCCCGCAGTGCCAGGCCCGGCGCGCCGCGTTCGCCGCGGCCGGCATCCCCGACCCGACCGACTACCGCGAAGCACCCCGATGACCGATGCCGCCATTCCCCGCCATGTCTCCGAGCGTCTGGAGATCGCCATCCTCACCGGCGAAACCCTGCAACTGAACTGGGCCGAGCCCGGTTCCAGTCAAGCCTGGTGGGGCAAGGTAACGCCCCGCGAAGTGCGCGAGGCGGATGGTTATCACTGGCTGGATGGCGAGTGCGAAGGCCGGCCGGTGCAGATCCGCCTGGACCTGATCCGCAACCTGCCGACCCCGGTCAAGTAGCCGCCGAATCGCCGGCCCTGTCTCTCGTGGCGGGCAGGCCGGACATCAGATCCGCGAGCGACTCCAGCAGCACGAAGTCCTCCGAGTGCATGGGCTCGCCGCGCTCGTCCGGGTATCGCATGCCGCGCAGCTCCGCGATGCCCGCCCCGGCGGCGCTCGCCAGCGCCAGCAGGTTGTCGTCCACCAGCAGGGTGCGCTCCGGGTCATGGGGGGCGACCCGCTGCAGGCGCTCCCAGAACGCGGCCTCTTCCTTCGCGCAATCCAGATCGTGGGCGGAGACGATGGTGTCCAGGCGGTCGCCGATGCGGGTGAGCCGGTGCTTGAAGGCGTAGACCTGCGGGTGGGCATTGGTCACCAGCACCCGCCGTCGGCCGGCACGTTGCAGGGCGGCCAGCAACGCATCGGCATGCGGTTTCAGGGCGATATGATGGGCCAGTTCACGTTTCAGGCCCAGGATGTCCAGCCCGGTGAAGCGCGTCCAGTGATCCACGCAGTACCATTCCAGCTTGCCGCGCACCCGCTGCATCTCGTCCTCCAGGCGGCGGCGTGCGCATTCCGGGTCGTCCGGCTGGCAGCGGATGTACTCCCGCGGGATCAGCTCGCGCCAGAAGCGGTTGTCGAAGTGCAGGTCGAGCAGCGTGCCGTCCATGTCGAACAGCACGGTGTCGATGCGACTCCAGTCCACGGCGAGCGCGGGGGCGTGTGGATTTTTTTCGGGGTTTTGCGGGTCCACAGCAGACGGCCACATGATCGAGGGGATTGGTTATGGCTCTCATGGTACCCCAGGTGCGGTTTCTGCCCGCGCCCCTTCTTGCCGCGCTTCTGGCCCTGCCGGGCCCCACCCTGGCGATGGACCCGGATGATCCGGACTACGATCCGCTTGAGGATGACGCCCTGTGGGGCGAGACGGTCTCCCCGGACCAGACCCAGACGACCAGTCCGGAGCTGACGTTCCTGCTGGAGGAGCCGGACCGGACGCCGCATCACCACCAGAATCAGATCCGCATCACGGCCTCCTCCCTGGAGGACGGTTGGGCCGATCTGCGCCAGTGCCACAACGATGTGGCGGCCATTCGGCGTATGGTCATTGTGTACAATGAGGCGACCATCGACGAACTCCAGGTCGAGTCCACCCGCAACATCGAATCCGCGCGCGCCGAGGGCGATCGTGTGGACCTGCGCGGGGTGGAGAAGGACGCCGAGGTCTGTGTGACCGCGCGCATGAAGATCGTCGAGCACGAGGGGGACGGCGTCTATCGCCTGGAGAACGGCCCGTTCGTTCGCCGCTTCCTCGACGGCTATTTCCCGATGCGCGTCACCATGGCCGTGAGCTGGGGTGATCTGGATCTGCGCCTGGCGGAGACCGAGCCGGCCGAGCAGGACGGGTTCGAGGTGGTGACCTCCGATCACGGGTTCATGTTCGACACCCTGTTCGAGGGCGAACTGCGGACCCTGGTGCGTCTGCGCAACAGCCACTGACCGCCCGGGAGGGCGCATGAGCCGAGACAAGCCGGATGTCCAGGGGCGACGCACGGTCGCCAGCAGTCGCCTGTTCGAGGTGGAAGAGCTGGACCTCGAGTTCAGCAATGGCGCGCGCACCTGCTTTGAGCGCCTGGTCAGCCGCGGCCATGGTGCGGTGATCATCGCCCCGGTGCAGGCCGACCGGACAATCCTCCTGATCCGCGAATACGCCGCGGGCACCCACCGCTACGAGCTGGGTCTGCCCAAGGGACGGATCGAGGCGGGCGAGGACATCCTGGCCGCCGCCAACCGGGAGATCATGGAGGAGGTGGGGCATGCCGGACACCGCCTGACCCACCTGGGCGCGCTGACCGTGGCGCCCGGCTACATGGCCCACCAGACGCATCTGGTGCTGGCCGAGGATCTCTACCCCGAGACCGCGGAGGGCGACGAGCCGGAGGCGATCGAGGTGGTGCCCTGGTCGCTGGACCGCCTGACGGAGCTGGTTGCACGCGAGGACCTGACCGAGGCGCGTTCCATTGCCGCCCTGTACATGGTGCGCGACTACCTCGACGGATAGAGGCCTCCTGGCGCGCGCCGGTGTTCCCCCGGGGCCGCAACCCTGCCAAGCTAGGGGGAATGTTCCGGGAAAACGGGAGTTCCCCATGCATGCTCCGCCGAAGGATGCGGCCCTGACTGCCCTGATGCACGAGGTTTCGAGCCTGGCCGACGCGGCCGGCCACGCCATTCTCGAGCTCTACGAGACCCGTTTCGCGGTCACCGAGAAGGCCGACCATTCGCCGCTGACCGAGGCCGATCTGGCCGCCCACCGTATCCTGGTCGGCGGGCTGTCGGATATCGACCCGGACTGGCCGGTGCTGTCCGAGGAGGGGCAGGACGTGCCCTTCGCGCGGCGTCGGCAGTGGCCGACCTACTGGTTGATCGATCCCCTCGACGGGACCCGCGAGTTCGTGAAGCGCAATGGCGAGTTCACCGTGAACGTGGCGTTGATTCACAACCACGAGCCGGTCCTCGGCGTGGTCTGGTGTCCGGTGCTCAAGCGGCTGTATGCCGGGCACCGCGACGGGGTGGCGATCCGGCGGGACGAAGACCAGGCCCCGCGCACGATTGCGGTCGCCAGCGAGCGCATCGGCACGGATCATCCCGTGGTGGCGGGCAGCCGTTCACACGGGGCGGAACGCCTGAAGCTCGCGCTGGACCGGCTGGGCCCGCACGAGCTGGTCAGCATGGGCAGCTCGATGAAGCTGTGCCTGGTGGCCGAGGGCGCCGCCGATATCTATCCGCGCCTGGGGCCCACCAGCGAATGGGATACCGCGGCGGCCCATGCGGTGGTGCGGGCGGCCGGCGGCCGGGTGACCGACCTCCAGGGCCAGGAGCTTCGCTACAACACGCGCGAGAGCCTGCTGAACCCCGAGTTTCTGGTGTGCGCCGGCAACCCCGACGGCTGGCTGCGCCGCCTGGGATTGCCGGAGGCCTGAGGGAAACTCTGAGCGCGCGCCGCCGCGTCAGGCGGCGCCGTTGGTGCGCGACGGGGCGACCGGCTCCGGCGTGATGTCCCAGATCTCGCGGGCGTAGTCGCGCACCGTGCGGTCGATCGAGAAATACCCCATGCGTGCGACATTCAGGATGGCGGCCTCGGCCCAGGCGGCGCGGTCGGCGTACAGGGTGTCCGCCCGCGCGCAGGCCTCGGCGTAGGCCGCATAGTCGGCGATCACGAAGAAGGGATCTTCCTGGCGCAGGTAGCGACCGAGGTCGGCGTGGGTGCCCGGGTCGTTGCAGGTGAAGAACCCGGACTCGATCATCTCGACTGCGGCGGCGAGGCCCGGCTGGCCGGCCAGTATGGCCTCCGGGGACGGGCCGTGGCGGCGGTGCTCGACGACCTCGTCGGCGGTCATGCCGAAGATGAAGATGGAGTCCTCGCCCACCGCGTCCCGGATCTCGATGTTGGCACCGTCCAGGGTGCCGATGGTCAGGGCGCCGTTGAGCGCCAGCTTCATGTTGCCGGTCCCGGAAGCCTCGAAGCCGGCGGTGGAGATCTGCTCGGAGACATCCGCCGCCGGGATGATGATGCTCGCCGAACTGACCTCGTAGTTGGGGAAGAACACGCACTTCAGGCGGTCGCCGATGGCCGGGTCATGGTTGACGATGTCGGCGACCTCGTTGATCACCTGGATGATGCCCTTGGCCCGGGCATAACCCGGCGCGGCCTTGCCGCCGAACAGCACCACGCGCGGCGGGATGTCCTCGCCGGCGCGGATGCGGCGGTACAGGTCCACCACGTGCAGGAGTTTCAGCAGCTGGCGCTTGTACTCGTGGATGCGCTTGATCTGAACGTCGAACATGACGTCCGGGTTCAGCTCCACGCCGGTGCGCTCGCGCACCAGGTCCGCCAGGCGCTGCTTGTTCGCACGCTTCACGTCCATGAAGGCCTTCTGCAGGTCGGCATCGTGGGCGTAGGGTTCCAGCGCGCGCAGGCGATCCAGGTCGTACTGCCAGTCGTCGCCGATGCGCTGGCCCAGCAGTTCGGTGAGCGCGGGGTTGGACTGGATCATCCACAGGCGCGGGGTCACCCCGTTGGTGACATTCACGAAGCGCTCCGGCCACAGGTTGTAGAAGTCCTCGAACAGGGTCTCCTGCAGCAACTGGGTGTGCAGCGCCGCCACGCCGTTGACGCGGTGCGAACCCACCACCGCGAGGTGGGCCATGCGGACCCGGCGGCCGTGTTCCTCGTCGATGATGGACAGCCGCGCCAGGCGGTCGTTGTCGCCCGGATAGCGGTGGCGTACCTCCTCCAGGAAGCCATGGTTGATCTGGTAGATGATCCCCATGTGGCGTGGCAGTACGCGTTCCATCAGCTCCACCGGCCAGGTCTCCAGGGCCTCGGGCATCAGGGTGTGATTGGTGTAGGCGAAGGTGCGCCGGGTCAGCTCCCAGGCGCGCTCCCAGGGCAGCTCGTGCTCGTCCATCAGCAGGCGCATCAGCTCCGCGACGGCGATCGCCGGGTGGGTGTCGTTCAGCTGGATCGCGACCTTGTCGGGCAGGGCGTCGAGGCTGTAGTCCAGAGCCAGATGGCGCTCCATGATGTCCTGCAGCGAGGCCGAGACGAAGAAGTACTCCTGCTTCAGGCGCAGTTCCTTGCCGATCGCGGTGGCGTCGTTGGGGTACAGGACCATCGAGATGGTCTCCGACTCCGCCTTGTCCGCGACCGCGCGAATGTAGTCGCCTTCATTGAAATAGCGCAGGTCGAAGTCGCGGGTGGCCTTGGCCGCCCACAGGCGCAGGTTGTTCACGTTGCGCCGGCCATAGCCCGCGGTGGGGTAGTCGTAGGCCATGGCCAGGACTTCCTCGCCGTCCTCCCAAGTGTAGCGGGTGGAGCCATCGGGGTGATGGTGCTCGACCACGTAGCCGTAGAAGTGGATCGGATACTTGCGGTCCGAGCGCGGGAACTCCCAGGGGTTGCCGTAGCGCAGCCAGTTGTCCGGGTGTTCCACCTGATGGTAGGGCTCGAACTGCTGGCGGAACATGCCGAACTCGTAGCGGATGCCGTAGCCGTAGCCGGGGTAGCCCTGGGTCGCCAGGGATTCCAGGATGCAGGCGGCCAGGCGCCCCAGCCCGCCATTGCCCAGGGCCGCGTCGTCTTCGAGGTCCAGAATGGTGTCGAGGTCGACGCCGAGATCGGCCATGGCCTGGCGGGCCGGCTCGAGGATGCCCATGTTGCGCAGGTTGGCCTCGAGCATGCGCCCGATCAGGTATTCCAGCGACAGGTAGTAGACGCGCTTGACGTCCTCGTCGGCGAACTGCCGGCGGGTCAGCAGGCGGCGCTCCACCATGCGTTCGCGGATGGCGAAGGACAGGGCCTCCATCCAGTCGCGTTCGGTGGCCTGGCGCGGGTCCTCGCCGACCACGCGGACCACGGCATCGCGGATCGACTGCCGCAGACCCTCCACATCGTTGGGAAGGTTGGGCAGGTGGGTCACTTCGGGGGCGGCCATCGGGCGGATCTCCAGAAAGGGGGTAGAAGCGCCGATGCCCGGAATTATCCTTCCCGGGCGACGGCGCGATAGCCGATATCTGTTCGGCAGTATATATCGTCGAAATGAATCTGGTGTACGGCCGCGTAGGCCTTTTTCTGCGCGCTCTTCACGTCGGCTCCGAGGCCGACCACGCAGAGTACGCGACCGCCGGCGGTCACGATGCGACCCTCGACATCGCGGGCGGTTCCGGCATGAAACACGTGGGCGTCGGGATCGGCCTCCACGGTCTCCAGGCCGCTGATGACGTCGCCCTTGCGGTAGTCCCCCGGATAGCCCCCGGCGGCCAGGACCACGCCCAGCGCTACGCGCGCATCCCAGCGGGCCTCGACCGCGTCCAGACGCCCGTCCAGCGCCGCCTCGACCAGTTCGCTGAGGTCCGATTCCAGGCGGCTGAGGATCGGCTGGGTCTCGGGGTCGCCGAAGCGGCAGTTGAACTCCAAGACCTTCGGGTTGCCCGCAGCGTCGATCATCACGCCGGCATACAGAAAGCCGGTGTAGCGTTCGCCGTCGGCGGCCATGCCCTGCACGGTCGGTTCGATGACGTCGTGCAGGATGCGCGCATGCAGCGCATCGGTCACCACCGGGGCGGGTGAATAGGCCCCCATGCCGCCCGTGTTCGGGCCCTGGTCGCCGTTGTCGCGCGCCTTGTGGTCCTGCGAGGAGGCCAGCGGCAGCACGTGCTCGCCGTCCACCATGCAGATGAAGCTGGCCTCCTCGCCGGTCAGGAATTCCTCGATGACCACGCGGTTGCCGGCCTCCCCGAAGGCGTTGCCGGCCAGCATGTCGTGCACCGCCGCGCGGGCCTCGTCCTCGGTCTGCGCGAGGATCACGCCCTTGCCGGCGGCCAGGCCGTCGGCCTTGACCACAATGGGCGCGCCGTGGGTGGCGATGAACTCCAGCGCGGCCCGTTCGTCCTCGAAGCTGCCGTAGGCGGCTGTCGGGATGTGGTGGCGGTGCATGAAGTCCTTGGCGAAGCTCTTGGAGCCCTCGAGCTGCGCGGCCTTTGCCGTGGGGCCGAAGCAGCGCCGGCCGGCGGTGCGGAAGGCATCCACCACGCCGGCGACCAGGGGTGCCTCGGGGCCGACCACGGTAAACGCGATGGCCTCGCGTTCGGCCAGGGCCAGCAGCGCGTCGATGTCGGTGACGCCGACGTCGACGTTCTCGCACTTGGCCTCGCGCGCGGTGCCCGCGTTGCCGGGGGCCACCAGGACGCGCTCGACGCGCGGCGACTGCGCCAGCTTCCAGGCCAGCGCATGCTCGCGCCCGCCGTTGCCGATTACCAGTACGTTCATCAGGACCTCAGTGGCGGAAGTGGCGCATGCCGGTGAACAGCATGGCGATGTCGTGCTCGTTGGCGGCGTCGATTACCTCCTGATCGCGCATCGAGCCGCCCGGCTGGATCACCGCGGTGATACCGGCCTCGGCTGCGGCGTCGATGCCGTCGCGGAACGGGAAGAAGGCATCCGAGGCCATCACCGAGCCGGCGACCTGCAGGCCTTCGTCCGCGGCCTTGATGCCGGCGATGCGCGCGGAGTACACGCGGCTCATCTGGCCCGCCCCGACCCCGATGGTCTGCTGGTCGCGGGTATAGACGATGGCGTTGGACTTGACGTACTTGGCGACCTGCCAGGCGAAGCACAGGTCCTTCATCTCCTGTTCCGACGGCGCGCGCGCGGTCACGGTCTTCAGTTCCACATCGGCCAGGCTGCCGCGGTCCGCATCCTGGACCAGCAGCCCGCCGCCGATGCGCTTGTAGTCCAGGCCCGGGCCAACGCCCGCCGGCGGGATCTCCAGTACCCGGACGTTCTTCTTGGTGGCCAGCGCGCGCAGCGCGCCCGGCGTGATCTCGGGGGCGATCACGACCTCGACGAACTGGCGGCTGACAATCGCATGCGCGGTGTCGCCGTCCAGCGGGCGGTTGAAGGCGATGATGCCGCCGAAGGCCGAGGTCGGGTCGGTCTGGAAGGCGCGCTCGTAGGCCATCAGCTGACTCGGCGCGACCGCCACGCCGCAGGGGTTGGCGTGCTTGACGATCACGCAGGCCCCGGCCTCGAACTGGCGTACGCATTCCCAGGCGGCATCGGCGTCCGCCAGGTTGTTGTAGGACAGCGACTTGCCCTGGTGCTGGCGGTAGCTGGCCAGGGTGCCGGGTGTGGGCTGCGGATCGCGGTAGAACGCGGCGCGCTGGTGCGGATTCTCGCCGTAGCGCAGGGTCTCGACGCGCTCGAAGGTGGCGTTCAGCTGCCCGGGGAAGGGCGCCGTTTCACCGTCCTCGTCGAGGGCCGACAGATAGTTGCTGATCGCGGCGTCGTACCGCGCGACGTGATCGAAGGCCGCGACCGCCAGGCGGAAGCGCAGCGACTGCGGCACCTCGCCCTGGTCACCAATGGCCGCGGCGATCTCGCCGTACTGGTCGGGGCTGGTGGCCACCGCCACGTCACGGTAGTTCTTGGCCGCCGCACGCAGCATCGCGGGCCCGCCGATGTCGATGTTCTCGATGGCATCCTCCAGGCTGCACCCGGGCCGGGCCACGGTCGCCTCGAAGGGATAGAGGTTCACCACCAGCAGGTCGATCGGGGGGATGTCCTGCTCGGCCATCACCGCGGAGTCGATGTCGCGCCGCCCCAGCAGGCCCCCGTGGATGCGCGGGTGCAGGGTCTTGACCCGGCCATCCATGATCTCGGGGAAGCCCGTGTGCGCGGAAACCTCGGTCACCGGAAGGTTGTTTTCGACCAGCAGGCGGGCGGTGCCGCCGGTGGACAGAAGCTCCACGCCGCGCTCGTGCAGGGCGTGGGCAAGCTCCACGACGCCGGTCTTCTCGGAGACCGACAAAAGGGCGCGCTGGATGGGGCGGCTGGGGGTCATGCGGGGCCTCGGGATCGCTGCAAAAACCGCCATTATATCGAACGCGTGACGCCCGTGGAGGCGGCTTCGACCCGGCCGCGGCACAGCGGGCGGGCCGGGGCTCAACTTGTAATTTTTGCGCAAAACCTTCAGGGTATAAAAACGATTTCGGACACAACGCCCGCGTTCAGACGCAGCGCGAGGCGCCGTAAACGATCCCCGAGCCAGGCGGGATGGGCCCGCCAGACCACGGCTCGGCATCCGGGTAATGAAGAGCCCTCCGGATGTGCAGGATGAACCGGCCAGGCCGGTAGCGGGCGCTGCGAACAACGCGCCCGTTGCATTGCTACCCGAACACCAGGCCTGGCCTGGGCGGATCGGGCGAATGGCGAGACCGCCGGGACATTCGGGGGTCGCGGTTCTCTGCGTTTGCGGGGTGTTGTGCCGACGGATCGGCCGCGGGCCGTCCGTTCACGCTTACGACAGCAGCAAAAGCCAAGAGGAACCAGCATGGCAGCGAACATCAAGAATGATCAGGATTTCGGTGACAAGCCGACCGAACGTCGCGATACCGAGAACTACCTCAACGAGTACACCACCGGTTTCGTCGACAAGTGGGACGACCTGATCGACTGGGACAACCGCGCCAAGAGCGAAGGCACCTTCTTTATCGAGGAACTGAAGAAGCGTGGCGCCAAGCGCGTGCTGGACGTGGCCGCCGGTACCGGTTTTCACTCCGTACAGCTGCGCGAAGCGGGCTTTGACGTGGTGACCGCCGACGGCGCCCCGGAGATGCTCGTCAAGGCCTTCGAGAACGGCCGCAAGCGCGGGCACATCCTGCGCACCGTGCAGGCCGACTGGCGCATGCTGAACCGCGATATCTACGGCCGTTACGACGCCGTGGTCTGTCTGGGCAACTCGTTTACCCACCTGTTCAACGAACATGACCGCCGCAAGGCCCTGGCCGAGTTCTACTCCGCCCTGAACCACGATGGCGTACTGATCCTCGACCAGCGCAACTACGACACCATCATGGACCACGGCTACTCGTCCAAGCACACCTACTACTACTGCGGCGACGACGTGCAGGTGCAGCCGGCCCATGTCGACGAAGGCCTGGCCCGCTTCCAGTATCGCTTCCCGGATGGCTCCGAGTACTTCCTGAACATGTTCCCGCTGCGCAAGGCCTATGTGCGCCGCCTGATGCGCGAGGTCGGTTTCCAGAAGATCGAGACCTACGGGGACTTCCAGGAGACCTATCGCGAGACCGATCCCGACTTCTTCATCCACGTTGCCGACAAGCGTTATATCGAGGGCGAGGAACGATGAGCGAGAACTACTCCGACGTCGTCGAGACGGCTCGCGACTATTACAACAGCGAGGACGCCGACACCTTCTACAAGATGGTGTGGGGCGGTGAAGACCTCCATATCGGGCTGTACGAGTACAAGGACGAGCCGATCGGCGACGCCAGCCGGCGCACGGTCGCCCATATGTCCGACCTGCTCGGCGAGCCGCAGCCGGAATGGCGCGTGCTCGACATGGGCGCCGGTTACGGCGGTGTCGCGCGCTACCTGGTCGAGAACTACGGCTGCGAAGTCACCGCGCTGAACCTGTCCGAGAAGGAAAACGAGCGCGACCGCGAGATCAACAAGGCGCGCCACCTGGACCACAAGATCACCGTGGTCGACGGCAGCTTCGAGAAGGTCGACGAGCCGGACGCGTCCTATGACGTGGTTTGGTCCGAAGACTCGTTCCTGCATAGCGAGAACGAAAACAAGAAGAAGGTGATTCAGGAGGCCGCTCGAGTGCTGAAGCCGGGTGGCTGGCTGATCTTCACCGATCCGATGCAGACCGACGATTGCCCGGACGGCGTGCTGGACCCGATCCTCGCCCGCATCCATCTGGATTCGCTGGCTAGCCCCGAGTTTTACCGTGAGGCGGCCAAGGCAGCGGGTCTGGAAGAGGTCGGTTTCGAGGAGCATTCCAGCCAGATCGCGACCCACTACGGCCGCGTGAAGCAGGAGCTCGAGTCCCGCGAGGACGAGCTGAAGCACTACATCTCGCAGGACTACATCGACCGCATGAAGCAGGGCCTGCAGCACTGGGTCGATGGCGGCAACTCGGGCTACCTGACCTGGGGCATCTTCCGCTTCCGCAAGCCGGCCCGCTAGGTCGCGCTTGCGAAGCAGGGACCGAGGGGCTGGCCGCCGTCAGGCGGGCAGTCGCCTCCAGACCCCGTCCATGCGGCCTTCGAGCGGCTGGAAGCGGGTCTTGTATTCCATCTTCGGCGCCTGGTCGATCCAGTAGCCGAGGTAGACATGGGGCAGACCGAGGCGGTGCGCATGCGCCACCTGGGTCAGGATCGCGAGGGTGCCCAGGCCGCGGCGCGGCTGATCCGGATCGAAGAAGCTGTACATCGCCGACAGTCCCTGCGGGGTGCGGTCGGTGACGGCCACCGCGACCAGCGTGCCGGCCTGGCGGAATTCGATCAGATCCACCGGGCCATTATGGTGGGCCAGCATCCCCGCGTATTCCTCGTGCCCCATCTGCTCCATGCCCCCGCCCGCGTGGCGGGCGGTCTGGTAGCGCGAGAACAACGGCATGTGCTCGTCGAGATCGGCGGCGGGCCCGGTGCCCGGCTGCTCCGGGGGGCGCCGGATCGCCACCGCGAGATCCTGATTGCGGTCCAGGCAACGGCGCTGGCTGCGATTCGGGCGAAAGCGCGCGACCGGAATGCGTACCGGCACGCAGGCCGCGCATTCGGGACAGTGATGCCGGTAGACAAACTGACCGCTGCGGCGAAAGCCCTCGGCCAGTAGCTGGCCGAAGCGGGCACCGCCCAGGCTGACCGCGGGGTCGACCAGGAGGCTCTGCATCTCGCGGTCGTCCAGATAGGGGCAGGCCTGCGGGGCAGTGATGAACCAGCGGATCGGATGTTCCTGCATGGCGCTATCGTGACATCTCCGTGCACGGGCGCAAACAGGGGCATCCCAGACCGCCACGAGATACCAAAGAGCCTGCCGGAAGGGTGGGCTCCACGGCCGGGATGGAACCCCGGCGTGTACACTCATCCCATTCGAAACCAATGGTGTACGGCACATGACGGCAACACGAAACGATATCGAGAAGGCGCTGAAAGAGCGCATCCTGATCCTGGACGGCGGCATGGGGACCACCATCCAGCTGTACAAGCTGGAGGAGGCCGACTATCGCGGCGAGCGCTTCAAGGACTGGGAGTCCGACCTGAAGGGCAACAACGACCTGCTGTCGCTGACCCGTCCGGACATCATCGAGCAGATCCACAACGACTATCTCGAGGCCGGCGCCGACATCATCGAGGCCAACACCTTCAACGGTACCCGCATCGCGATGGCGGACTACCACATGGAGGATCTGGTCCCCGAGCTGAACCGCGAATCCGCGAAGCTCGCGCGCAAGGCCGCCGATGCCTGGACCGAGAAGACCCCGGACAAGCCGCGTTACGTGGCTGGCATCCTCGGCCCGACCAACCGTACCGCGTCGATCTCGCCGGACGTGAACGACCCGGGTGCGCGGAACGTCGATTTCGACACCCTGGTCGAGGCCTACAAGGAGGCCGCCGAGGCTCTGGTCGAGGGCGGCGTGGACCTGCTGCTGATCGAGACGGTGTTCGACACCCTGAACGCCAAGGCCGCGATCTTCGCGGTGAAGACCCTGGAAGACGAGCTCGGGAAGGACCTCCCGATCATGATCTCCGGCACCATCACCGACGCCTCCGGCCGTACCCTGTCCGGCCAGACCACCGAGGCCTTCTGGAACTCGGTGCGTCATGCGAACCCGGTCTCCATCGGCCTGAACTGCGCGCTGGGTGCGAAAGAGATGCGCCAGTACGTGGAAGAGCTGTCGCGCATTGCCGACACGTTTGTCTCCGCGCACCCGAACGCCGGTCTGCCGAACGAGTTCGGTGACTATGACGAGTCGCCGGAGCAGATGGCCGCGGACGTTGGCCCCTGGGCCGAGCAGGGCCTGCTGAACATCATCGGCGGCTGCTGCGGCACGTTGCCGGAGCACATCCGCGCGATGCGCGAGGCGGTGGAGAAGCATCCGCCGCGCAAGGTCCCGGAGGTTGCCGCGGCCTGTCGCCTGTCGGGCCTCGAGCCGTGCAACATTACTGACGACTCGCTGTTCGTGAACGTCGGCGAGCGCACCAACGTGACCGGCTCGCGCAAGTTCCTGCGCCTGATCCAGAACGAGGAATACGACGTCGCGCTGGAAGTCGCGCTGAACCAGGTCGAGGGCGGCGCCCAGATCATCGATATCAACATGGACGAGGGGATGCTGGAGTCGCAGGACGCGATGGTCCGATTCCTGAATCTGCTCGCCGGCGAGCCGGATATCGCCCGCGTGCCGGTGATGATCGACTCCTCCAAGTTCGAGATCATCGAGGCCGGCCTGAAGTGCGTGCAGGGCAAGCCGGTGGTCAACTCGATCTCCATGAAGGAGGGCGAGGAGAATTTCATCAAGCAGGCCCAGCTGTGCCGCCGCTACGGCGCCGCGATCGTGGTCATGGCCTTCGACGAGGACGGCCAGGCCGACAACGAGGACCGCCGTGTCGAGATCTGCACCCGCGCCTACAAGCTGCTGACCGAGAAGGTCGGTTTTCCGGCCGAAGACATCATCTTCGACCCGAACATCTTCGCGGTCGCGACCGGTATCGAAGAGCACAACAACTACGGCGTGGACTTCATCGAGGCCACCCGCCGCATCAAGAACGACCTGCCGCACGCGCTGGTCTCCGGCGGCGTGTCCAACGTGTCGTTCTCCTTCCGCGGCAACGAACCGGTGCGCGAGGCGATCCACGCGGTGTTCCTGTACCACGCCATCAAGGCGGGCATGGACATGGGCATCGTCAACGCCGGCCAGCTCGCGGTCTACGACGACATCGACGAGAAGCTGAAGGAAGCGGTCGAGGATGTGGTCCTGAACCGTCGCGATGACGCGACCGAGCGACTGCTTGACCTGTCCGAGGAGTACAAGGGCCAGGGCGGCGGCAAGAAGGAGGAGAACCTCGAGTGGCGTGAATGGGAAGTCACCAAGCGCCTCGAGCACTCCCTGGTCAAGGGCATCGACACCTACGTGGTCGAGGACACCGAAGAGGCGCGCCAGGCCTATGACCGCCCGATCCAGGTGATCGAGGGTCCGCTGATGGACGGCATGAACGTGGTCGGCGACCTGTTCGGCGAGGGCAAGATGTTCCTGCCGCAGGTGGTCAAGTCCGCCCGCGTGATGAAGAAGGCCGTGGCCCATCTGATCCCGTACATCGAGGCCGAGAAGACCGGCACCGAGAACAACGGCAAGATCCTGATGGCCACGGTGAAGGGCGACGTCCACGACATCGGCAAGAACATCGTCGGCGTCGTGCTGCAGTGCAACAACTTCGAGGTCATCGACATCGGCGTGATGCAGCCGGGCGCCGAGATCCTGAAGGCCGCCAAGGAGCACGATGTCGACGTCATCGGCCTGTCCGGCCTGATTACCCCCTCGCTGGAGGAGATGGCCAACTTCGCCGCCGATCTCGAGCGCGAAGGCATGACCACGCCGCTGATGATCGGGGGCGCGACCACCTCGCGCGCCCACACCGCAGTCAAGATCGAGCCGAACTACTCCGGCCCGGTGGTCTGGGTGAAGGACGCCTCGCGTGCGGTGGGTGTGGCCCAGAGCCTGATCAGCCCCGAACTGCGCGAGAAGTACGCCGCCGAGATCCGCGAGGAGTACGAAAAGCTGCGCGTGCAGAACGCCGGGCGCAAGAAGAAGACCCAGTGGGTCACCCTGGAGAAGGCGCGCGCCAACAAGCCGCAGATCGACTGGTCGAGCTATACCCCGACCAAGCCGAAGGCGCTGGAAACCGACAAGCTGCCGGGCGAGCCGACCGTGCTGCACCCGCATGGCGACGGCTCCGTGCTGCTGCGCTTCGACGACTACGATCTGAACGAGGTCGCCGAGTACATCGACTGGACGCCGTTCTTCCACTCCTGGCAGCTGCACGCCGCCTACCCGCGCATCCTGGATGACGAGAAGGTGGGTGAAGAGGCGCGCAAGCTGTTCAAGGACGCCCAGGAGATGCTGCAGCGGATGATCGATGAGAAGTGGGTCACCCTGCGGGGCGTGGTGGGCTTCTTCCCGGCGAACACCGTCAATGATGACGATATCGAGGTCTATACCGACGAGAATCGCTCCAAGGTGCTGAAGAAGCTGCATCACCTGCGTCAGCAGACCGAGAAGCGCCGGGGTCAGCCGAGCCACTCGCTGGCCGATTTCGTGATGCCGAAGGAGGCTGGCGGTCCCGACTACATCGGGGCCTTCGCGGTCAGTGCCGGTGGCGATGTCGACGCCAAGGCCGCGGAATTCGAGAAGGCCAACGACGACTACCACTCGATCCTCGTGAAGAGCCTGGCGGACCGCCTGGCCGAGGCCTTCGCCGAGTGCATGCATCAGCATGTGCGCCGCGAATTCTGGGGCTATGTCCCGGACGAGTCGCTCGAAAACGAGGACCTGATCGAGGAGAAGTACCAGGGTATCCGCCCGGCCCCGGGTTACCCGGCGTGCCCGGAGCACACCGAGAAGTCCACCCTGTGGGAGCTCCTGCAGCCGGAAGAGAACGCTGGCATGACGCTCACCGAGAGCTACGCCATGCTGCCGGTCTCGGCCGTGTCCGGCTGGTACTTCGCCCATCCGGAGTCGCGTTACTTCGGTCTCGGCAAGGTCAACCGCGACCAGGTCGAGGACTACGCCAAGCGCAAGGGCATGTCGTTCGAGGAGGCCGAGCGCTGGCTCGCGCCGAACATTGGCTATGACGACAGCGACGAGGCCAAGGCGGAAGCCAAGGCCGAGCGCGAGGCCCGGACCGCGTAACACCCCGGTCCCGTCTCCGGGCCGACCCGTGCGAGCGGGCGGGTCCGGCAAACTGCGAGCCCCGCATCAGGGAATCCCCGGTGCGGGGCTCGCTTTGTCTGGGTGGCCGCGCCAAACTGTTCGGGTCCGCCCGCAACCGGAGTTCGTGCATGTCCGCCCGTGAACCCGCGATCGACGCCCGACCGGCGATGTTCCGCAATCACCCGTTCGGTTTCATCCTCAGCCTGGTACTGATCCCGGCCTTCGGGCTCGGCCTGCTGATCCTGCTGTGGTGGTATCTGCAGACCCGCTCGGTTCGGCTGCGCATCGATGCCGACCAGGTGCATCTCGAGCGCGGTCTATTGTCGAAGTCGCATGTGGATCTGGATATCGGCCAGATCCGCACGGTGAAGGTGGACCAGAGCTTTTTCGACCGCATCTTCCGGGTGGGCCGAATCGCGGTGTACACCACTGGCGACAACCCGGAGTTCCGGGTCACCGGCATCCCCGACCCCAACCGCGTGCGCGAGTACGTGCGCGGTCGCCGCGAGGCCCTGGCATGAGCCGGAGCGATCGCTCCGACAGCCGCCTGGCGCTGCGCATCCTGCTGGGCACCTCGGCGCTGGTCGCCCTGCTGGTGGCCCTGCTGGTGCTGGCGGCGGCGGTCTCCCTGCCGGGGCTGTCGGACTGGGTGGCGCTGACCTTCGACGACGGTATGGGCCTGAAGAACGCCGCGCTGGTCGCGGCCATCGTGTCGGTCCTGATCTCGATCGTGTTTGCCCTGGCCGCCGGCGAGGGCCTGATCGGGGAGCTGCAGTTCATGATCCCCGGCTTTTTCCTGTTCTTCGTCTTCTTCTGGCTGATGCTGGCCTGGATCTTTTGATCCCGGCCGGTGCACCGTGCATCCTGCGTTTCCTTCTCAACCCCCGGAGCCCCGAGCGTGACGACCGACGCGGACAACGAATCCAATCCCCAGCACCACCTCACCCTGCGGCCGACCCGGATCGAGGACTACGAGGACATCCGCGAGATCATGGAGCGGGTCTACCACGACCTGGACGGCGCCTGGAGCGAGGCACAGTTCCGCTCCCAGGTGATGCGTTTTCCCGAGGGCCAGATCTGCATCGAGGACAACGGCAAGGTGGTGGCCGCGGCGATCAGCCTGATCGTCGAATACAAGCGCTTCGGCGATCACCACAACTACTGGCAGATCACCGGCAACGGCTTCCTGACCACCCATGACCCGGACGGCGACACGCTCTACGGCGTGGATATCTTCGTGCATCCGGACTATCGCGGGCTGCGCCTGGGGCGGCGGCTGTACGATGCGCGCAAGGAGCTGTGCGAGAAGCTGAACCTGCGGGCGATCGTCGCCGGCGGGCGCATCCCCGGCTACGAGCAGTACCGCGACGAGCTGACCCCGCAGCAGTACGTGCGCCGGGTGAAGAACCACGAGATCACCGATCCGATCCTGACCTTCCAGCTGGCGAACGACTTTCACGTCCGCAAGATCATCACCAACTACCTGCCGGACGACGAGAAGTCCGGGGCCTACGCCACCCTGATCGAGTGGCTCAACATCTACTACGAGGAGAAGGAGAAGCTGATCGGCGGTAGCCGCTCGGACGTGCGCATCGGCGTGGTCCAGTGGCAGATGCGCCCGACGGTGGATCTCGATGCCCTGTTCCAGCAGGTGGAGTACTTCGTGGATGCGGTCTCCGGCTACCGCGCGGATTGCGTGCTGTTCCCGGAATTCTTCAACGGCCCGCTGATGGGGGCGTTCAACCAGGACTACCCGGCCGAGGCCGTGCGCCGCCTGGCCGAATACACCGAGGCGGTGCGCGAGGAAATGGTGCGCCTGGCGCTGGCCTACAACATCAACATCGTGGCCGGGTCGATGCCCGAATACACCGACGACGTGCTGCGCAACGTCTCTTACCTGTGCCGCCGCGACGGCACCTGGGACCGCCAGTACAAGGTCCACGTGACCCCCGACGAGGTCTCCTACTGGGGCCTGCAGGGGGGCGACGAGGTGCATGTCTTCGATACCGACTTCGGCAAGATCGGCATCCTGATCTGCTACGACGTGGAATTCCCCGAACTGCCCCGGGTGATGGCCGATCATGGCCTGCAGATCCTGTTCGTCCCCTACTGGACCGACACCAAGAACGCCTACCTTCGGGTGCGGCGCTGTGCCCAGGCACGCGCCATCGAGAACGAGTGCTACGTGGTGATGTCCGGCTCGGTGGGCAACCTGCCCAAGGTCGAGAACATGGACATGCAATATTCCCAGGCCGCCGTCTTCACCCCGTCCGACTTCGCCTTCCCGCATGACGCGGTGGCGGCGGAGGCGACTCCGAATACCGAGATGACGCTGATCGTGGACCTCGACCTCGATAACCTGAAGGAGCTGCGCAACCACGGCTCGGTGCGCAACCTGCGCGACCGCCGCCGGGATCTCTACTCGGTCAAGTGGAAGTCCAAGCCAGTGTAGCCCGCGCGGACAAAACGTGAACGCGTTCCGGTTGCCCGTTGGCGGCCACTGGCATCCGGAGGCCGCGCCCCTTAGTCTTGCTGGTACAGGGAGCATCGGTCGCGGTCCGTCGGCCATGATCGAGGCCGCGCCGTCACTGGACGGGCGGATGTCAGTCAGGGGGAAGGAATGAACGAGCAGACGCCGGATCCGAAACGCGCCGCGATTCTCGTGGTGGATGACTCCAAGGTCATCCGGGTCGCGTTGCAGCGCATCCTGCAGGGCCAGCACACGGTCTACGAGGCCGCCGATGGCGAGCAGGCCCTGGAGCTGCTGCAGCAGTATCCGGATATCGGCCTGGTCCTGACCGATCTCTCGATGCCGGGGATCGACGGCCAGGATTTGCTGCTCCGTGTGCGCGATGGCATCGAGAATGTCCCTGCCGATCTCCCGGTGGCGATCGTGACCGGCCAGGAGAGCGACGAGGCCGCCAGCGACGAATGGCGTTCGCTGGGCGCCAGCGCCGTCCTGATGAAGCCGTTCGTGCCGACCCGTGTGCGCGAGGT
Organism: Thioalkalivibrio sp. ALE22; assembly: GCF_000381445.1. Classification (NCBI taxonomy): domain Bacteria; kingdom Pseudomonadati; phylum Pseudomonadota; class Gammaproteobacteria; order Chromatiales; family Ectothiorhodospiraceae; genus Thioalkalivibrio; species Thioalkalivibrio sp. ALE22. Next base: position 332,676 of record NZ_KB906499.1, read on the forward strand.
GGTGGCCGAACTGCTGCCGCCGCCCCCGGAGCCCGCGAGCGCCGGCGCGGAAGTCGATACCGCCGAGGCCGCGGCGCTGCGCGAAGAGGTCGAGCGCCTGCGTCGCGAGCTGATGCTGCGCCAGCAGTCCGCCAACGAGCGCGAGGCGCAGAAGGAACTGGAGCGCCTGCGCAATGCCCTGGGCGAGGCTCGCGATGAATCCACGGCGGCCTTCCAGCGCGCCGAGGAACGCGAGCGCGAGATCGAGACCCTGCAGGCCCGGCTGGAGGAGACCGAGACGGCGCTGGCCGAGGCGCGGGCGCGCGACGAGGAGGCCGCGGCCGCCGGCGAGCAGGCCGAGGCCCGCGAGGCCGAACTGGCCACGCTGCGCGCGCGGGTCGAGGAGCTGGAGGCCGAGGAGGCCGGGGCACCCGCGGCGGCCAGCGAGGCGACCGAGCAACTGCGCAGCCGGGTGCGCGAACTGGAGGGCGAGAACGTTCGCCTGGATCATGACCTGGTCGAGCTGGAGCGCCAGCGCGACGCGGTGCAGAAAGAGCTGCAGGACGCGCGAGCCGAGGCCGATCGCCTGCGCCGCGAGCGCAATCAGCAGTGCGAGCGGGCGGCCGCCGCGGAGAAGGCCCAGGCGGAGGCGGAGCAGCGCTGCGCGGACACCGGGGACTCGGCGGCGGATCTGGGCGAGCGCCTGGTAGCGCGCGAACAGGAACTGGCCGAGTCTCAGCAGCGCAATCAGGAGCTGCGTGGCCGTATCCGCGATCTGGAACACGCCCTGACCGGACACAGCACCACGGCGGCCGCAGAGCCCGAGCGCCCGGCCGATCCCGAGGGGTCGGTCAAGGCGGAGCCGGAGGACCGCCTGCGCGCGCCAGCGTCAGACCCGCCGCACAGGCGTTCCGAGCGCCTGGGGCGCCGGCGCTGGTTCCGGGTGGCCTTCGTAGGAGTGCTGGCGGTTGTGGTCGCCCTGGGTGTGGCGATCTACCTGCGTGGATACTGACGTCGCCGGAGGGCCCGGCGATTCGATGAGTTGTTGGGAGGTGGCGGGCCCGGGTGACCCGGGGCCCGCCGGGGGCATTTCCTACTGGTGGCGGTCGCGCAGTACGCCCAGCAGATGGTTCCAGGAGTCGTGGTCCGCGCGGGCGTCATAGCCCACCGGCATGCCGAATTCCTCGGCAATGGCGTCGGCCCCGGGGTTGGTGAAGCTGTGCTTCACCCCGGAGAATTCCACCACGGTGTAGCGCGCCTCGGCATTCTGCATCTCGTCCTGGAAGCCGGCGATCTGTTCCGGCGGGATCATCGGATCCGCGGTGCCGGTGAAGCTGAGCAGTTCCGCCGTGACCTTGCCGGCCTCGGCCGGGTGCTCGGTCCCCAGGCCGCCGTGGAAGCTGGCCGCAATGTTCAGGTCCATCCCGGCGCGTGCAGCCTCCAGGGCCACAGTGCCACCGAAGCAGTAGCCGACCGCGGAGGGTGCGGCATCGGCCGCCGCATCATGCGCGCGCAGCCAGTCGTAGGCGGCCTGGAAACGGCCCAGCATCAGATCGCGGTTCTCGCGGATCTCGCCGGCGAATTCACCGGCGGTGGAGGGGTGGTCGGCCAGCTTGCCGCTGCCGTACATGTCCAGGGCGAAGGCCGTGTAGCCCTCGCGGGCGAGTTGCTCGGCGCGGTCGCGGGCGTAGTCGTTGTGGCCCCACCACTCGTGGATGACCAGGACCGCCGGATGCGGGCCGTCGCCTTCGGGGTAGGCGAGGTAGCCGGTCATCTCGTCACCGTCGTGGTCGTAAGCGACCTCTTCGGTCTGGATGCCGGCGAAGGCGAGGCCGGGCAGGAGTCCGGCCAGCAGGACGGCGAGCGGCGCGAAAGCGGGTTTGGCGAACATCGAACACCTCCTTGATCGTCGAATCGACTCTCGATAGACCCGGACCCTCGAGTATGGTTCGTTGCCCCGCCGGGTTACAACGATCGGGACAGCGGCTACAGTAGAGACGTCCGGGCCGTGGCAGCGCGCCGGCCCGGGAACAGGACGAGTGGGGCGAAGCGATCGGCGCTTCGCTCCGGCAAGAGGATCCATCCATGTCCGAGCGTTCCGCCAACGATTCCCTGGAGGCCCGGGTCCAGTCGGCCGACAAGCTGCTGGCGATGCCGCAGGTGGTATTCGAGGTCGCGCGTCTTCTGGAGGACGACAACGCGACCGCGGTCCAGATCGCGAACAGCCTGAGCCGCGACCCCGGCCTGGTGGCCCTGGTCCTGCGTATCGCCAATAGCCCCGCCTACGCCCCCGCGCGGACCATCGACTCGGTGGACCGCGCGATCGCGATGCTGGGGCGCGATGCCCTGCAGCGCCTGGTGGTGGCCAGTGCGATCACCCGCGCGACGGCCAGCATCCCCGATCAGGAACGCCTGCCGCTGGAAGTCTTCTGGCGGCATTCCGCTTACTGCGCGGTGATCGCGCGTCAGCTGGCGATGCGGGTGCTGCCACGCCAGGCCAGCGGGATCTTCCTGGCCGGTCTGCTGCATGACCTGGGCAAGCTGCTGCTGTTCTCGCAGTCGCCGGAATCGGCCCATCGGGCCTTCCTCTCCAGCCTGGATGTCGGCGACGGGCTCAGCCCGCAGGGTGCGGAACGTGCCCAGCTGGGGTTTGATCACGCGGAGCTGGGCGGGGCCCTGGCCGAGCACTGGGGACTGCCGGAGCTGCTGGTCGATTGCCTGGCCGGTCATCATCAGCCCATGCAGGCGCCGGAGCGCCACCGCACCGCCGTGATGCTGGTGCACCTGGCCAATACCGGCGCCCATCTGGCCGAGATCGACTCGCGCGACTGGGCCGACGCCCCACCGGTGGACCCGGCGGTCTGGGAGGCCCTGCACCTGGCCCCCGAGGTCCTGCTCTCCGCCGTGGAGGAGGCCCAGCACGAGGTGCTGGCGGTGCAGGACCTCTGCGATCCGGCGCACGACGCGGAGCCGCGCGCGTGAGAGCGTGGTGTGAACCCGCGCCGGCCTCCGGGGTCGGAAGCATTATGTCGATGTCCGCCTGTATCAACCCGGGTCTGCGCGTGTGGTTCGCGGCCGGCTTGCTGTTCCTGCTGGCGGGCTGCGCCGGGGTGCCGGCGACGCTGGCCCCGTTGCCGGCCGCGGCACCGGATCGCGAGCAGGTGCTCGCCGACCCCGAGGCGGTGAAGGGCGAGGTCGTGGTCTGGGGCGGAGTGATCGCGGCCATCGAGAACACCGACGGCGGCACCCGGCTGGAGGTGGTCGCCCGCGAACTGGATCGCCAGGGCCGCCCGCGGGAGGCTGACCGCTCCCCGGGGCGCTTTCGCGCGGTCAGCAGCGGGTTCCTGGACCCCCAGGTCTACGCCGAGGGCCGCGAGGTCACCGTACGCGGCGTCATCCAGGGCATCGAGGAAGGCAGTATCGGTGACTACGCCTATACCTTCGTGACCCTGCAGGCGGATGCGGTGTACCTGTGGCCGCGCCGGCCGCCGCCGTCCGAGCGGTATTATCGCGACCCGTTCTACGACCCCTTCTACGATCCGTTCTACAGCCCCTGGGGCCCGCGTTACGGGGTCTACGGGCGTTATCACCCGCATCCGTGGTACTGGTGAGTATGTCCCGATTCCGATTTCCCCTGGCAGCCCTTCTGCTGCCCCTGTTCCTGATCGCCTGTGCCTCCGGGCCGCTGGAGGCGCCTGACGACCCGTCCGTGCAGGTCGAACCGCGGGCCGTCACGGCGGACAGCCTGCCCGCCGACGAGCAGGTCTGGGGCGGCGTCATCGCTCGGGTGGACAATCGCGCCGAGGCCACCTTCGTCGAGGTGGTTGGCTACCCACTGACTCGCCAGGAGCCGCAGACCCGGCAGTCCACCACCGGGCGCTTCCGCCTGCGGGTGGACGGTTTCGCCGACCCGGTGGACTATCGCGCCGGTCGCCGCATCACGGGCGTAGGCACGGTTACCGGCGTCGAGGAAGGGCGGATCGGTGAACTGGACTACGTCTTCCCGGTGCTGGATGCCCACTCGGTGCATCTGTGGCCGGAGCCCGACCCGCCGCGTTCATCCGGCGGCGTGCGCTTCGGCATCGGGATCGGTATCGGCCTGTAGCGCGGGACCGGGTCGTCCCGGCGCGCGGGCACAACCATTCGAATTTGTCTGGGAGGTTCCATGCGAGCAGTGGTGTTTGACGAACCCGGCACCGCCGAGGTCCTGCGCCTGGACGAGGTGGCGGAACCGGCGTTGACGGCCCCCGACCAGGTCCGTGTCCGGATGCTGGCCGCCGGCGTCAATCCGGTGGATACCAAGGTGCGCGGCGGCGGCATGATCGTCCCCGGCGCCCCCCGCAACACCCCCGGTTGCGATGGCGTCGGCATCGTCGAGGAATGCGGCAGCGCGGTACACCACGCGCGGCCGGGGCAACGTGTGGCCTTCTGTTTTGGCGGGGTCGGCGCCGATCCGGGTACCTACGCCGAGCAGGTGGTGGTGCCGGAGGCCGCGGTGGTCCCGGTGCCCTCGGCGGTGTCCGATATCCAGGCCGCGGCCCTGCCGCTGACCTGGCTGACCGCGTGGGAGGCCCTGTTCGAGCGGGCCGATCTGCAGCGCGGACAGAGTGTGCTGGTGCATGCGGCGGCCGGTGGCGTGGGCCAGATGGCGGTGCAGATCGCGCGTGCGGCCGGCGCCCGCGTGCTGGGCCTGATACGGCGCGACGAGGCCGCCGCCATCGTCACGGCCCTGGGCGTGGATGTCGTCGATCTCCGCAAGCCCGACGCCGAGGAGACGATTCGCCAGTACACCGATGGTCGGGGCTTCGACATCGTGCTGGATACCGTGGGGGGCGAGACCTTCCGCGAGGGCCTGGCCCAGGTGGCCTATGGCGGCGACCTGGTGACCCTGCTGGCACCCCCGGCGGATGTCGACTGGAACCCCGCGCGGTTGCGCAACCCGAGTATCAGCCTGGAACTGATGCTGACCCCGATGCTGGAGAACGATCGCCGGCGCCTGAAGCACCAGGGGACCCTCGTGGCCGAGGGCCTGGCCCGGCTGGCCAGCGGGCGGTTGCAGGTCAACGTCGAGGACACCCTGCCCCTGGCCGAGGCGGCCGAGGCCCACCGCCGCATCGAGGCCGGCGGCCGCCGCGGCAAACTCGTCCTGCGCATCCCCGAGTAGGTGTTGGGTTCACCACGAAGCACACGAAGGCACGAAGAAAGACAAAGGGCGGATTAACCACGGAGGGCACAGAGTTCACGGAGAAAGGACCGGTGCTTTCAGCTGCGTTGGTTCGGTTCCGCTGTGAGTCTTATGTCCGGTGACCGGCCGCCCTCCAGAGGGCGTTCTCAACCCAAGTAATGCCTTTCTCCGTGTCCTCTGTGCCCTCTGTGGTGCAAGCGCCCTTGACCTTGCCCTTCTTCGTGCCTTCGTGCCCTTCGTGGTGAAATCAATCAGCCCTTGCTAGCCGCCGAAGAGGTGGCTGAAGACGCGGGCGCCGCCGATGTAGGTGCCGGCGGCGGAGCCCAGGGTGGTCAGCAGGAAGACCAGCAGCACGCGCGAGACGCGGTTGCGCCACCAGCCGCGCGGGGTGGTGGTGTCCTGGCGCAGGCTGGCGAAGTCGGAGACCCGGGGCTTGCGCAGGAACAGCTCGGCCGCCGCCGCCACGAAGCCGACCCCGATGGTGGGGTTCAGCGAGGTCAGCGGGGCGGCCAGGGCGGCGGTGAGCACGGTCAGTGGGTGGGCCAGCGCTACGATCGCGCCGATCGCCGCCAGGCCGCCATTGATCAGGACCCAGTCGGTGACCATCTGCACCCCGATGTCCGGGTTGCGCGAGAAGCCGATGGCGAAGCCGGCCAGGATGACCCCGATCACCACCCACGGGATGACCTTCGGCCAGCGCGCCTTGGGCGGGGCCTGGTCGAGCGCCTCGAGGATCGCGTCTGGCGGGGTCAGGTGATCCTCGGCCTGTTCGGCAATCCCGGGCAGGTGCCCGGCCCCGACCACGGCGAGGATGCGGCGGGTGTCCGGGTTGGCCGCGAGCCGGCGCAGGTGGGCGGCCATGTAGTGGTCGCGCTCCTCGATCAGCGTGCGGTAGAGATCCTCGGACTGCTCGGCAAACTCGCTGAAGGTGGACTCCAGCATGTCGCCTTCCTTGAGTCGCTCGATCTCCGATTCGTCGATCTTCTCGCGCGACAGCACCGAGCCGAACAGGCCGCCGATCAGCCCCATGCGCTCCCACCAGCGCACGGCGCGGTAGGTGCGGCGCAGGGTCAGGCCGATGTCGCGGTCGATCAGGGCCAGCGGCAGGCCGCGGTCCAGGGCGCCGTCCATCGCCGCGCGCATCTCGGCCCCCGGCTCGATGCCGTACTGGTCGGCCAGGCGTTGTTGATAGGCGCCCAGCGCCAGGCTGGCGGCGATCATCGGGGCCTGGCCCTTGCGCATCACGCTGAACAGGTCCATGCGGCCGATGGCATCTGGATCCAGCATGGCTCGCTGGCGGCTCTCGCACAGCTCGATGGCGACGCTGTCGAAGGCGCCGGTGTCCACCAGCGCGCGCACCTTGTCGGCGCTGGCGCGCGAGACGTGCGCGGTCCCCAGCACCACGACCTCGGTGTCGCCCAGCTGCAGGACGCGGTGGGGTTCGTCGGCGATCAGTTCCTGGACGGCGGGATTCATGCGTGGCGGGCTCTTGCTCCGGTGGGCGGGCGTATTCTACGGCGAATGCGTGCGGCCCGCAGCGCCGGAAGGGGGCGTTGCGGGGAGGTGGTCAGGGGGCCTCGGGTTCGGCTTGCGGCGCGTCGGCGGGCGGGGTCGCCTCGTCGGTCGCGGGCAGGGGTTCCGGCACGCGCAGGCTCTCCAGGCGCTCGATTACCCGCAGGGCGCGCTCGTGGGCGGTGATCAGTCCGGCGTGATCGGGGGCCAGGTCGAGCCCTTCCTGCCAGTGCTCCAGGGCCTCTTCGATGCGCCCGGCGGAGTAGTGCCCGCGCCCCGCTTCCAGCAGTTCCTCGGCGCGTGCGTCGCGGCGTTCGCGCCATTCCTCGCACAGCACGCGGTGCGCCCGCTGCGCGGCCTGGTCCGGGCCGGAGGCGTCGGCATCGGGGGTGATCTCGCTGCGGCACCAGCGCGCGGCCGTGGCCAGGTCGTCGGCCTCCAGGGCCTGGCGCAGGCGTGCGTTGATGGTGGAGCGCGGGACCTCGTCCTCGACCGCGGGGGCCTCGGCCTCGCGCAGTTCCTGCTCCAGTTCCGCGATGCGTCGCGCGCGTTCCGAGGCGGGTGCCAGGTTCTGGGCCAGGCGCAGCAGCTCCAGGCGTTCCTCGCCCTCGGTATCCGCGGCGTAGCCGGCCAGCGACCGGGCCAGGGGGTCGCGGCGCTGGGCCAGGCGGTCGGGATCGTCCGGCAGCTGTTCGCTGCGCCGCACCAGCGGACGCATCACCTCCAGCAGGCGCAGCTGCTGGACCAGGGCGCGGGCCTCGAGGATGTCGTGGCGTTGTTCCAGGGTCTGCAGGCCGACTTGCCGCTGGCGCTCGAGTTGCTCGATGTACTGGCGCCGTTCGCTGGCGGGCGGCAGCTTCTGCTCGGCGTCCTCGAGGATCTCCAGGGCGCGGGCCACGGCGCCCTCGGCCGAGGCGGCGCGCGCCTCGTCCATGGCCGCGGCCGCGGCGGTCTCGGCCGCGCGCTCGATTTCCTCACGGCGCTCGGTCCATTCCGCTTGCGGTTCCGGCTCGTGCTGCTCGATCAGCTCCAGGGCGCGCTGGTAGTCGCCGGCCTCCAGCGCGCGCTCGATGCGCTGCTCCGGCGGGGCGAAGGGGTCCAGGGCCGCGCAGCCCTGGACCAGCAGGACCGCCAGCAGGATGCCCGCGAGCGGGAGGAGGCCGCCGCGTGTGGTCATGCGCGGTCCAGGACCCGGGTGACCGGAACGGCCTCGCTGACGCCGTGCAGCTCGTGGGTGCCCCAGTCTTCGGTGCGGAAGTGTCCCTTCACCTGCTCGTGCTCCATGAATGCGGCGGTCGTGACCAGCCCGCCGGGGGGCGCGACCGTGACCAGGCGGGCGGCCAGGTTGACGGTGTCGCCGACTACGGTGAACTGCATGCGGTCCTCGGCCCCCATGTTGCCGGCCAGCATCTCGCCGGCGTTCAGGCCGATACGGAATTCCACCCGGGGCTCGCCCCGGCGTTCGCGTTCGGCATTGATCGAGGCGACGGTTTCCAGCAGGGCCAGGCCGGTCTGCACAGCGGTCAGGCGGTGGTTGCCGGCGTCCGTCCCGAGGCCGAAGACCGCCATGGTACAGTCGCCCATGTACTTGTCCACCGTGCCTCCGTGACGGGCAATGCATTCCGACATCGGGCCGAAGAATTCGTTGAGCATCCGGCCCAGGGCCTCCGGGCTGCAGCGCTCCGACAGCGCCGTATAGCCCTGGATGTCGGCAAACAGGACCGAGCCCTCCACCGCGCGCCCGCCCAGCTCGACCCGGTCCAGGTTCTCCAGGATGTCCTGGGCGATGGCGTCCGATACGTAGCGGCGCAGGGCGGCCTCGACCTGGTCCTTGCGCAGCAGGTCGCGCGCCATGTCGTTGAAGGCATCGGTCAGCTGGGCGATCTCGTCCTGGCGCACCATGGGCAGGGGGTTGCCCTCGGCGTCCATCGGCCGGAAGCGCGAGCGCATGCTCTCGGCCAGGCGTTCCAGCGGCCGCACCAGGCGCTTGCTGATGTCGATCGCCAGCAGCAGGCTCAGCAGGAAGACCCCGATGGCCGTGGCAATCCCGGCATTCAGGGTGTTGCGGATGAGTTCCTGCATGGGCGAGGTGTCGATATAGGCCTCGATGTAGCCCACCTGCACATCCTGAAAGAGGACCTCGCGGCGGTACGGTTCCACCGTGGGCGCCAGGGGCCACACGCCGTCGGTGAGAGACTGCTCCGGCGGGGTTCCGGCACGCGCGACCTGGCCGCGATCGATCGCGTAGGCGGCGATGGATTCGACCCGCCCCTCCTCCACCAGCGAGTTCAGCAGGGTCTCCAGGGTCAGGTAGTCCTCCGCCAGCATCAACTCGGCCGAAGTGCGCGCGACCGGCGCCACCGTGATCTCGGCCTGGGCGCGGATCTGGTTGTCCAGCACATTGCTGACCTGGTTCAGCACCACGGCCGACAGGGTCACGATCCCGGCCAGCGTAAGCCCGGCGATGGCCGCCACGATCTTCCATGCGATCGGCAGATAGCGGGGCGTGAAGTCGGCCCCGCCGACATTCAGGCGGGCGCTGACACCGCGCTTGCGCCGCCCGATCACGAGGCATCCTCGCGTGGTGCGAGCCAGGGGGCCAGCCAGGCCCGCCAGTCGGCGAGCAGGGCGGAGGAGCGGGCCGCTACCGCGGAACGCTTGGCCAGGGAGCGACCGAACACCGGGCGGCCCCCGAGGTCGCACATGGCCCCGCCCGCGCGGGCGAGCATCAGTCCGCCGGCCGCGCTGTCCCAGGGGGCCTGTCCGCCATGCAGGTACAGATCGGCGCGCCCGGCCGCCAGCCAGGCCCACTCCAGGGCGCAGGCCCCGAGGTTGCGTTGCGACCGGAACGGGGCATGGCTGGCCAGTTCGCGCGCCAGTGGGGCGTCCAGCCGCTTGTAGTCGACCAGGGCGATGGCGCGTTTCAGCTCCGGGACCGGTGGTCGCCGGGCCGCCGGCGGGGTGGCGGCGTTGAGCTCCAGCGCGGTGTCCTCGGTCGCGGTGAACAGTTCGTCGCGAACCGGGTCGTAGGTCGCCCCGTGGGTGACCCGGTCGCCTGCAATGCGGGCGATGGAGATGGCGAAGAAGGGCATGCCGCCGGCGAAATTGGAGGTGCCGTCGAGCGGGTCCACCAGCCAGAAGGCCGGGGCGGTCTCCAGGACCTGTGCCTGTTCCGCGCGCGCCTGCTCCTCGCTCAACACCGGTTCGCGCTGCCCGTGCAGTCGCAGCAGCTCGCGCACCTGGGCGTCCACCGCGTGGTCGGCCTCGGTGATCACGCTGCCGTCGGCCTTGTAGTCCACGTCGATGCCGGCTTCGAAGCGCGGCAGGAGTTCTTGCTGTCCGATCACGCGCAGACCCCGGGCGAGATCGGAAAAGGGGATGGAGGTGGCAGTCATGCAGCCCTGGCAACGCCGATTGCGGAGTGAGTGAGCCGGATGCGGCCCGGTCGGCCCGGGCGAACTCGGCTACGAATGTGCTTATCATACCGGTCCATGACCGGCTTGATCATAATCCTCGCCCTGGCACTGGTCGCGTTCTACGTGAATGACACCTGGCGGGCCAACGAACGGGCCCGTCGGGTGGGGCGCCAGGCATGCGAGCGGGCGGGGGTTCAGCTGCTGGATGCGACCGTCGTGCGCATCGGTCAGCGCCTCACATGGGGCGAGCGCGGCCTGGCCCTGGAGCGGCGCTATCGCTTCGAATTCTCCGCCGACGGGGCGGGTCGCCACCCCGGCGAGATCTCGCTGGAAGGCCGGCAACTGAAGCGTGTGACCCTCGACTGGCCGGATGGCGGGCGGGAGTTCCAGGGGCCGGAGCGCGACGACCCGAGCGCGGGTGGCGCGGCGTGACGCTCAACGAACTGCGTTATGTGGTGGCCGTCGCGGATGCCCGTCACTTCGGGCATGCGGCCGAGGCCTGTCATGTCAGCCAGCCGTCGCTGTCGGTCGCGGTGCGCAAGTTCGAGGAGGAGCTGGGGGTCACGCTGTTCGAGCGCGGCCGGGGCGAGGTCACCGTGACGCCGGCGGGCGAACAGGTCCTCGCGCAGGCGCGGCGCGTGCTGGCAGAGGTGGAGCAGTTGCGTTCGGTTGCGGTGCAGAGCCAGGACCAGCTGTCCGGCCCCCTGCGGCTGGGGGCGATCTACACCATCGGGCCTTACCTGCTGCCGGAGCTGATCCCGGCGCTGCGCGAACGTGCCCCGAACATGCCCCTGGTGATCGAGGAGAACTACACCGGCCGGCTGCGTGAACGGCTCAAGCAGGGCGAGCTGGACGCGATCATCATCTCGCTGCCGTTCGAGGAGCCCGGGGTGGTGACCCTGCCCCTGTACGACGAGCCATTCATGGCCGTGCTGCCTGCGGCGCACCCGCTGAAAGACAAGGATCCGCTGCGCCTGGAGGATATGGCCGATGCCACGCTGCTGATGCTGGGTGCGGGCCATTGCTTCCGTGACCAGGTGCTGGAGCGCTGCCCCGACTGCCAGCGGACCGTGACCGCGGACGGCAGTACGCCGCGCAATCTCGAGGGCTCCTCGCTGGAGACGATTCGCCACATGGTGGCCTCGGGGATGGGGGTCACCATCCTGCCGTGTACGGCGGTGGGGGCGGATCGCTATGCCCAGCGCCTGCTGGCCGTGCGGCGTTTCGAGGATCCGGCCCCCAGCCGCCGGGTGGCCCTGGCCTGGCGCGCCAGTTTTCCGCGCCCGGAGGCCATCGAGGCCCTGCGCCGGGCGGTGTTGTCGACCCCCCTGACCTGCGTCGATTTCATCCAGCCCGGCTCGGGTCAGGGCCACCCGGATTGACCCGCCCGCGGGGGGCGGATGTCAGTTGCCGGCCAGCACGCGGTTGCGGCCGGCCTGCTTGGCGGCGTACAGGGCCTCGTCGGCGGACTGGTAGGCCGACTGCAGAGTGGTATTGGGCCCGATGCCGGCCACGCCGATGCTGGCGGTCACCTTGACCGCGCCGTCGCTCTCGAGCGTGGACTGGTCGCCTGCCGTGGCGGCGGTTCGCAGCGCGCCAATGGCCAGGCGGATGCGCTCGGCGCATTCCATCGCACGGCTCAGGTCGGCACCGGGCAGCACCGCCAGGAATTCCTCGCCGCCCATGCGCACGCACAGGTCGGATTCACGGGTGGTGCTGCGCAGGGTCTGCGCGACCAGACGCAGGATGTCGTCCCCCACGCTGTGGCCGTATTCGTCGTTGATCTGCTTGAAGTGATCGAGATCAATGGCCAGCACCGACATGGGCCGCCCCTGGCGGCGGCAGTCGGCCAGCCAGCGGGCGCCCTGTTTCTCGAATGCGCGGCGGTTGCCCAGGCCGGTCAGCTCGTCGGTCTCCAGGTTCTCGTTCAGGCGCTTGAAGCGCAGGGCATTGGCAAGCGCCGGAGCGGCCAGGCCCAGCAGGGCCTCGATCAGTTGCTGTTCGTCGTCGCTGAAGCGGCGCCCGCGCATCAGGATCAGCGAGCCCATGGTTTCGCCGTTCGCGCTCATCCCGTATTCGATGCGATGGCGATCCTCGTCGCCGCCGGACCAGGTCTCGTCGCTTTCCTGCAGGATGAAGAACCAGCCGCTGTGGTGAACCTGGGCATGCAGATGTTCCTGCAGCCGGGCGAGGACCGTGCCCAGCTCCAGGCTGGATGACAGCGACTGGACAAACGCCAGGGCGTCAAAGGGGGTGCCGGCATCGCCGGTGGTTTTGCCCTTGGCGGATACCAGTCGCAGGTTGTGGGCGTTCCCGTCGCGGTTCATGGCTGTCTCGCTCGCAAAGATCCTGGGGTCGAAGGTAATGCGAGATCCATGCCATCGATCAAAACAATCGTCGAAACAGTGACTTGTTTGTCCTTTTGGTGTGCGAAAGACGGAATTCCGTCGGATTTTTGCCGCTTCCGGCAGGTGATGGCCGCCCGGACCGGCAAGGGGCGGCAATATCCTGACGCTAGGCGCCTCTCGGATTTGGGCGATCGTCGAGTAGTGTGCTGAGTTATGTGCAGAAGCTGGCAGGAGGTGAGCGGCCATGGTATTCGGGTTGGTTAGCGACCACCGGAACCCCTCAAGGAGGGCGAGACCATGACCACTCACAAGAG